>JBEKJT010000079.1:0-7353 GCA_050011075.1 Thermoplasmata archaeon
GTCCAACTACGGTAGTTGGGACGAAGCGGATCGAGCACTCCGGTTCGCCATCCGACGGCTCAATCGGGTGCACTGCGCGACGAATTCACGCCCCGCACACCGCTGGTGGACGCGGCACTAGCTCGTGCGCAGTCGGCAATGTGCGAGTCGTCCCGAAGCAGAGGTAAAGGGGTGACGGAAACGCCTACAGCATGCTGAAGTGACCCAGTTCGCCGTCGGTCGGCCAGAAGGTATTTCCCCCGCCTACTGGTGGCCGACCCGTGTGGCCTCTGCCGGCGGGAGTCGTCGTGCTCGGCCTCGTGTTCCTCACCTTGGCCGTGCTGCCGCTGGGGCTCGTCCTGCTGAGGGTCCTGGAATGGTTCCTCGGTCACCGAATTGGAACCAATCCTCCCGAGCGCCTGCTGATCGCACTTTACGGGAGCGGGGGGCTGCTCTTCGTCATGGCGTCTATCCCTCTTCCCATCTTCGGAGCTCCGCTCGTTGTCGCGCTGCTCGCCGTCGGAGCCGCCGCCCTCGGGACCTTCTGGTTTCGCGAACGGTGGAGCGGAATACGTCTCTTCCTCCGCTGGGCCACCGGGGTCCCGGCCCTCCTCCTCGGGGCGGTCAGTCTCGGTCTGCTCGTCCTCGAAGTCTCGAGTGTCGCTTCTCTGCCCTTTACCAACACGTATGATGGAGCAAATCATGCGCTGTTCGCGAATCTGATCCTTCGCAACCATACTCTTCCTTGGACTCTCGCCCCCTTTGCCAACATGGGCGTAGAGTACCCCCAAGGGGCGCCGGTGTGGGAAACCCTGCCGACTCTTCTGATGGGATGGCCCATCCTCGCGGGACCCGTTCTTCTGCCGGCCCTGTTCCTCAGCCTAACGCCCGTCGCGGCCTTCTGTCTTGGGACTCGATTGAACAACGAAGGGCCAGTACGGGATCGCGATCTCACCGGCCTGCTCTTTGCCGGGTTTTTTGGCCTCGTCGCAGCGTGGCCCCGACTGTTCGTTGGAGGGTCGTACGATTTTGTATTCGCTCTCCCACTATTCATCTTGACTCTCGGGTGGATTGCCCCACTCACCCGGATCACCCCTCGACCCTGGCGTGACCTGCTCGCGTTCGGAGCGCTCGTGGGCACGGCCGCCACGCTCAGCGAAACGGTAGGAATCGAGCTCCTGCTTCTGGCCGGCAGCTTCTGGTTCGCGTCCGCCGTCGCAGCTCGAGCCCACTTGCGAGCCGTGGCCGGCCGTTGGCTCGTCACCTCTGCCGTTGCGGCTCTGTTCCTTTCTCGCAGCATCGCCGGTTTCATTCTATGGAGTGGATACCCCGGATACATTCTATCCCCCGTCGGGTCGACACCCTATGCAATTCTGCCCTCCTCGCCCCCGAGCTATCGGTCGGTGACCGGGGAACTGGATCCCTTCTTGCTCTGGAAGTACAAGCTCTCTCCCTTCGCGTCGGTGAGCCTTCTTCTGGCAGTTCTCCTCGCAATTGGCCTCGTTCTGCCCGCCCTACGATTTCTTCACCCTGGATCGAAGAACCGATTCGGGCTGCCAGGTCAGATGGTTCACACGGTCCTCATTGGTACGATGACATCCTTCGCGGCAACCGCGTTGATTCTCGCAGCCTCGGTCGATGGGTTCCCGATCTCGATTCAAATCCTCACGAACGTCGAGGAGTTCTCGATCGTTCTGTTCATCTTCTTCGAGCTGATCGCCCTCCTTCCGCTGGTGGCGAGTCTCCACGGGATCACCTGGCCCTCTTCGGATACCTCAGATTCACCCATCCGTTCGTCGAGAAGGCCCAGGAGCCTCTCGGATCGACCCACGACCGCATGGGCCACCGGCGGAACCCGGACGAAGTGGGTATCGGTCGTCGCGGTCGGTTTTCTTTTGGTCACGTTCGGATTAGGTGCTGGGACGACTATCGTGTCGGCGCCAACTTTCATCTATGACCACGTCCAGGATCTCGCGAACGTAAGCCCGGGAGACATCGCCGCGTTGGAGTGGGCCGGAGGCGGCTTACCCGGATGTTCTCGCGTCCTAGTCGCACCCGGTTCGGTGGCCGAATACCTCCCAGAGTACTCCAGCGCGCAGGTCGTCTTTCCCGCGTTCCCTTCTACCTACAATCTCTCGTACGTCACGGCCATCGGCTCGTTGACGGCCGGGGTCTACAACGGGTCCGTTCGAGCAGACCTCGTTCAACTGGGAGTGACCGAAGTGTTCGTTACGGGCCAGAACACTGCTGAATTCCCCGCGATCCCACCAGCGCCCTTAGAGGCCGACTCCGACTTCTCGATCGTGTTCCACGTGGGAGATGCTTTCGTGTTCGAGTTCCTTACGGGCGTTGCATTGGCGGGATGTCCGCCTTAGGAAGACGGCCGATGGATCGCTCGGACGCACAGGTCGCGTGATCTCGTGACCGAACCCGCTTCTTGAATTCGCTCGAGCGAATCCGCGATCGCAATCGGATCAGGCCAGCGCCATGGATCGCGACATCCGCGAGCAGACGACCGATGTTCGTTCGCTGCGTCTTCTTCTCGATCCAGGTGACGGGGACCTCCTTGATACGCAGGCCGTTGGCGTGAGCCAGCACCAGGATCTCAGTGTCCCAGAACCAGGAGTCCTCGATGGTCTGATCGAGGAGCTCTTCGACCGCGTGCGAGCTGAAGGCCTTCAACCCACACTGATGGTCACGAATGGAATCGGAGAAGACCGACCGGACCAGCCAGTTGTAAGCGTGGGAGACGATAGAACGCAACGGAGGGCGGTGGACTACGCTTCCCGGCGTGTACCGGGAACCGGTGACCACATCCCACCCGTTTGCCACCTCTCGGACGACCGTCGCTAGCGGCTCCGGACCGGTCGCGAGGTCCGCATCCGTAAAACAGTAGATGTCTGCGATCTGGGAGGACCAGAATTGCCGAAGCGCTTTGCCCCGGCCAAGGGCGTGGGGCCACTCCTGGATGATGATCTCAGGAAAAAGACCGGGTAGTTTAGACAGAACGGCCTTGGTGCCATCCGTCGATCCGTCCTCCGCGACGGACAACTGGTAGACGAATCCCGAAGCGTCGAACGTCGACTTCAACTCTCGAATAGCAGGGATCAGCCGTTCGGACTCGTTCTTCACCGGAATCGTGACCAACACACGCACGACAGACGTGGTCGACGTCACTCTGCTCCTTGAGGACGACTCTGACCGGCTCGAGGGCGACTCGACTCCCGAATCCAACCCAACTTCGGTCGGCGACATCGTGACCGCCTCTACCATCTCCTCCGATGCCGCGGTGGATCCACTCCGGAGGCGCCCGGGTGGCCGCTCCGGTGCAGACAGTGACGCCGCCTCGGTCATGTCCTCCAGCGACCCTGGTTAGTCCTCAAGGTGATTCACACTTCTCTTATGACTTTGGGTGGAGGCCCTCGAGTTCCGCTCTCCGGCATCAGGTCGTCCCGCGCAGTATAACACCGAGTCGATTTCCTGCGAAGGCCTAGCACGGGACGCCCATGAACCGCCAGATCGGAAGTGAGGAAAGGGATGGACGAGGCGGTTGACCGAAATAGACGGTCGGCGAACATTGGGGGCCTTCAAAAGACGATTCGCGAGGAGTCCCCTACGGTGAGGGTGAGCTCACGATTCACTGGCCGAGCCGACCTCACTTCTACGTTCCTTCCCACCAGGCTGTTGACGAGCGATACCCCGTCTATTCGGGCTCCGTCCAACACGATGGACCCTCGGATCGACGAGCGGTCGACCACGACGTTATTGCCGATCGCGGTGAACGGGCCGATCTGACTCCCACTCCCCACGCGCACGTCGGAGCCGAGGACCGTGGGTCCGACCACCTTGGCGCTCGAGTCGATGATCGACCCCGGTCCGACGCCCACGGGTCCTTCGATGTGGGCTCCCGGAAGGATTGTCCCCTCGACCGGGAAGCTCTCGGGCGGCATACTTCGGAGGACCAGCTCGTTCGCCTCGAGCAGGTCTTCCGGGTGGCCGGTGTCCTTCCACCATCCGTTAACCTGAATGACCGACACGCGCCCGGGGGGCTGCGCAAGTCGCCAGATCGCGTCCGTGATCTCGAGCTCACCACGGCGGGAAGGAGCCAGACGGGCGACAATCGGGTGGATGGCTTCGGTGAAGAGGTAGACCCCGATTAGCGCGAGATTGCTTCGAGGGTGCATGGGTTTCTCCTCGAGGGAGACGATGCGATCCCCGTCGACCTCAACAACGCCGTACCCTTGGGGGCGTTCCACGGGAGTGGCTCCGACGACCGCATCCGCTCGGTCGGCTTCGAACTTCTCGACGAACTGTGTCACCCCCGATTGCAGCAGATTGTCGCCGAGATACATGAGGAACGGATCGCTTCCCAGGAACTCGCGAGCGCAGAGGACCGCGTGCGCGAGACCTCTGGGATCTCCCTGGACAATGTACTCGACCTTCAGACCGAAACGACTTCCATCGCCGATGCCCGACCGGATGCCCTCCTCGACGGGGCCCAAGATGACCGCAACATCCCGGATCCCGGCACGGGCCAGGTTCCTCAGCCCATAGAACAGAATGGGTTGGTTCGCAATGGGGATCATGTGCTTATTGCCGGTGAAGGTGAGGGGACGGAGACGAGTTCCGTGCCCTCCCGCCAAAATCAAACCTTTCATACTGCCCCCGGGGAAGCGGGATCCATCGTGACCGCGCTTCGGCGGACGGGAGGTCAGTTACGCATTAACGTATTTAGTCTGCCATCGGTGCGCCCGCCGCCATGAACATCGTCGTTACGGGGGGAGGGGGGTACATCGGCACATCCCTCGTCCCCATCCTTCTTCAACGGGGACATCGGGTCACGGTGATCGATCGCTTCTTCTTTGGAGCCGAGATCTTCGCCGTGCTGAAGGGAAACGCGTCCCTCCGACTGGTTCGGGACGATGTTCGTTGGTTCGACGGCGGCCTCTTGAAGGGTCAGGACGCGGTCATCGACATGGCGGCCCTTTCGAACGACCCCGCCGGGGATCTCGACCCGTGGAAGACCCTGGACATCAACTACCTGGGTCGAATTCGAGTGGCCCGCCTGGCCCGAGAGGCCGGCGTAGCCCGGTATATCCTGACGTCTTCCTGTTCCGTGTACGGTTTCCGCGATGGTCTGCTGGACGAGACCACGCCGCCGAACCCTCTGACTACCTATGCCCGCGCCAATGTACTGGCGGAGGGGGACATCCTGCCTCTGGCGACCCCCACTTTCTGTCCTATGGCGGTTCGATTCGCTACGCTGTACGGGCTCTCAGGACGAATGAGACTGGACCTGGCGATCAATGCAATGGTGGTGGGAGCGCGGAAATCCGGTAAGATCCCGATCATGAAGGACGGGACCCAGTGGCGACCTTTCCTACACGTCCGGGATGCGGCACGCGCCCTCACGGAGCTCCTTGAAAAGGACCCGTCCAAGATCCGCAGCCAGGTGTTCAACATCGGTTCGGACGACCAGAACTTTCAGATCGCGAAGCTCGCCGAACTCGTGGCAGACTCGATGTCTACCCGTCCCACCCTCGAATGGTATGGGGACCCGGACCTGAGGTCGTATCGTGTGAGCTTCCGACGGGCGAGCCAGGAGCTCGGCTTTCACCCCCAGCTGACCCCCGGGGACGCGACCCGCGAGATCGAATCCGCGTTGGCCTCCGGCGCCCTTGTGCCGTCGGTTCAGCACAAGACCGTCGAGTGGTACCGCCACCTCCTGAGCGACCCGAGCGCCGGGGAGTCCATAGCCCTGCGTGGGGTCGTCCTATAGAACTTGGGGGCGAGCCGTCGTCGCCGGCTAGTGAGAACCATCGCCGGACAGAAGTTCCGTCAGAGCTGCTTCGACGGGAGTGTAGCGGACTCCGAGCCCGAGCGAATGCTCCACGTTGAGCGAGGTGTCAGCGGGGCGGGGCGCCGTCCACTGTTTCATGTCGGATCGTAGACCGGGGGCCACCAACCCGGGATCCGCACCCACGACCTTCGCTATCTCCTGAGCGAACTCGAACCTCGTCAGCGGCTGGGCACTTCCTACGTGGACGATTCCACTAACCGACCGACGGGCAAGGATCTCGATGGCTCGGGCCAGATCCGGGAGAAACGTCGCCGTCACTCGCTGGTCCATGAGTGCCCGGACGGGTTTCCCGGAACGCAGGTTGTCGGTGACGTACCGAAAGAACTGGGGCTTTCGGGCTCCATATCCACGGCCAAAGGGTGAGGAGATCCGGAGGAGTAGGGGTTGATGGGCCCTGAGGGCCGCCTGTTCCCCGTTCAGTTTGGACCGGCCGTACTCGTTGATGGGATGCACCGGGTCGGTTTCCCCGTACATGCCCTGCGCCCCGTCAAAAACGTAGTCTGTCGATATGTGAACGAGCTGAAAGTCCATCTCCTGTTGAAGTCGGACCAGGTTCTTGACGACGCCCACGTTCAGAGAGACGGCAAGATCCGGCTCTCGCTCCGCGCGATCGACGTCGGCGAGGCCGACGCAGTTCACGAGCACTTCCGGGTTCAGAGGGCTAAGCTTCTCTCGAAGGTCGTCAAAACGGGTCGCGTCGACCTCGAGGAATCCCTCTCGTGGGGTAAGGGACGTCCCTATGCAGGCGAACTGGTCTCTTAGTTCCCGTCCGACGAACCCGCTGCCGCCGAGAACAACGGTCCGGTCCATTCCGGTCACTTGTGTGGAGGCGCGTTCCAGTCCCACGGTTTGCCCACACGGGGGTCGCGAGAATTTCCGTTGATCGAGGCCGGCACGATCGCCCGATCGTCCCACGGGCGGCGGAGCTCGTCCGGTGCCTTGGGATCGTAGAGTCGTGTAACGAAGTAGATGGTTTCGGAGGGGGTGGGACTGACACACTTGGTCCCGTGCCAATAGTGACCCCGGACCATCACCGCCTGGAAGCGCTCCCCGCTGGCTACGATCTCGTCGAGTTCTCCGTTCTGAGGGTCACCGAGGTCGTTGTACGCGCAGACCTTGAGGGCCCCCCGGACGACGATAAAGATGTCGAACTGGCCCCGTTCGTGGCGGTGCCATGCGCGAATCATCCCTGGATAGGAGACCGAGTAGTTCGCCTGAACCGGTCGCTCCGTGCCAAGGAACTCGGACCAATCCTCCCGCATTACTTCCGTGAACGATCCTCGATCGTCAATGTTGCGCTTCAGGTCGATCACGCGAACGCCCGGCAGCATGGATATCGGACGGGCCAACCGGACTTCTCCGATTTAAGTAAGAAGGTTAACCCCCAGGATAGGGCGCCTCCCTCGGCCGCCTTCGGTCCTCGTCGAGATTCCGGTGCCTCCGCTCTTACAAGGCGGTCGCTCCGAGTTGTGCGCCTGCGAGGGCCGGGCTTACGTCGGTTATTCTAACCAGTA
>JBEKJT010000080.1:0-7342 GCA_050011075.1 Thermoplasmata archaeon
GATCCCCCGGGAGTTCGCCGCGACGAGCGCGCCGACGACCTCGCAGTCGAAGACGGAGCTGCGGACCACCCGGACCTTCAGAAGCCGCTCCAGGTCGTGCTCGAACGCGGCGGCAAGGCTGGGCGGACCGATCGCAGCGCGGTCGACGACCCGAAGGTAGACGCCGAGGTAGGGGCTTCCACCGAAGAGGGTGCGACCGACCGGCACGCGAGGCGTCTCCCGTGTCGGGGTGCTATTCCGTGTCGAGGAGGTCCACTTCGATGAGGCCGTCCTCGAAACGGATCGCCTTCACGCGAACGTAGGACGGGATGTGCTGGACGCCCCGCTCCCAGATGTGCTCGTTGAGCCGAGGGTCGATCCAGACGTCCTCGGACTTCCCTTTCATATGGCGGGTCACGAACCGACGGACCGTTTCGAGCGCGTGTCCCGCCCGGCGTCGTCGCGACGGCTGGTGCATGCTCGCCCGCAGCGGGATGACGTATTCGCGCTCGAGCTCTTCGTTGTGACGGGCAGGGGTCTTGGGGGGCATCGATCGATTCCTCCGTTATTTGTGCAGGTGGCCGCGCTTCCACGTGTGCCGCTTCGGGTGGCGCGTCACCCGTCGGCTCGTGCGCTGCATCACCCAGGCCGGGACGCGTCGGTTCGATTTGACGACCCGAATCAGGCGGATCTTGCGCGCGAGGCTCTTCCTACGGTTCGCCATCGTTCGTTCTCCTCACCGTCGCGTGATGTTGATCTCGCGTCGTTCGGGAGCGATCCGCTCGAGCAATGCTCGGAGCGTCGCGTCGTCGACCTGACGCTGGATCCGGCCGCTCGCGGCCAGCGCGATGAGTTGTTGCTCGACCGAGGAAGCTACCTCGGGCTTGGCCAGGCGGATCCGTCCGAGGCGCTCTCGCGCTTCGGGCGTGAGGATGCGCCGAAGGATCTCGGAGCGCTCGGCCTCTCGCCGCTGCATCTCCGCTTCCTGGGCGGCGTACATCTGGCTGTTCGCCGCCTCGGAGCTCTGCGAGTCTTGGATCTGGCGCATGCGTCGGCGCCGAAGTTCCGCGAGTTCGGGGTCCTCTCCGTATGCCATCGGACACTCCTCGTCGCCCCACCCTACGGTCGCTAGAGGTACTTGGCGAGTTCGGGACGCTCCGTCGCGAGCTTCTGTAGGATCCCCTTCGACACCGCGGAGAGGAGCTTCTCCCCCTCGGGGCTCACGCGGCGTCCCTGGGTCTTGTACGGCTGGACGAGTCCGGATTTCTCGAGCTGTTGAACAATCTCCCGCAGGACCGCCCGCGAGCCCGTACGAGCGTGGTACGGGGCGCTGCCCCGGTCGCGCTTGCCGCCGTACTCCGCGCTCAGCCGGGTCACCCCCACGTGTCCCTTGAGGTAGATCTTGCGCAGGACAGAGGCGCTTCGGAGATACCACCAGTCTGTCTGCATCGGGGCGCGCTGCTTGTGGACCCCCGTCTTGACAAACGTCGCCCAGGGCGGTGGCGCGACGGCCTGTCGGTTCCTCAGCTCCGTCGCGAGCTGCGCCAAGAGCAATGCGGGCGGTACATCGTTCGGGTGGGTCATGGAGCGGCGCGCCCACCCGGTCGCGGTATTTAAAGTCGAACCCCGCGGCTCGGGGTGATGAGGCCGCCCCCGCATGGACCGCGGCCGTGCGCTTAACTAACCCCTCCGCCGTACCACCGCCGAGTCCGAGGGATCGGACGGGATGAGAATGTCGAGTGCCGCTCTATTGCTGGCCGCCGGAGAGTCGAGTCGATTTGGGGGATCGCCGAAGGCCCTCGTTCCCGTGGGCGAGCGAACGGCGATCCGCCGTTTGGCGGAGATCTCCCTCGAAGCCGGGCTCGACCCGGTGGTGGTCGTCGTCGGCGCCCATCGCGAGGGCATCCGGCATGAGGTCCGAAGTCTTCCGGTGACCGTGGTCGAGGCGGAAGATTGGTATGAGGGAAGGACCGCGTCGGTGCAAGCCGGGCTGAACGCGCTTCCCGTCGCCCGGGACATTCTCTTCTGGCCCGTGGACCATCCCTTCGTCCTTCCGCGTACGGTCGAACTTCTCGCGAGACTGCCGGACCGCGACCTCCTCGGGGTCTGGTTCATTCCGACGTACCAAGGAAACAACGGTCATCCGGTCCTTTGGAGGTCCACGGTGCGCCACGAGCTCCTCGAGCTGCGGCCGGACGCTCCGATCCGGGCCCTCCTGCCGGAACTCGGACCTCAGGTACGCCGCGTCCCGGTGGACGACCCCGGCGTGGTCGCGAACGTCGACACGCCCGAGGCGTATCGAGAGGCCCACGACGCGTGGGAGCGGAGCGAGGAGGAGTGATGGACCGCCGGCAGACGCGCGAAGCCCTACGGCTGCTCGAGCTTCACCAGCCGTTCGTGCGCGCGACCGTCGTGCGGGCGGTCGGCTCGGTGCCCGGCAAACTCGGTGCCTCCATGCTCATGCGCTCGGACGGTTCCACGACCGGGACGATCGGCGGCGCCGCGCTCGAAGAACAGGTCAAGGCGCTCTCGAAGGCCGCGTTCGAACACCGCCAAGGCGACCTCCATCATTTCGACCTCGCGGCGTGGAAGTCGGGAGGCCTCCCGAGCCTGTGCGGCGGCTCGGTCGATATCGCGGTCGAGTACATACCGGCGCGACCGAACCTCATTTTGTGGGGCGGCGGCCACGTCGCGCATGCGCTCGCCGCGCTCCTTCCGACCCTCGAATACGACTACAGCGTCGCCGACGATCGGCCCGAATGGGTGGAAGCCGACCGTTTTCCGATGGCCGAACGCCGCGTCACGGTGGAACCGGAGCATCTGTGGGACGTCCTCGACCCGGCGTCGTACACTCACCTGTACCTTTTGGGCTACGACGCGCGGAAGGACCTCGAGGTCCTCGCGAGCGCGATCGAACGGTTCCCGAACGTGATCGGACTGATCGCGAGCGCATCGAAACGCGAGCACATGTTCGCCGAGCTGCGCGCCCGGGGCGTCTCCCGGAACGCGATGGCGCGCGTTCGTTCGCCGGTCGGTCTCGCCATAGGCGCGGAGAGCCCCGCGGAGATCGCCGTGAGCATCGTGGGCGAGATCGTGGCGGAGATGCACCCGACCACCTTACGTACTAGTGCGCATGAGGTAGGTTCGACCGTCCAAGACACCGATGCCGTCCTCCGGTCCCCTTAAGTTCCAGCTGAACGGCCACCCGGTCGAAGTGCCGTGCGAAGGGGCTCGGGTCCTCCTCGACCTCCTGCGCGAGGACCTGCGTCTCACCGGCACGAAGCGAGGGTGCGACCTAGGGACCTGCGGGTGTTGCACGGTCCTTATCGACGGCCGGCCTACCCTGAGCTGCCTCACGCTCGCCCGTTTGGTCGACGGACGCACGGTGGAGACGGTCGAAGGGGTCTCCCCGCCCCAGGGACTTTCCCCAGTCCAGCAGGCGTTCGTCGAGCTCGGCGCCACCCAGTGCGGGTTTTGCACCCCCGGGTTCGTGGTGACCGCGACGGCCCTCCTCCGGTCGAATCCGAACCCGAGCCGAGACGAGATCGAGCGTGCAATTTCGGGGAATCTCTGTCGGTGCACGGGCTATCTCAAGATCATCGAGGCGATCCAAGCTGCGTCGGGGGTACGGTAGTGTCGTCCTCGACGCCGGGCCCGTACCGCTTGCTCGGCGGACGGATCCCGTACGTGGAGGGTCCTCTGAAGGTCACGGGTCGGGCGGAGTACACGGACGACATCCAACGACCCGGCATGCTGGTCGGCCGGCTCCTTCGCAGCCCATGGCCGCACGCCCGCCTGCGCTCCCTCGACGTGAGCGCGGCCCGCGCGCTCCCCGGGGTCCATGCAGTCCTGACGGGGGAACGGTATCCGACCCCGTTCGGCGTTCTGCCGATCACCCACGACGAGACGGCGATCGCGGTCGGCAAGGCCCGGTACATCGGGGATATCATCGCTGCGGTCGCCGCACGGGACGAACGGACCGCCGAGGCGGCGCTGTCGCTCATCCGCGCCGACATCGAGCTCCTGCCGGAGTACTCCGACCCGAGAGTGGGGGTCAGGCCGGTCCCGGAGCCGATCCATGCGCGCGGACTCGCCGGCTCGAACATCCAGAAGGAGGTCGTCCAGCACTTCGGCGATGTCGATGCGGCGTTTGGCCGGGCCGCGGTCACGACCCGGGTGCGTGGGACGTTCGCCGGCGTGACCCATGCCTTCACCGAGCCGATGGCGACCGTAGCCGAGGCGACGCCGGACGGCCGCCTCACGGTCTGGAGCGCGACCCAGGTGCCGCACTACCTGCACCGGTCGCTCTCCGAAGTGCTCGGGATCCCGATGCACCGGATCCGGGTCATCAAACCCGAGGTCGGCGGTGGCTTCGGTGGGAAATCGGACCCCCTCCCGCACGAGATCGTCTGCGCCGCGCTCGCGATCGAGACCGGCCGACCGGTCAAGGTCCTCTTCGACCGGGAGGAGGTTTTCTACACGAACCACGGTCGCCACCCGACCCAGAACGACGTTCGCATCGCCGCGGACGCGGACGGCACGCTCCTCGCGTACGACATCGACGCGCTGATCGACGGCGGTGCGTGGAGCTCGTTCGGCACGGTCACGACGTACTACAACGGCGTCCTCGCGATGGGACCGTATCGGGTCCCGAACTTCCGCTACAAGGGTCGCCGGGTCTACACCACGAAGCCCCCGTCCGGAGCGATGCGCGCGCACGGTGGGACGAACATCCGCTACTCGATCGAAGTCGCCCTCGACATGTTGGCGGAGAAGATCGGTCTCGACCCGTTCGCGCTCCGCGAGAAGAACGCGCTGCCCCCCAACTCCACGACCGTCAACGAGTTTCGCATCACGTCGACCTCGTTCCTCCGGTGCCTGGCGGCGGCCCGCGAGAAGAGCGGGTGGGCCGAGAAGTTCCGGCGGCTCCCGTACGGCCGGGGAGTCGGGCTCGGCTGCGGTTTCTACATCTCAGGGTCGAACAGTCCCATCCATTTCACGCCGAAGATGCCGCAATCGACCGTCCACCTCAAGGTCGACTTGGACGGCGGGATCGCGGTGCACTCCATGCAAGCCGACATCGGCCAGGGGTCGAACACGCTCCTCGCGGCCATCGTCGCCGAGGTCCTGGGGGTCGACCTCGAGCGGGTCCACGTCCAGCGCGTCGACTCGGACGTGAGCCCGATCGACCTCGGCTCGTACTCGAGCCGGGTCACGTTCATGATGGGGAACGCGGCCCGCGCAGCGGCCGAGGAGCTGAAAGGCAAGCTCGTCACCGCCGCCGCCGAGCTCCTCGAACGCCGACCCGAGGAGGTCGTCGTGGGGCACGAACGGTTCGAGCTCGGCGCGGACGCTACGACGGGAGTATCGTTCCTAAAGGCACTGCACAAGGCGATGGAAACGTCGGGCGCGCTCACCGCCAGCGGCTCGTACCAGACGAAACCGGTCGGCGGCTCGTTCAAAGGAGCCCGCGCCGGGACCGCGCCGGCCTACTCGTTCGCGGCGTACGTGGCCGAGGTCGACGTGGACGTCGACACCGGGGAGTATCGCGTCGTGAAGATCTGGGCGGCGTTCGACTGCGGCCGGGCGCTGAACCGGCTCGCGGTCGAGGGCCAGATCGAAGGCTCGATCCACATGGGACTGGGCCAGGTGATGGGGGAGTCGATGAACTACCGCGGCTCGCGATTGTTCAACCCCTCCCTCCTCGAGTACAAGATCCCGATGTCCCAGCAGATGCCCGCCGTGGAGATCCTCCTGGTCGGGGAGGACGACCCCGAAGGACCGTTCGGGGCGAAAGAGGCGGGCGAGGGACCGCTGATCGCGACGCTCCCGGCCATCGGGAACGCACTCTACGATGCGATCGGGGTGCGGTTCACCGAGCTTCCGATCACGCCGGACCGCGTGCTGCGCGGGCTCGACCAGCGCCACGCCGAACGCCGACCGTGGAAGGGGGAGTAGCGTCGATGCATCTCGACCCGTTCGAGCTCCACCGACCGACGACGGTCGACGAGACGGTCCGGCTCGCCGGGACGCTCGCCGGCCGGTTCGACTACCTTGCCGGAGGAACGGACCTTCTTCCGAACTACAAGATGCACATCAATCTCCGTCCCCATCTCATCGCTCTCGAGGACGTGGGGGAGCTTCGGGGCCACTCGCTCGAGCGGATCGGCGCGATGGTGCGGCTCGCCGACCTCGAGGCGGACCGCGATTTTCTCAGCGCGTACCCCGGGGTCGCGGACGCGCTCCGAGAGGTCGCGACGCCGCTCGTTCGGTCGAGCGGGACCGTGGGCGGGAACCTCCTGGTGGAGACCCGGTGCTTCTTCTTCAACCAGAGCTACTTCTGGCGCGAGAGCCTCGGCTTCTGCCTGAAGGCCGACGGCGACCGGTGCCACGTCGTACCGCAGAAGGAGCGCTGCTACGCGACGTTCTCGGGAGACCTCGCTCCGCCCCTGATGGTGCTCGACGCCGAGGTCGAAGTGGCCGGACCGGCGGGACGCCGCCGCGTTCCGCTCCCGGACCTCTACGACGCGGTGGGCGATGGCATCCGACGCCTGCGACTCGGACCCGGGGAGCTCGTCGTCTCGGTGCATCTGCCGCGCTCGTCGATCGGCCAGCGCGCCCGGTACAAGAAGCTCCGCGTCCGGCCGTCGTACGACTTTCCCGAACTCGGGGTCGCGGTCGCGGGACGATGGGACGGCCGCCGGGTCGAGTCCCTGCGCCTCGCGGTCGGCGGGCTCGAGACCTACCCCCGACGCTTTGACGAGCTGACGGACCCGCTCGTGGGCTCCCCGCTCACCGACACGACGCTCGCCCGCCTCGCCGAGGAGGTGACCCGAAAGGTGCGACCGGTCCACAATACGTTCCTCCTTCCCGATTACCGCCGCCGCATGGTCGGAGTCTATGTACGACGGGCGCTCACGGAGGCGCGGGAGGGAACCGCCGCATGACGTCGGACCCCGAGTTCGACCTCGTCCCCATCGAGGAGCTGCACTCCCACGAGGAGATCGACGAGGAGAACGTCGTCGAGCTCATCGCCGAGATCACGCGGGCCGGGGTCTTCGCCGACCCGATCTGGGCCTCCCGGGGGTCCCTCGTGATCCTGAACGGCCATCACCGGGTCGAGGCGCTCCGACGGATCGGCGCCCACCGCGTGCCGACCTGGCTCTTCGAGTACGAAACGGACGTGGTGAGCCTCGAGCCGTGGCGGCCCGGTCTTCCCATCACGAAGGCCGAGGTCGTGCGTCGCGGCCTCGGCGGCCACCTCTTCCCGGCCAAGACGACCCGGCACAAGATCCGGGTCGAGCTCCCTCCCCGACCGACGCCGTTGGCCGAGCTCATTCCCGCACCCCGGCGGGCCCCGGAT
>JBEKJT010000081.1:0-7330 GCA_050011075.1 Thermoplasmata archaeon
CCGCCTGGGGGTTCCCCCGCAGGACGAGGCGCATCAGGACGGTGTACCCGACCAGCGACCCGACGAGGGTCCCGATGGCGACGAGAAAGCTCGCGCCGAGGCCGGCGAAGCTCGGCGTCGAGGGGAGCCAGACGAACGCCGAGACCACGAGGGTCCCCGGGATCACGACGTCCCCGAGCCCCATGAACAGCGCCGCGCGCTCCTCCACCGGCTGGCCCCGCTGCTCGGCAAGCGTCGGAGCCGCGGTGTAGTCGTAGCCCGCCGAGTCCGGCATCACCATCAGGATCGGGAGCTTCATCTCGGTCACGACGTCCGCGAGCGAGACCATGTGCTTCGTCAGGTAGACCGCGATCGCGTCGTAGACCATCAGGGCGCCCAGCAGGAGGAACGCCGGCAGGATCGCGAAGGAGATGCCGAGGATCGCGATGAGCGAGCCCGCCGCCAGGAACCCGGCGAGGTCGACGACGTACCACTGCGGTTCCATCAGGAGAGCGAGGTAGATCGAGGCGCTGATCATCGCGGCGAGGATCAGCGCCGGGTCGACCACGAGCTCGGCCCCGTACGGCGGCGGCAGGTAGTAGTTCGGGAAGAGGATCAGAAGCGAGGCGTAGAGCGTGAAGTAGAGGGAGCCCGCGATCGCGAGCAGGATCAGCTGGCGCAGGGCCGAGAGTCCGCCCCGTCGCCGGGCGAGGAAGAGGATGAACAGCGGGGCGATGACGATGACCGCGATGAAGGCGAGCGGGGTCGTCACGCTCTGGGGATTCGAGGTCGTGGCCAGGCCCACGGTCCGGAACGGCTGGGCGAGGGCGAGGCCGACCGACTGCGCGCCGACGTACAGGACGAGCAGCCCGACCCAGCGAAGGCTCCGCATCGCTCGCTACGGTTGAACGACCGCGTAGGCGTTGTTGCCGAGGACCTTCGTGATCTTGGCGTTCACCGTGACCCCGCGCTGGTTGGCCCCGGTCACGAAGATGACGAACCCCTCCTTCTTCGCGACCCCGTCGCCTCGGCGACCGAGGTCCTCGATCGTGACCCGGTAGACCTCGCCGACGACGACCGGCGCCTTCGGCTTCTCGGGCGTCACGACGCGGCGCATCGTCACGGGCCGCTGAGCGCCGCACGCCTCGCAGACGAGGAGGGTCAGTCGGCCCTCCTTCTGGAGGTGGGTGTCGGGACGCTTGCACTCGGAGCAGATCACGTACTTCTGCGTGTACTCCCGGATCCGCTGGGAGAGCTGGTCCTTCGTCAGGCGGGACTTGAGAACGCCGCGGGGCAGGTCGAGGACGCCGGGGCAGCCGACCTCCTTCGCGAGGTAGCCGATGACGTGCGCCGGCTCCCGGCGTAGGACCCCGGTGATCTCCTGGAAGTTGCGGATGACCGTGTTCTTCCCATCGGTCATGACGTCGGGCTCGGGCACCACGAACCGCTCGCCGCCCGTCCGCACCGGGGGAAGCTTTTCGCGCGCGCGTTCGAGGAGCGCCTGGTAGGATTGCATGAGAGGATGCGGAGAGCGGCCGACGGTCTAAAAGGGTTCCTCGTAGGCGCTACGCGGTCGCGAACGCCCCGAGGGCGTCGAGGACCTTCGTGAGGTCGCGCTCGGTGACGACCGCCGTGGCGGCCGACCGGACCGCCGCGTCCTCCGGGAGGAACGCCACGCCGACCCGGCTGCGTCGGAAGAGTCCGACGTCGATCTCCGAATTCCCGACCGAGGCGGTCTCCTCGGGCGCGACCCCGAGCTGCTCCTGGAGGTGGGCGAGGACGTCCTCCTTTCCGTGGATCGGCACGCGGACGATCCCCTCCCCGGTCAGTCGACCCTCGGCAGTGACCCGGACCCCGTTCGCGAGCGCGAGGTCGATGCCGAGCTCCCGCGCGACCCGTCGCGCGAGCAGGTCGAGGCCGCCGCTCACGATCGCCGTGCGGACCCCTCGGGCCCGGAGCTCGCGAACGAGCCCCCCGGCTCCCGGCATCATCGGCACCGTCGAGAGGATCCGCTCGAGGTCGAAGACCGTGAGGGAGGGCGCGTGCGTCCACCAGCGGCGGATGTCGGAGCGGA
Source organism: Thermoplasmata archaeon (assembly GCA_050011075.1). Lineage (GTDB taxonomy): Archaea > Thermoplasmatota > Thermoplasmata > Lutacidiplasmatales > UBA184 > Lutacidiplasma. The sequence continues at coordinate 2,054 of JBEKJT010000081.1, forward strand.
TGAACTCCTCATCGTCGATCTCGTTCGCGAGGAACCGTCGCAGGCCCTCGTCGTTCGTGTCGCCGAAGTGGTCGTGCACGACCCGCCAGGAGCTCGCCACGTCGACGAGCGTCCCGTCCATGTCGAAGGCGACGAGCCTAAGCACGGTCGCCTCGGGCGATCGCGTCGGCCTCGGTGAGGACGCGGTCGGACGGGCGGACGGACCACGCGAGAAGGTTCGAGTCGACCTGCTCCGGTCGGCTCATGCCGACCACGGGGGCGGCCCCGCGCGCGGCCAGCCAATGGAGCGCGATCGAGGCGAGCGGGACCTCCTCCTCTTCCGCCAGGGCTTTCAGGCGGCGCGCGCGGGCCAGGATCTCGGGCAGACGGTCGGGTTCGAAGAGGCGATGCGCGAAGCGCCGAACCTCGGAGGGGACCCGTTTCCCGTCCAGGTAGCGCCCGTGGAGGAGCCCGCGGGCGAGCGGCGTGTAGGCCTCGATCAGGATCCCGTGCTTCTCGCAGTAGTCACGGAGCCCGTCGCCCTCCTCGCGGTTGAAGAGGTTGTACTCGACCTGGTCGACCGCGATCCGTGCCTCGGCGAGCGGGGCCGCCGCGGCCTCGAGTTCCTCGACCGAGAAATTGGACACCCCGAGGGCGCCGACCTTTCCCTCCTTCCAGAGGGCCTCGAGGGCCCCCATCGTGTCCTTGAGCGGCACGTGGGCGTCGGGAGCATGGACCAGGTAGAGGTCGACCGAGGTCCGGGCGAGCCGTTCGAGCGTGTTGATGAGGCTCGCACGAACTTGCGCGGGTCGAAGGTGTTCCCAGGAGACCTTGCTGACGACGAACGAATCGGGTCCCCCGCCCGTCGTACGGCGCAGCACCTCCCCGAGGATGCGTTCCGAACGGCCGCCGCCGTAGACCTCGGCCGTGTCGAACCAGCGGACGCCGCGTTCCCAGGCCCGGGCGATCGTCGCCTTCGTCCGTGCCTCGTCCTCGGGATTCCATCGGCCGAGGCTCCAGAGCCCGAGGCCGAGGGTGGGATGCGGCTTCGATGAACCGAGGATGGGAATCGTGGGGATCGTCGAGGAGGTCGGAGAGGGGGCCTTCGTCCGCCGGGTCTTCGGGGTCGGGCGACGCGCCTTCGTGGTCATGGTTCCCCGCTCGACGAGCCGCTCCCCTTCAAGTGCTCGTCGATTCGGCCGACCCGTTCCTCGAGCTCCTTCGCTTTCTCCTCCGCCTCCCGGACCACCTCACGAGGAGCGTGGTCGCGGAACCCGCCGTCGGCGAGCCGGGCGCGCGTCTTCGCGAGGAGCCCGACGAGCTTCTCCCGTTCCCGCTTGAGCGCCTCCGTCTCCGCCCCCGACGCGGGGGAGCGTTCAACGTAGCATTCGCCGAGCGGGGCGACGCGACTGCCGGACCGAGCCGGGGCGGGGGCCTCCGCGCCGAGCAGGGTGAGCGGTCGGACCCGGGAGAGCCGCTCGACCGTTCCCTGCTCGGCGGTGAGCACGCGCGCGACCTCGGAGCCCGCCGGTCGGATCCAGGCCCGAGGCAGGGTATCGGTCGGGATGTGTTCCTCCGCCCGAAGGTTCCGCAGGAGCCGGATCGCTTCGAGGACCGATTCCATCTCCACCTCCGCGACCGGGTCCGCGGGGGACTCCCCGGGGTCCGGCCAGGGAGCGAGCGTCAGCAGCTCGCCGTCGTGCGGCAGCGCGTGCCAGAGCTCCTCCGTCACGTGGGGCACGAAAGGATGAAGCAATCGCAACGTCCGTTCGAGGACGAAGAGGAGGGTCGCGCGGGCCTCGCGCTGGGCCGGCTCGCCCCGACGACCGGCGAGCGCCTCTTTCGCGATCTCCACGTACCGGTCCGCGAGGTCGTGTCGAACGAACGTGAAGAGAGCGGTCGCGGCGCGCGTCGGCTCGAAGGCCCCGAGCGCCCGGTCGACCTCCTCGGCGGTGCGTCGATACCGGGAGAGGATCCATCGGTTCTCGAGCGTACCGGCCGCTCCGAGCGTCGGTGGGCCCCGCGCGAGGGGGGTTCCGGGAGGGATGTGCCCCAGGGCGAACCGAACGAGGTTCCAGACCTTGGTGAGGAAGTTGCGGGCCCCCTCGAGCGTCGCGGGCCCGAACTGTCCGTCCTCGTCGGTGGGGTTCGGGAAGACGAGACCGAAGCGCATCGCGTCGGCCCCGCGTTCGCGCATGACGTCGAGCGGGTCGGGGGAGTTGCCGAGGTGCTTCGACATCCGTCGGCCCTGCGCGTCGCGCAGCATCCCCGTGAAGTAGACGTCCGAGAACGGCCGCGTCCCGGTGAAGTAGTACCCGGCCATCATCATCCGGGCGACCCAGAAGAACATGATGTCGCGGCCGGTGACGAGGACGCTCGTCGGATAGTAGTGGTCGAGGTCGGCGGTCCGGTCGGGCCAGCCGAGGGCGAGAAACGGCCAGAGCCAGGAGGTGAACCACGTGTCGAGCACGTCCGGGTCCTGCGCGAGCTCCTTGTCTCCGCAATGCTCGCATTGGGTCGGCGGTTCGACCGTGACGGTGGGCTTCTCGCACGCGCGGCAGAAGAAGACCGGGATCGCGTGGCCCCACAGCACCTGACGCGAGATGCACCAATCCTGGATCTCCTCCATCCACCGGAAGAACGTGAGGTCCCAGCGGCTTGGATGGATCCGGATATCCCCACGCCGGACGGCGTCGACCACGGGGACGGCGAGGCCGCGCATTCGTACGAACCACTGCGTGGAGAGGCGGGGCTCGACCGGGGCGTCCGAGCGCTCCGAGCGGGCGACCGAATGCCGGTACGGCTCTCGGCGGACGAGCAGGCCGGCCTCCTCGAGGGCGTCCGTCGCTTTCGTCCGCGCCTCCTCGACGCCGAGCCCGTGGTACTCGGACGGTACCCAGGGTCCCGTGAGGCGCGCCCGGTCGTCGAGGATGTCGGGCGGCATCGAGAGCTCGGGGTGGCGCTGGAAGACCTCGTAGTCGACGAGGTCGTGTCGGGGCGTCACCTTGAGCGCCCCGGCTCCGAACGCGGGGTCGATCGCAGCGTCGGTCACCACGGGGATGACCCGGTCCGTCAGCGGCACGCGGACCTCACGGCCGACCGCACCGGCGTACCGGGAGTCCTGCGGGTGCACCGCGACCGCCACGTCCCCGAAGATCGTCTCCGGGCGGACGGTCGCCACCTCGAGTCCACCGGGCGCGCCGTCGGCCCAGGGGTAGCGAACGTAGAGCAGGGCCGCCTCCTCCTCAGCGTGCACGACCTCGAGGTCGGAGATCGCCGTCCGCAGCTTCGGGTCCCAGTTGACCATCCGTTCGCCCCGGTAGACGAGCCCGTCCCGGTAGAGGCGGACGAAGATCTCGCGGGTCGCGCGGACGCTCGGGGGGTCCATCGTGTAGCGGAACCGGGTCCAGTCGACCGAGAACCCGCCCGCGCGGGTCTGCTCGGCGATCCGCGCCTCGTGCTCGTCCCGCCACTGCGCGATCGCGCGGAGCGCCTCCTCGCGCGGAAGGTCCTCGAGTAGGGTCCCCTGCTTCAGGAGACGGCGGCGGACCTCGACCTGCGTCGCGAGGCCCGCGTGGTCGAGGCCGGGGACCCAGACGGTGGGAACTCCCTGCATCCGGTGCTGGCGAACGAAGATGTCCATCACGGTGTCGCCGAGCATATGGCCGAGGGTCAGGACCCCGGTCACGTTCGGAGGGGGAAGGACGATCGCGAAGGTCGGGGGAGGCGCGCGGTCCGGTCCGCGGAACGCCGCGTGACGTTCCCACTCGGCCTGCCAGCGCGCCTCGACGTCCTTCGGTTCGAAGCGCGGCGGGAGCACCGGGGAGTTCAGGAGTCTCCCCTCCCGAGAGCAAAGGGGACGGCGAGGGCGAGCTCACCGAGGGCGATCAGCCCCATCGCGAACAGACCGGCGTAGGAGCCGCCCGAGCGAGCGAGCTGGAACGCGACGAGGGGTGCGGCCGCCACCACAAGACCGGGGATGGAAACGATGACCGCGTACCAGGCTCCCGCGTAGAGGTTGGTGATCGGCAGACCGCGGGCCCGGGCCCTGCGGAAGAGGATGCCGAGCTCGAGGAGGGCCGCGGCCACGACCGCCGGAAGCTCGGCCGCGACGAACAGAGAGAAGACGAGGGGGTCGAAGACGCGGGTGAGCGTGACGCCGAGGACGACCCCGCTCGCCACGAGGTACATGAGCGCGACGAGCAGGACCTTGCCGCCGAGGAGCGAACGGTCGGAGAGCGGGAGGGTCCGACCGTAGGAGTAGGCGAGCACCTCGATGGCGAAGAACGCCGGGCCAAAGAAGGTTGCGAGCAGCGCGGCGATCGTCACGGCGGCGAGCGCGAGACCGGAGGCCACGGCCGAGCCGGGGACGCGAACATACGTCCAGAGGCCGAGTACGAGCGCGTCCAGGATGGGAAGCAGGATCAGGAACGCGAAGCCCGGGGTCCGGCTCGCCACGCGGAGGTCCTTCGTCAGGACGGCGAGCATAACCGGCTGGGGGGCGAGGTCGAGGCGCGGCCGTCGAAGGGAACGGGCGGACGACGGAGGTACCACGCTCACGTGGCGAACGGACCCGAACACCCTGAGCACCGACCACGCAGCGAGGAGAAGGTAGCCCACGCTCGCCGCCGCGAGGAAGAGCCATCCGACCGGGTCGAGGCCGAAGCCGGCCGGTCCGCTCGAGACCACGGCGGGGAGCGTGGCGAACGAGAACGGGAACGCCCCGAGGAGCAGGTGCCCGGCCAGTGAGGGGGGGTGGGTCGAGAGGCGACCGAGGAAGCCAAAGAACGCGGGGGCGGCGGTCACGAAGCCGAACATCGCGAACGCAGGTACGAGCCAGAGGACGAGGTAGGCCCAGCGGACGACCGTGCTCCCGCCGCCGCCCCGCGATCCCTGGACCCGGCGCACGAAGAACCGGCCGGTGACGAGGGAGAGAGCGATCGCGAACCCGACCGCGGCCAGCGCGCCGGGCAGGACCGCGAGGCCCGCCCACGGGCCGAGGGAGAATCCGACCAGGACAGGAGTCGCCACGAGGACCGTGAGCGCCGGGAGGTCGAACAGGCGAAGGTAGAGGAGGCCCGCGGCGCGGCCCAGCGTCCGGTCGTCAATGGGAAGGGTTTCGAGGACCGGGAGCACCCCGGACGAAAGGAACGTGGGAAGGACCTGCATCCCGGTCCACCAGAGGAACGCCACATCGAGGCTGAGGAGTCCGGTGAGGAGGCCGGCTTGGAAGATCCCCAGCGGCACGGGGAAGGCGAACACGACCCGTTCGAGCGGGCTTTCGCGGAGCGCGTACGC
>JBEKJT010000082.1:0-7274 GCA_050011075.1 Thermoplasmata archaeon
ACGGCGGGTCGGTGGAAGCGTCGGCGCTCGGCGTTGACGGCCCGGCCCCCCTCGACCGTGTCGACCGAGACGACCAGGACGTCCACCCCCTGTTCCACCGAACGGCCGAAGCGGTCCTCGAGCGGCACCGTCCGCCACCGTCGTGCCGGGTAGTGACGCCCGAGCCATCGACGCAGGGTTCTCGCGCGCGTCGGGTAGGGCTGGAGGCGCTCGCGCGCGGGCTTCGGGTGGTCCTCGAGATAGCGGTCGGTCGTGACGCCGATCGAGACAGAACGGCCCGCCCGGAACGCTGCGGTGAGCAGGGCGACATGGCCGACGTGCAGATGGTCGAACGTCCCGCCGAGCACGGCGTGACCGTAGGATCGCACGGGCGGCTCCGTCACACGAAATAGTGGCTCAGGAAGACGATCAGGAGCAGCGCGATCGTCCCGTAGAGCAGGTACGTGTAGTTCCGACGGGACTGGAGCTGGCGCGCCCGCTTCTCCCCGCAGGCACGGCTGCAGGTCTCCTCCCCCACGTCGCAGACGCGGCCGCAGACCTTGCAGTGGCGGTGGTCACCGTCGTCCGGCACGGGAACGCGAGGGAGCGGACATGCTTAGCGTTGACCGAGTCGCAGCGGGCGCGCGTTCACGCTTGGCGGGCGCGTCGCCGGCTCGTCGTCGCTTCGGGTCCGAGCGCGGCGCTCGGGTCCATCGGGTTCGGCGGGTCGGTGCCGAACGACGAGTAGGGCGCCGTCGCCCGAAGGTCGGCGCCCAGGAACTCCTCGTCGGCGAGGTTCTCGCTTTCCGTGGCCTTCGCGGGGCGCCGCGCGGGGCGCGGACCGGCCTTCATGGTGTCCTCGGCCTCCGCAGAGAGCTGCTTCAGCAGGTTCAGCCATATCCGGCCCTGGTGGGCGATCGTCCCCTCGAGCCGGTCCCTCAGTTCGTTCGTCTGCTCGAGGAGCTCTCCCTCCACCCGGCGCATCTCGCGGATCAGCTCGCGGCGCATGTCGTTGAGGTGCGCCTCGGTCTCCTCCGAGGCCGCGCCGCCCTTCTCGAGCTCGCCGATCTTGACCCATGTCTTGCGCACGAGCGGCATCATCCGTTCGCTCAGGACCTGGATCCGCCGGTCAAGGTCGTCCGCCTCCTGGCGCAGGTTCCGTTCGATGCGCGAAAGGTCAGTCTCCCGTTGCTGGAGCTTCGACTCCAAGTGTTCCAGCCGAAGAGCCGCTTCCTCTTGCTGACCCTTGAGCCGGACCTCGGCTTCCCCGAGGGCGGATGCGACCGCTTTCTCCTGCTCGGTGCGGGCCGCCTCGAGCATCCGTCCGACCCGGTCGCGCACGGCAGCGTCGAACCGGTTCGAGTCGGTCGTGCTGGTGAGCGACTGCTCGACCTCGCTCTTGAGCCGGGCGAGGAGCTCGACGTACTTCTCCCGCTCCCGGTCTTGGTTCTCGCGTATCTTCTGCTCGAAGTACGATTGGAGTCGAACCTGAAGACCCGCGACCGCGGCGGTCGAGGCTTCCGTCACCTCGGCTATCCGCGCCTCCCGCTCGGTGGAGACCCGGTTCTCGGACTGCTGGATCCGCTGGTCGGCGAGGGCCACGACCTTCTCGCGTTGTTCGGCAATGGCCGCCACGAGCCGCTTCTCGAGGTCCTTCGCCCGGCCGTCGACCAGGATGCCGAAACGGGTCTCGAGCTCGCGGACCTCTTTGAGGCGCTTCTGGTCGAGCTCGACGGTCCGTTCTGCGATCAGGTCGCGGACGCGGCCCTCGACCTCTTCTCGCAGCGAGTTTCCCTGGTCCTTCGTCTCGGCGAGCTCGAGGTCCAGCTGGGCGACCAGCGCCGCCCGCAGCTCTTCCTCCGAGCGCACCGAGCGGGCCTTGAGCTCCTCGACGTTCTGCCGAAGCTCCTCGCGCAGGCGTTCGGCCCAGAGCTCGCTCGAGGACTGGAGCGTCTGCTTCACGCTCTCCCCGACCTGTGCGAGCGCGGGGTCGAGCTTCGCCTGGACCTGCCCGTCGACCTGGTCGAACTTGGCCCGGATCTGTCCGTCGACCTGGTCGAATTTCGACTGGATCTGCTGATGGACCTCGGCGAGATTCTCCGCGACGCGATGGTCGACCTGGTCGAGCAGGGCCGCCGGGTCGACGACGGGACGGGATTCGACCGCGGCGACGCGAGAGCCGAGGTCGGACTTGATGCCGAGGATCGCCTGGGCCGACTGGGCGGTCGATTCGCGGACCTTCTGGTCGACCAGGCCCACGACCTTGCTTTCGATCAGGGCCGGATCCGGGACCGAAGCGATCGGTTTCCCGAGCTGCTCCACGCGCTCGTCGACGAGACTCTTCACCCAGGCTTCGAGCTCGGCGTTCGAGGTCGCAGGCACCGCGACTCCCCCGGGGGGAGCGGCCGGCGAGGCGGGGGCCGTGGTGGGAAGGGGGCCCGGCGCCGGAGCCGCGCGTACGGACGGGTCGTCGCTCACCGAGATCGGGACGGCCACCGGACCGGGGGGCGGGACCTGGATGTCGGTCGGGCGCTGGAGCCACGGGGGGTGCTGGTTGGCCGCCGACCCCGCGGGCATCGAGGCCGAGACCGGGGCCAGGATGGGTGCCGGCTCGGTCGGTCGTGACAGCAAGATCGAGGGTTGCGCCTGCAGGTATTCGTTCGCCCGCTTGGCGACCTCGCCGGTCGTCGGGACGGAGCGGCCCTTCGGACGGGCGAGCAGGAGGGCGGCGGTCTCCATCGCCGTGCCGATCCGCCACATCTCTTTGCGGCGGTCGCGGCCTCCTTGCCGCTCGGCGTCGTCCAGGTGCGCGTGGACCCGAGGACCTTCGACGAGGTCGACGCGGCGACCGACCTCGACGACCTTCTCCTCCTGGTGGTCGCGCACGTACTGAAGGATGAGCGGCAGGGTCTCCTTGCTGCGAGAGGTGCCGGGCTTGGTGAGGTCCCGCAGCGCGACCGGGGCCGACTCCCAGCTCTGGATCCGCTTCGCGTGACGGTCGCCCTGCGCCTCGCCGCGCGGCACGCGCATGAGCCCGAGCGCGAGCGGCACCTGCTCGGTGAACTCGTGCAGGTTCACTTTCGCCTCTGGCAGGAAGTAGGGGAACACGAGGAACGCCCCGAGGGCGACCAGCGAGGTCGGGAGGAGCCGGACGAGCTCGAGGACGACCTGGCCGGCGGCCTCCCACTGGTCGGAGGCGACGATCACGACCGGTTCGGTCGTGCCGCGGTGGAATAGGAAGCCCTCGCCGACCGTCTGGTAGATGAGCGGATCCGGCTCGACCCCCGGGCGGGCGGGGGACGCCTGGCCCCCCATGGTCGCGTGCGCGCGCAGGACGGCAGCCCCGAACTCCCCGCTCGCGACGAGGTCGGCGGTCGAGAAAACGAGCGTCTTCATGCCGAGGCGCGGTCGGTCCTCGGTCGACAGGAACATCCGGCCGACGCAGGTATACCGACCGTTGGCCGCAGGGTACAGGAACAGGTTCGGGTAGTACGAGAGCGGCTGGGCGGGGTCCGGGTCCCAGTAGTCGTGGGTGTCGGCGACGTTGACCGTCAGGTTGCCGATGAGCCGGATCGCCTCGAGGGTCTCCCTACGGCCGGCGAAATCCTCGGGGATCGTCGTGTAGCCCGGGCTCTCCGCCTCGTTGTCCACCTGGCGACACCAGACGACGGCGACGGGGGAAAGTCCCCCCACGGTCCCCGCGACGGAGTCGGCCATCAGCCCCCCTTCGTCGCTCGCCGTTCGAGCACGCGCTCGCAGGCACGGGCCAGCGGCAACGTGGTGTTGACCATGACCGGGACTCCCATCGTCGGCGACCCGACGTTCGGGGCCTCTTCGCCGGAATCGCCGACGAACAAGGGATGACCCTCGCCGGTCGACACCGCGCTCGAGACGAGGAAGACGTCCTCCTTCGTCGAGATCCCACGGCCCTCCTGGGCCACGAGGATCGTTCCCATGCCCGCCCCGTCGCGGCGCAGCAGGTAGTCGACGGAGTCGAACGTGCTGCGGTAGGTCCGCTCGCGGACCGACTGCTCGATCTCCGAGTAGAACTCCTTCAGCTTGTCCGCCTTCGAGACCGCGATCACGAGCGGCAGATTGCGGGTCCGCACGTATCGGAAGACGCCGCGGGCGAGGTTCACCTGCTGGGCCTGGTCCCGGAGCGAGGGAAGCCCGGGAGCGAGGAGGAGGATGATCGCGTCCGCGCCGTGGACGAACCGTCCGAGCAGCGTGAGACCCCGGCGCCAGAGGTCGCGCCGATCCGGCCTCCACGAATCGAAGTGCGGGATCACCCGGCAGTTCTTCTCCGTGACCTCGGCGTCCGCGGCGTCGATCCACAACCGGTCGTAGGTGAAGTAGTCGGCGATGATCCCGCCGGCCTCATCGATGGTGTTGAGTTCCATCGGTCGCGAGCCCGCGTCCCCCCCCGGGGCGCCGTAGCGGAAGCGCATCTTCATCTCGACGAACTGGTTGAACTTCGTGGGGAGAGGGTACTTCGTCAGGATCCCCTGGTCCTCGCGGCCCGCGGAGAGTTCGACCCAGAGCTTGCGTCGGTCCTCCATCGGGCGGTTGACGTAGAAGCGGGTCGTCGTTTCGAGGCTTCCCTCCGGGTCGGTGGGGTCGGTCGTCTCGTACGTCGTCTCCTCGAGGGCCACGTCGTTCTCGAGGTCGCCGTACAGCGGAAGGCTTCCGTTGTCCGGCCGGGCCGGGATGTAGAGGATCGGCAGATTCAGCCCGAAGTGGCCCGAGAGGAAGCGGAAGTACGTCGTCTTCCCCGACGCAGGGATCCCGACGACGGCGATACGGGTGGAATCGACCGACCGTTTCGTCTCGCGCTTCGTCCCCGCGGCGCGGCGGGTTCGGGTGGTGACCTTGACCTCGGGCATCGTTTACGCTCCTACCGCATCTCCGCGAGACATATTTCAATGAAGTCCAACGCCCCTTCGACCACCGGTCCGCCGGCCGCGAGGTCCAACCGGGCGTCCTGAAGGGTGCCAAAGACCTCCTCCACCGCCTGTTCGTGCTTCACCGCGGCGTCCTGAAGGTCGCCGACGGCGGCGAGGCGCGTCAGCTGGTACGTGCCGCGCAGTTCGAGCAACTTGGCGAAGAGTTCCATGAGCCGCTCGCGGCACTCTTTCGACCCGGACGCGAGGCCGTGCTCGGTCGCATCGATGAACCGGACGAGCGTCTCCGTCTCCTTGTCGTTCTGCATGCGGGCCTGGAGCATCGCGAGCCTTCGTAGGATCGCCGCCTGCGAGGGCGCCGGAAGTTTCTCCGCCTCCGCCCACGCCTGGAGGAGCGCGCGGGCCGCCTCGACCACCGCGCGGCGGGCGAACTGTACCCTGGCCTCCCAGTAGAGCCGGGTGACCGGAGGCAGGACCCCCTGGGACTTTCCGAGCAGGTCGAGCGCCCGGTCGAGGTCGCCTTTCAAGTAGGCTTCCACGACCTCCCCGAGAGGTCCGTACCGCTCCTTGAGGTAGGCGGGAGGACCGCCCGCGCTCGCGAGGACGTCGACCTCGAGCTCGGGGGTCTCGCTGTACGCGGCCTCCGTGTTCGGGAGGGCCACGACCTGGGCGCTCCGGATGCGCGCGACGGTCGCGTGCTGTTGCGGCTCCTTCAGCGCCCGCGCCGCGCTCGCAGCGTGGCGGGCGAGCTCTTCCGGGTGCAGGTCCTCGATCGGTTGGTCGCCTTCGTATCCGACGTCAATGAACGCATTGACCATCTGCGCGAAGAGCGCCGACCCCGTCGAGACCTCTTGGAAGCTGAACCCCGAAGGGAGGCCGAGCTGGGCGGCGCGTGCCGAGAGCTGGCCCAGGAACAGATGCATGCGGGCGGAATCCACGCCCTTGTCGCGCTCCTCCCCGCTGCCGATCCCGATGAGACGCAACGTGAGCTGGGAGTTCGCGGGCAGGACGTAGGGCGCGAGGTCGACCTTGCCTTCCGGAAGCTCCTTGTCGGGAGAGGGCCGCACGTCGAAACGGGTCGACGCGTTGTCCCACCCGTCCGTGACCAGGACGAGATTGCCCCGAACGCCGTCCGTGCCGGCCCGAAGCAGGTCGGCCCCCACGGCGATCGCGTCCCAGATCGCCGAGCGTCCGCTCGGCGCCAGGAGCGAGATCAGGTTCTCGATGTACGGAAGGTTCTCCCGATGGATCTCCCCCAGCGGGACCGGGACCCGAACGGTCTCGGTGAACGTGACGAGCCCGAAGAGCGAGCCCGTCGTCGCGGCATCCTGCAGGATCCGGAACACCGCGGTCCGCGCCACCTCGATCTTCTGACGCTCAGCCTTATCCGGCTCGGGGTCGGGCAGCGGGGCCAGCATGCTCTTCGACAGGTCGAGGAGGAGGACGTTGCGCTCCCGATGCGCGGGCGCCGGCGACGCGGTCGAATCGTCTGCCATGAATCCAGCCGTGGGGTCCCGTCGGTCCGCGGCGGACCTACTCCGGGGAGCCCTCCCGGACGGCTCCGCGCTTACCCACGGCGATATTTACCTCGGGTAGGGTATTTGTGGCTTCCGCCGGTCTCCCCCGCACGGTGGGGTTCGGACAGGTACCGTCATCGTCGCCCGAGGACAAGGTTATAACCGCGACCCGGGGTGGCCTCGCCCGCATGGGCAATATCCGCCAGACCTACATCAAGCGGGTCGCGATCGAGCTGATCCGCCACTATCCGAACGACTTCTCCGGGGATTACGCGAAGAACAAGCAGAAGGTTCTCGAGCTCACGGACCTGGGCGTCGTCGTGGACGGAAAGCTGCAGGTCACCCACAAGAAGCTCGCGAACCGGATCGCCGGATACGCGACCCGCTACGTGAAGCGCAAGCGCGGAACCTGAGACCGCTCGCGCCGCGGGCCGGCCCGGTGCGGTCGAAGGCGGTCCCTCAATCGAAGATCGAGAGGCCTTCCTGCAGGTGGACGATCTCCACCGGGGTCGTCGGTCGGCCGACGATGAACCCGGTCGAGTTCGCGACCAGGCAAGCGCCGACGATCGGGACGCCAAAGTTCGCGCTCGAGCGATGGACCGGCACGCCGAGGAGCTCTCCGATCAGTGCGCTCTCGCGTTCGGTCGCCTTCGGGTGCACGACGACGCCCCGGTTGGTGGCGATCCCGGCCATGCCCACGGTTCCGAGGCCCGCGACCGTGCCCCGCGCGGCCGGGACCTCGAGCGCCCGGGAGATCGCCTCGACGGTGTCGGGAGAGAACTCGGGGTGGACGAGCGCTCCCGTGTCGTTCGCGAGGATGTTGTTGCCCATCGCGTTCTGACGGTGGCGAATGGTCGTGACCGGCGCGATCTCTTCG
>JBEKJT010000083.1:0-7231 GCA_050011075.1 Thermoplasmata archaeon
ACGTCGATCGGGGCCGACCGGGGGGACCGGTCGGACAGGGCCGAGGTGAATCGAGTCCCGTCGAGTAGGCCGCCCGCGAACGGACCTCGGACGAACGCCCCGAATTCGGCCGTTCCTGCCTGCGCCTCGAGGTACGCGGTGAGCAATGGGTCGAGCAGGGAGAGCTCCGTCGAGATCAACTTCGGTCGGTCGTGCGCCAGGTGCGCACCAAGCGCCTCTCGATCGGGCCGCAGGCGTAACGACCATCCGGTAACCTCGCCCGCGGAACGAAGTGATTCGAGCGCGGGGAGGATTAGGCTCAGCTCCTCCGGGTTCGCCTCGTCCACCCCCCATTCGAGGATCCCGGGAGTTTGGGGGGCGAGTCGAGCGCGGCTCTTCGTGAGGCGGGTCCTCAGTCCGTCGAGAACACGCGGATCCGCGGGCACCGGCATGGTCGTCGCGGAAGGCCGGGGCATGTGGGAAGTGGGGAGGGCACCTCGGACGATGATCAGGAGCTCGGGGTCGTGCTGGGGGAAGGCGGTCGCGACCAGGTGCTCCGCCCGTGCCGGGGAGTTCGATCCCCCGACGTCGAATACGGTCACCCCTTCCCCGCGGGCCTTTCGAAGCAAGGCCACGAGCTGTCGATCGGCTTCGGGCGGAGCGATCGGAGGAAGCTCGACCGAGACCCCCAAGACCGACGCGGTCCGGTCGGTTCCAGGGACGGACCTTCGGCCCACGGTTCGTTCGCCGGTCATCGCTCGAAGACCCCCGGTCGGCGGAGAGACCGCGCCCGTAGAGAATCCTTTGGGGGCTGGCCGGCGGCCGCGGCGGGTATCCCTTAAACGGACCGGGACGTGCCGAGGTGATGGCCGTTCCCTCCGTCTCCCGTCTCCCGCTCACCGAGCGGGTCCGACCGCTGCGGACGGACGACCTCGTCGGAAATCCCCGTGCCAAGGAGGACCTGCGCCGCTGGGCAGACCAATGGGATTCCCCGTCGCCCCCAGCACGCCGGGCGGTCGTCCTATCCGGTCCCGCGGGCGTGGGAAAAACGAGCGCGGCCCTCGCGTTCGCCCACGAGCACCACTGGACCGTCGTGGAGATGAACGCGTCCGACGCCCGCAACGAGGTCGCGATCAATCAGGTCGCCGGGCGGGCCTCGATCACGCACACCCTGGGGGAGGGCAGCGGCACGGACCACCCAGGACGGGCGCTCATCCTGTTGGACGAGGCCGATTGCCTCACGGGTCGATTGACCGAGACCGCCCCGGTCAAGGTCGAGCCTCCGCCCCTGCGGGAGTTCCTGAGGGGACGGTACCGCACGATCGCGGCGTTGAACGAGGCTTACGGCCTCGGGACGACGGGCAAGACCCGAGCGTTCGCCGATTGGGACGGATTGCCGAAGTCGCCGGGCAACGCCTCTTGGGCGCGTCTTCCGGCGGCGCGCAGGGACGTCGAGGATTGGCGCGGGTCGCAGAAGTCCGCCGACGTTTCGGACCGTGGAGGGCTCGGCGCCATCGCGCGGCTCGTCCGGACAACCCGCCAGCCCCTCATTCTGACGGTGAATGACGAGCGAACCCTCACGCGCTACTCGCCGGTCTTCCGTACCTCCGTGGTGCGCATCCGGTTCTATCCTATCCGCGACCCCGAGGTCCGGACCCGCCTGGAACGCGTGGCCCGCGCCGAGCGGATTGCGCTCGCCGACGGTGCGCTGGATGCGATCGTTCGACGCGCCCGGGGTGACCTGCGGGCAGCCTTGAACGACCTCGAGGCTATCGCTCCCCTGCCTCCCGGACCCCTTCAGCTAAGCGTGCTCGGGACCCGTGACCTGGCGGCGGATTTCGCCGCGCTTACGGAAGAGGTGCTCACAACGCCGCGTTTCTACCGGAATGTCGAGATCCAGGACCGGCTGGACGCTCCACCGGACGACCTCCTTCCGTGGATCGAGGAGAACCTCCCCCATTTCGCACCGGATGCCGCGCATCGGGCGGCGGCCTACGAGGTCCTCGCGGTCGCGGAGCGCTTCCTAGCCCGGGCCCGGCGAGCGCGAGTGTGGAGTCTTTGGAGCTACGCCTCGGAATTGATGACCGGCGGCGTCGCCCTCGCCCTTCGGGACCGACCGACGACGGTCGGGTCCGGGGCGGCGTTCCCTCAATTCCTAGGGGAGATGGGCCGCTCTCGCGGGGCCCGGGGGGTTCGGGACGGGCTCGTGGTGAAGATGAGCCTCCGGTTCCACCTCTCGCACGCCAAGTGCCGGGAGAGCCTCCTTCCGTTCCTCGAGGGCCTGGTGCGCCCGGCCAAGGGACGGCGGAATCCGCCCGAGTTGCGAGACCTCGCCCGACGGATCGCCGGCGAGCTCGAGCTCACGGCCGAAGAGGTCGGACTGCTCCTGGGAGCCGAACCCGATTCCACCGAGGTCCAGGAGGCACTCGGTCCTGTTCCCGATGCGTCCCGCCCGCCGGAGGACGAGGTGACTCCCCCGGCAAGTGATACGGAGCCCCGACGGCGCCAACGTCAGCTGTCGGAGTTCGGTGCGTGAACCGGGGCCGAGACGCTCTACGCGAGCTTCGCCTGGACCGAAATCGCGACGTTGCCCTTGAGGGCGCCCGAGATGGGACATCCTTGGCTCGCCGCCTTGGCGGCCGCCTCGAATTCAGCGGCGGTGATACCAGGGACCTTTCCGACGACGTTGAGTTCCATCGTCGTCACTTTCCAGCCATCGCCGACCTTGTCGAACGTCGCGGTCGCGCTGACCTCCAGCTTCTCGGGAGGCTTCTGCAACCGCCCAAGCCCCGCCGACAGGGCCATCGAGAAGCAGGAGGCGTGCGCCGCTGCCAGGAGCTCCTCCGGACTGGTCTTCCCGCCGGAAGCTTCGGTGCGGGCTCCCCAGGATACGGCGAGCTCACCGAACGCGCCGCTCGTGCTCTTGACCGTCCCGTGTCCGTGCAGAAGGTCGTGTTCCCAGACCGCGTGCGCCGTCCGTTTCGCTGCCATCGAGCGCGCGAGCGCGACCCCCGATTTAAATCCACGCTGAGGGCAGGAAACACCAACGACGAAGGCTTTTCGTTAGGGACGAAGTCGGGGACGCATGGCGCTGGCGCTCCGGTCCTTGCCGAAGTACCTCGTACTCGCGCCGACCTCCTCGATCCGCCTAGAGATGCACCTCGAGGCACCCGCGTGCGAGATCGACGTCTCCCTCAACAACCCGAGGCCGGGCCGTTCCTTCGTCCTCCTGATCGGCCACCGGGACGGGCCCTTCGTCCAGCGTGTGAGACTCGCGGGTCGGGCGCGGGTCTACTTCGACCCTCAGGCACCCGGCGACTACGTTCTCCTGCTCGCGAACCCGGACCGCGAACCCCTGGTGCTCCGATTGCGGGCGCGCGCTGTCGGCACCGTCTCTCGCCCGGCCCCTGCGGCGCCGGGGAGACCGGCGGGTCGCCAGGCGCGCCGATCGAAGACCGCTCGGCCAACGCCGCGAACCCGACGGTCACGAAAGGTGCGGCGGAGAGCCTCCGCATGAGTTCCTTACGGTGACCGGGGCCGTGCGGGGGCCCCGAATAGGGCCGTCGACCGATACGAATCGTCCTCCCGAAGAGTTGAAGGGTCCTGAAGCTCCGGGGGTGCTCGGAGGGCGAGTCGTGGATGTCGGACATCGCGTTCTATGCCGCGGTGATCGTGAGCATGTTCGCGATCGTCGACCCTATCGGCACGCTTCCGTTCTTCGTCGCGCTCACGGACGGATTCAGCGAGGAAGACCGCAAGATCGTCCTGCGTCGAGCGGTCATCGTGGCTGGCGGGATCCTCACGGTCTTCGCCCTGATCGGTCGATTCCTGTTCGCCGCGTTCGGGCTGACGCTCGCGGCGTTCGAGATCGCGGGAGGGATCCTTCTGTTCATGGTGGCCTACGACATGCTGCAGGGCGAGGTCGCGCGCTCGCGGCTGTCGAGCCAGGACCGCGAGGAGGCGATCGCCCAACGGGACGAACTCTCGGTCATGCCCCTAGGGATCCCCCTGCTCGCCGGGCCCGGCGCGATCTCCCTCGTCATGATCTACGAGGGCAACGCGGGCAACGACCCGTTCCTGATCCTGGCGACCTTCGTCGCCATCGCCATCACCGTGATCGCGACGTTCTTCATCTTCCGCTACGGAGAGCGCATCCTACGCGTCGTCGGTAGAGTCGGGCTCATGGCCATGGCCCGTGTCCTCGGGCTCCTGCTCGCCGCCGTCGGGATCCAGTTCGTGGTCAACGGCGTTTTCGCGCTCGCCCCACACCTGTAGCGCGGGCACGGGCCGGTTTCGTAGACGATGAGCGTTTCCGCGCGGGAGGCGCCGCAGCCGGGCGCCGTCCCTGCCGGGCCAGCATGAGGCTCGAGGCCGTTCGCGGGTTCCGGTCGGCGGCCCATACCCGCTCGCCCGCCCGGATCGGAACAGGGAGGTCGTTCTCGGACGGGGGGAATCCGCATTCGAACTCGTCCGTGTACGCGCAGTATGGGTTGAAGGCTCGGTTGAAGTCGAGCTCGTACTCGTCCGATTCGTTGAGCTCGAGGGTGAGGTATCGCCCGGGCCCGTAGCTTTCCCGTCCGCTCGTCGAGTCGCGGAAGGGTACGAAGACCGACGTTCCGACGCCTTCCCCAGCGTGGTACACCTTGAGGCGCAGTTTCCGACTCCCGACCGAGAACACGAGGTCGCCGAGGTATCGCATGACCGCCTGGTTGTCGCGGTTCGTCCGCAGGAACGCCTCTTCCGGGTTTGGAACCCGTTCGAGGGAGGCCTTTACGCGGAACCGCGGTTCCGGAGGGAAATATCGGAGCTCGTGGAACGGCACACGGCCCGCGATGAACGGCGACTCGGGGTGTCGCGCCATGAACTCGTTCTTCATCGAGCGCTCGGTCTCGAGCTCTCGCTGCCAGAGGTCGCGACCGCCCATCGTCCCGGGCCAGCGCTCCATTGCCTTAAGGGTTCTCGGGGACCGGCGGGAGGACGAGCACCATCTCGTCCTCGTCAAAGTACCGCGAGCCCCGTCGCACCGCGCGGGGGACCCGGCCCACGGTGACAAAGCCGAACTTTTCGTAGAGATGCTTCGCGCGTGCGTTCGTCATGAAGACGCTGAGCCGCACCGTCTCGAAACGCCCGCGACAGGCGTCCAGTGCGTGGGCGAGGAGCACACGGCCGACCCCCTTCCCTCGATGGTCTCGATGGACGAGGATCCCGAGGACGCCCACATGGCCCCCCTCAAAGCGGGCTGACGGACCTTTGCGGTGCACCTGGCAGTTCCCTACGATGCGGCCTCCTTCCTCCGCGACCGAGAACACCGTGTGTCCCTCGAGCACGCCTCGGTAGGCCTCCGCGAACCACGCGACCTCGTCCGCGAGCGAAGGCCGGTCCGTGAACAGAGTGATGCCGATCGGTTCGCCGCGCTCGCGTTCCTCGTAGAGCTCGTAGTACATCTCGCGCAGGTCGTCGAAGTCCGACCAGCGGACCTCACGAACGAGCACGGCGCGTCCTCGGTCCGGAGGGTCGGGAATGTTCCCGTGTTGGTTTCAGGCGTAGCCGAACTGTCGCTTCGCGAACTCGCTCATCCGCTCCGGGCTCCACGGGGGGTCCCAGATCATGTCGACGGTCGCGGACTTGACGTTCGGGACCTTCTCGACGGCGAGCTTGACCTCCTCCGCGAGGATCCCAGCGACGGGGCAGCCCGGCGCCGTGAGCGTCATCTTGAGCTTGACCTCGTCCCCCGTCCACTCGAAACCGTAGATAAGGCCCAGGTCGACGATGTTCATCGGGATCTCGGGGTCGTAGATTTGCTTCAGATTCTCGGTGATGAGGCGTTCCCGCTCGGTATACGGGCCCGGATCGGTCGCCGGCGTGGGGGTTGCCGAGGCGAGGGCGGGGGCCTCGGGGGTCGCGGGGTCGGTCATCCGTGAGACCACCCGTCACCGGTCTATAAGGGGCGTCGAACCGTGGTTACCCCGGGGAGAGCGGGTCCCCCAACTCGTTTAAAGTAACTTCCGGTCCCTCGGTCGATGAAGGACGTCCACGCGATGGCTCCGGCCCACGGACGCCTCAAGCTCCGGTCGGTCGGACTCTCGGGGATCCGCAAACCGCTGGTCGTGCAACGGCCGGACCGCCAGAACACCCTGGCGGTTACGTTCCGGGTCACGGTCGACCTTCCGTCGGACCGGAAAGGCTCGGACCTTTCCCGCAACGCCGAGATTCTCGCCGAGATCGTAGACGCCACTGTCACGCGACCCGCCGAAAGCCTCGAGTCTGCATGCTCGACCATCGCTCGCGAATTGCTCGTGCGACACCCGTATGCGACCGAGGCCTGGGTCGAAGCGTCCGCCGAGTACTTCCTGCGACGCGGCGTCTCGGAGGAGCGGCGGAGCTTCGAGGACTACACCCTCCTCGCAGAAGCACGGGCGGTCCGGGAGCCCGAGGGTCACGTCGCGCTCCAACACGCGGTCGGCGCCGAGGCCGTCGGGATGACCGCCTGCCCGTGCGCGATGGAGACGTGCCGCGAGAAGCTCACGCGCGAGTATCCGTTGCTCGCGGACCCCCAGTTCGAGTCGTTGCCGATGATCTCTCACAACCAGCGGAACCGGACGTACCTGATCTTCGAGCTAGTGCACCCGGCCGAGGTCGAGGTCGACCGGGTGATCGATACGATCGAGGCGGCACAGTCTAGCCCGACGTACGCGATCCTTAAGCGCGGTGATGAAGGCCAGGTCGTCCTGGATGCGCACCGCCACCCGAAGTTCGTCGAGGACGTTCTCCGGGACCTCCTTGCAAGCCTCCCCGAACGATTTCCGAATCTGCCCGACGACACGACGGTACGCGCCGGTACGGTGAGCGAAGAGTCGATCCATAAGTACAACGTGGAGGCGTCGCACCGGTTGACCCTCGGCGAGCTACGCCGGTCGAGCGACGGATAGTCCCGCGGAGGACGACCGTGCGCTACGCCCTCGACGCGATCCGCCGCCGTCCCGGCCGCTCGGCCCTCACGTCGCTCGGCATTGGTCTCGCGGTCGGGTTGGTTGTGATGCTGCTCGCGCTCTCGAACGGGATCCAGACGAGCGCGGCGACGCTGGCGACCGCGAGCGGGGTCGACCTCATTGCCGCGAGCGCGAACACCACCCTCACGTCGAGCGAGTTTCCGCCGATCTCGGGAGCTCACGTGCTCGCGGAGAAGGTCCCGGTCGCCGACCCGAACGTCGTCACCGCGAGCCCCTGGCTCGTCAGTGACCTCGTCTACGCG
>JBEKJT010000084.1:0-7213 GCA_050011075.1 Thermoplasmata archaeon
CCGAGCTCCAGGCGCTCGGCGCTCGCCTCGACGGCGCGGAAGCGCTCGCGGGTCATCGGGTGGAATCGCAGCAGCATCCGGTCCTCGAGCGCGGCGAAGTTCGGGTCGGAGAACGTCGTCCAGAAACTGGACGCGCCGGCGGTGCGGACGTTGTAGTTGACCGAGAGGAACGAGCGGAAGGTGTACGGGCCGACGATCCCGAAGGTCGTCTCCCACTTGACCTCGCGCTGCTCCATGACGAGCTTGAGCGGCTCGACCATGCCGCGGTACTTGAACCAGTCGTTGAACTCGGGCACGATGAAGTTGAACGTGCGACCGGTGTAGGCCGTCCCCACCCGGAGGAACTGTACCGGGGTGATCCCTCCGCAGTAGCGGTTCCGTCCGGGCAGTCCGTGCGCCGGGACCCCGCTGCGAGGATTGCCTCGGACGAGGTCGTCGATCGAGAACGTCTTGCCCGTGCCGGGGGGGCCGAAAAGCGCCAGGTGGAACCCGGTCGCGCCCGTGGTCCGGCCTGTCGGGGCGATCAGTGGAGCATCGGCGAGGGCGTACTGTTGCAGCAGCGAGATCAGTGAGTCGAAGTAGAGCTCTTCCCCGAAGAGCCCCCGAAGGTACGCCGCCAGCTTCTCGACGTCGAACGTCTTGCCGAAGGCGACCGTCGCCTCCAGCCGCTCCCGAAGGACCTCGCGAAGCCGGTCGAGGAACTCGGCATCCATGGAGCGGATCTCGGCCCGCTCGTCGGGCACCGGCGAGACCGGACCGACCTCGGGCGTCTCGGAGCGCTCCGCCTCGTCGATCAGGAGCTGACGGAGGTCGTCCGGATAGGGGATCTGGTAGGTCCGCTCGCCTCCGCCGCTCGGCAGCTCGAGCAAGAGACCTCGACGCTTGAGTCGAGTCACCAGACGTCCCGGGTCCTCGAAGACGCGGTCGCGCAGGAG
Organism: Thermoplasmata archaeon; assembly: GCA_050011075.1. Classification (GTDB taxonomy): domain Archaea; phylum Thermoplasmatota; class Thermoplasmata; order Lutacidiplasmatales; family UBA184; genus Lutacidiplasma. The sequence goes on from JBEKJT010000084.1 coordinate 936, forward strand.
CCGGCTCCGCAGTTCCGAGAGGCGGAATCGAGCCGCCTGCGTCGCGACGCCGCGGACCGAACGGCGGCGGTCCGAATCGGCGACCAGCGCCGCAAGAACGCGGGCAACGGGCACTTCCGCCGCGCTGATATCGACAGACGCCGACGCCGCCATCCTTCCCGCGAGTCCGCCGACCGCCTTATATTCGTCCCCCTGCGAGGGAGGCTATCGTGGTCGGCCGCAGCTTTTCGGGCTACGAACGGGAGCTTCGGAACCTCTTGGAGGGGGACCCCTCGAGCGTTCGATCGTACGCTCGCTCGGTTCCGCCGACGGGGCGCGCCGAGTTCGAACGTCTGATCGACCTTCCGTTCCTCGTCATCCGGGGGGCCGGCTCCCTGGGCCTCGACCTGGTCGCGATGCGCTGGGGACTTTCGTTCCCGATCGAGGTCAAGGCGTCGGCAGAACCAGTCATCCGGTTCACGGCGGCGAGCGGGCGCGCGGAGGCCCAACTGAAGGCCCACCGCACGGCGATCGGCCGGGCGGGCCTCGCGGTCCTCTACGCCTACCGACGTCTCGGACTTCGCGCGGAGGAGAGCTGGCGCATCTTCCTCGGTAGCGAACCGCCGTCGTCGGGGGTGTTCCGCTTCCTCTGCCGCGGTCTTCCCAAGGTGGGCGAGACCCGCGAAGGCAACGGGATCCTGCGCTGGGAGGAAGGCCAGCGGCTCTCACAGTTCCTCGAGCGCGCCCGTCTCCTGATGGAACCAGTGGGGGGGGTGGGCGCCTGACGGTCCACGTCGCCAGCGTCGGCATGGGCCGCTTCGGGAAGCGGCCCGAGGGTCTGATCGACCTCGCGGCGGAGGCCGCCGGGCTCGCGCTCGAAGGGGTCGGCCGAAAACCGATCGACCTCCTCGTCGTCGGAACGATGCTGGCCCACGGTCCCCACGGGTCGGAGGCGTTCCTTCCCCGTCTCGCGAGCCGCCTCAGCCTCGAGTCGGCCGCAGGCTTCCGCGTGGATTCGGCTAGCGGGACCGGCGGCATGGCGTTCCACACCGCGGCCCTTGCGCTCGAATCGGGCCGTTTCGAGCGCGCGCTGGTGGTTGCCGCCGAGAAGATGACCGACAAGACGACCGCGGTGATCACGAAGGAATTGGCCGCGTCGCTCCACACGAGCGAGGTCGCGGCCGGTGCGACGATGCCGGCATTGGCGGCACTTGTGGTGCAACGGTACCTGCAGCGTTACGAGAAATCGACCGCGGTGGTCGACCTCGCCTCAGTGCACGCCCGGGCCATGGCGGTCCGGAATCCGTCCGCGCAGTTCCAGAAGCCGGTGACGGCGGCGGAAGTCGCGAGCAGTCGGGAGGTCTCACTCCCGCTGCGTCTCCTCCACTGTTCCGCGATCTCGGACGGTGCGACGGCCCTCGTTCTCGAGCGCGGCCACGGACCCGCAACGCTCTTGGGTCTCGGTCAGGGCCTGGATGCTCTTCGATTAATAGACCGGGACGACCTGACCACGTTCACGGCCACCCGCGTTGCGGCGAAGCGCGCGTACGAATCGGCCCACCTGACCCGCAAGGAGATCGAGTTCGCGGAGGTCCACGACGCCTTCTCCCCGTTCGGGATGATCCACATCGAGGACCTGGGGATCTGCGGACCGGGCGAGGCACCCGAGTGGTTCGAGAAAGGCTGGGCCAACCTCGACGGCCGCGTGCCGATCAATCCGAGCGGTGGCGTCATCGGTCGGGGCCATCCCGTCGCCGCTTCCGGCCTCGCCGAAGTGGCCGAGGTCGCCCTGCAGCTGCGGGGGGAGGCGGGCGCCCACGCGATCGCCAAACCCCCAAAGATCGGGCTCGCCCAGGCGATGAGCGGTATCGGCTCGCACAACTTCGTGACGATCCTGGGAAAGGTGGCCCCATGAGCGAAATGGTCGAGGGCCTCGAACTCTCACGATGCGGGTCGTGTCAGGCCCAGTTCCTGCCGACGGACGGGCCCTGCCCCCACTGCGGGTCGACCGTGACGCACCGATTCGTGGGCCCCGCTCTGGGCACGGTGCTCTGCGCGACCGAGCTCGTGCACCCGGCCGTCGGATGGGAGAACCCCCATCGTTTGGCGATCGTGGAGGTCGCAGAGTCGGTACGAATCCTCGCGGTCGTCGAGGGCGAGCTCCCGGCCCCGGGGTCGCTAGTCTCGGTACGGCGCGACGGCGACCTTCACCGGGCCCGCCCCGAACCCGCGGGCCCGACGCAGGCGGAACGCGGGGAGGGGGAGTCTCCGAGGGTCGGTGGGGCCGACACCTCCTTTGAACCCCCGAGGTGAAATCACCACAGGATTAGCAATCCTGCGCCTTACCGGGCTGGGCTATCCCCGCGCGCGACGACCGAGCCCCGTCCACGCCTTAAGAGTTTGTCCGGAATGCCGAGGCCCACGCCAACCGGGCCCACGCCTTCCGTGGGGACCCCGACCGACTCCATTCGGCCCGTTCCTCGCGCCCTCCCGGTCGATCCCTTTCCCAACGGGGTAAGGGGCGGTCGGCGACTCGCGACGGGCGCGTCACATCCCGGGTCGACCGCCCGCTTCGTCAACCCGCGGACCCTGCCGTCACGCGGGGGCTACTCTATTGTAGCCGAGGTGACCGGAGTTACGGCGATCTTCGCCGATGGGAAGGTCGTCCGTTCGACGCAACCGGCACCCGCGTCGGCAAGGAAGACCTTCGGAGCCAGGCCCGTCGGGTCTTCGAGAATCTGGAGGCAGCCCGGGAGGCCGTGAGGGCGGACTTCAACGCCGTGGTCCGATTGACCTACCATCGGTTGGACATCTCTCAGAAACAGACCGCCCGCGAGGTTCGCGACCAGTTCGTGAACATCAAACGTCCGTCCACGAGCTCTGCGATCGAGGTCCGACGTTTCGTCCGTCCACAAATCCTGATCGAGGTCGGCGCGCTCGCTGTGGTGCCTCTGTAGGCGTGCTGTCGGGGGTCCCGCGGACCGAGTCGGAAGCCTTAGGTTTCCGGGCGAACCTCGGGTGGTGCGGGTAAACCCCCGTCGCTATTCGACCGACTGATCTAGGCTTCCCGGAAGAGTTCGTAGACGATGCTGCCTTCTCGGTACGGCATCTCGGAGGCGACCCGGCCGTAGGCCGGGTACAGCGAGGTCTTTAGGTCCACATCCTCGAAGGTCCGCGCATCGTCGTAGCGGTACGCCAGAATGGCCGTGTTCATTGGGCCGCTCATCCCTTGGAGCAACTCTGGTACGACGTATCCCTTGGTCCTTCGGTACTCGCAGTATCGCTGGACGGTCTCTAGGAAGCGACTCCATTCCCCGTAGCGGATCTCACCACGCACGTGAAGAACAACGGCCATGCGACGCGAATCACGAGGCCACGGATAAGACCGCGGAAGTGCGACAGAATCGCCGCCGACGCAAATCCGTCACGAGGGACCCTGAGGAATGAGTGTCAGATCTCCCGGAGTCGAGTGGCCGTTCTACGTAGCCCCCGCCGTCCCAATGAACGCACCTTCGAGTTCGAGCGTGAGGGAACCGACGAAACCCCTGTTGGGGTTATGTAGCGTATTCGTGCTCCCGCGCCCGGGGAATCACCAATGCGGGTCGCGAAGGCCGGGGTCGTGGGAGCGGGGACGATGGGAGCCGCGATCGCGGAGCTGCTGGCGTTCAATGGGATCGAGGTCGTCCTGAAGGATGTCGACGCCCCGATGGTGGAGAAAGGACTCGCCCGAGTGCGGGGCTACGTCGAGGAGCTCGTCCGGTTCCAAGCGGGTCGCGCTGAGAAGGAGGTTCAGCGGACGTCGGAGCTCGCCGGGCCTCTCTCCGACGCGCAGACGGCCCGGATCCGCGAGAAGCTCGCGCCGAAGTTCTCGGAGGCGCGAGGCGCCGAGATCGTCGCCCGCGTCCACGGGGCCACCGACTACGACGCGTTCTCGGACGTGGATTTCGTTGTCGAGGCGGTGTTCGAACGGCTCGAGGTGAAGCGGCCCGTTCTCGAGGCCCTCGATAAGGCCCTCCCCGACTACGCTGTGATCGGCTCGAACACTTCGTCGCTCTCGGTCACGCGGCTCGCCCGGGGGCTCGCCCACGCCCGCCAAACGCTCGTGACCCATTTCTTCAACCCGCCGTACACGCTCCCCCTGATCGAGGTCGCGGGGGGCGTCGAGACCCGCGACGACGTCGTGACGGACACGATCGATTTTCTCCAGGGTCTGCGGAACCACCGGTACCCGATGGTGCCGATCCGCGTCAAGGAGTCGCCGGCGTTCGTCGTCAACCGTCTCCTGATCCCGGTGCTGAACGAAGCCTGTTTTGCTCTCGATGAGAACCTGGCCTCGTCCCGCGACATCGACACGGCGATGAAGACCGGCGCAGGGATGCCGATGGGACCGTTCGAGCTCGCGGACATGATCGGGCTCGACGTGGCGCTCGAGGTCGCGGAGACGCTCTACCGAGAGTACGGGGATTCAAAGTACCGTCCGGCGTACCTCCTGCGCCGGTTGGTCGATTCCGGGCACCTCGGGCGGAAGACCGGCCAGGGGTTCTACGACTACTCGTAGCCCAGCCCATAACGTTCTTGAAGGGCTCGCCGCTCGAGGCCGCCATGGAATTCCCTTCTGCGGAATGGGCCGCCGCGTACCAGAGAGCGCTGAACGCGAACGCGGCGTACAAGGAGGCCGCCGCGGCCTGGGTCGGGGACATTCTGCTTCGCGTTCAGCCACCCGACGCGTCCGCCCCGGCGCCGGGAGTTCACCTCACCTTGGCGCACGGCGAGTGCTCGGCGGCGGCGTACCACGCCGACGCCCGCCCGGTCGCGAGCGAGTTCGTCTACGAGGGCACACGGGAGAACTGGGAGCGTCTCCTCCGGGGCGAGGTCGATCCGGTGAAGGCGATCCTCGACGGGACCTTCCGGATCAAGGGAAACCTTGCGAAGGCGATGCGATTCACCCGGGCCGCGAAAGAACTCGTGGAGACCGCGGCCCACGTTCCGGCGGGACCCTAGGGCCGTCGGGTTCCACCCCTAGACCGTCGGGGACGCAAGGACCGGCCCGGGGGCAGGAGGTCCCGATACGGACCCCGACATCGGAGGCGGCGCGGAGAGCGAAGAGAGCGGCCGCGCTACGGGAGGGGGCGGCGGGCGCGGAGGCGGCGGCATGAGCCGTTGCTTGAGGAACCCGACGATCCGCGCCCAGGCCTCCTCCGCCTTCGCGAGGTCGTACGCCCCGAGGTCGCGAGAAAGAAAATGATGACGCACCCCCGGCACCCCGACGAATTCGAACGGGACCGGGACCTGCGCGCGGACCGCCTCCAGCTGGGCCCGGGCCTTCGCCGCGGCCCGGTCGTGCACGCCGGCGATGAGGAAGAGCGGTGCATTCACGAGCTTCCCGAGGTCGGCCGGACGAACGGGCATGGGGTACGCCAAGGCGACGGCACCGAGTCCGCTCTCCCGGGCGGCGAGCGCGAGCGCGAGGCTCCCACCGTAGGAGGTGCCAAAGACCCCCGACCTCCCCGCGTCGACGAGGTCACGGCGGCGCAGAAAGTCGAGCGCGTCGGCGTACAGACGCACGAAATCCTCCACGCGTTTCGAGGAGACCGACACCCCTCCCCGGAACTGGGCTCCGGACCACATGGAGACGTGGTGCCCGACGCCGATCCGCTCGGACTTGACGACGTCCGGCAGGAGGACCTCGAAGCCCTCCCGGGCGAACCGGATCGCGGCGTCGAGCAGGGTCGTCGTGAGGCCGTAGACGTCGGGGGTGATGAGTACGGCCGGGTGCCTCACGGCCCTCGTCGGGCTGAGGACGACCGCCTGTGTCCTTCCCGAGCGGTCCGAGTCGGTGTCAAACCAGACGCGTTCGCTCCGGTAGAGGGACACTGGGACCCCGGGCTTCTTCCCGCTCTTCGCCCAGGTCTTGTTGAGAAAGTCGATGACGCAGAGCTTGAAGCGCTCCTTCGAGAGGACGATGACTGCCTGGCGGGTGCCGCAGATATCGCAGACGCCGACGACCCCCGTGCCGAACTGCGCTTCGGGCAGGTCTAGAAGCCGGTCGTCGTCGCGCATCGGCTCGCGGTTCGCTCCGGCTTCGCTCGAGCCCGGGTCGCTTCTTAACCGTTGCCAGAACGCCGATTCCGGGGGGTGCGCGTCGGCGCACGGACGCCCCGGAAGAGCTCGAGGCGGTGACGGTCCCGGGGCGACAGGACGTTGATACCCTTCTCGTTCAGGCGCGAACGCAGGTCGCGGTCGGCGGTGACGACCCAAGCGCCGAGACGGACGGCCACCCGGAGGATCGCGTCGTCTCC
>JBEKJT010000085.1:0-7103 GCA_050011075.1 Thermoplasmata archaeon
TAGTTGACCTCGTTCGGGTCGGTCACGTCCACGTCGCTGTCGACGATGGTGATCTTCTTCAGGCTTCGATGGCCGCGGATCGCGGCGTCGACCGCGACCCTCGGGTCGTCGTCGCTCTTCTTCCGGATCGCCACCACTGCGTCCAGCCAGCCGCTGCCGCCCTCGGTGAGGTAGACGTTCGCCACGTCGATGCCCGCCTCTCGGAGCGCCTTGTGGATCGTGGGGGTCCGCGGTGCCCCCATGAGCAACCGGTGCTCGGTACCCCCCGGAAGGAGAGCGTGGTAGACCGCCCGCTTCCGCAGGGCGATCTTGTCGATGACGAAGACCGGTTGAATCCGCACGACGTCGTAGGTGTTCGTGAGGTCGACGAACGGCCCTTCTTTCGCGGTCTCGTCATGCAGTATCCGCCCTTCGAGCACCACCTCGGTGTCGCTGGGGTATCGAGTGTCGTTCGTCCTCGCCTTCGTGACCTCGATCCCACTCTCGAGCGCCGCGGCGATCCCGAGCTCGTAGGACCCCCGTTCCACGCTGGTCGCGCCGGCCACCAGGACGCCCGAACTGTTCCCGATTCCGATCGATACGTGGAGGTCCTCGCCGTGGTCCCGGGCGTCCAAGTACATCGTGTGCAGGTCTCGTTTTTCGACCAGCCGCCCGACGAATCGGTCCTTTCCGATCCGGGAGAGGCGGTGGAAGGAGATGTTCTTCTGGCCTCCGCGCTGGGCGAAGACCACCCCGGAGGTGATGTACGCCCCCTGGTCCTTAGGATAATGGGTCAGGATAGGGATGCGGTCGAGGTCAGGTACGAAGTAGTCAAACTCTCCCCGACCTTCAGAGACCACTCCGGGATTCTTCATCGCGGTATTCAGTCGCTCGATCCACTCCTCCTTTCGCATCCCGAGGCTCCCGCAGAGGAGGTCCATGCTCGAGAGCAGGTTGCCCGCCACGGGGACCGAACTACCGTCGACGTTCTCGAAGAGGATCGGTCGGCCTTCGTGTTTCTTGAGCAGAGCGGAGATCTCGAAACGTGGATTGACGGGCCTCTCCACGCGCGTGAGCAGGCCCTGGGAGTCCAGGGTCGAGAGGGAATCTCGGAACTTCATGGTCGTACGGTGGAATTCCCTTCGAACTCTTTCCCGACCGGCACAATGAGCCCCGAGGTTGCAGCCATGGTCGCCTCTCTCCCCGTACCGCTGCCCCGTCCTCGAAGAGTGGGGTTCGCGCGATAATCCTTCCGTGTGAACGTCTTTCCGAACGGGCCGCCGTTCGGCACAAGGTATTGAGGACGGTCGGAATCGGAATGGGACGTGACATCGCTCTACCTGATCGTGGTCTCGGAACCGGACCCCGTTGCTTCCCGGGTCGTCCGTGAGTGGGGCACGCCTCCCGCCACGGGGGACCAGGTCGATGGTGTGCCGATCCGGCGTCTCGATGAGAACACCCTCGAATTGCGCCGCCCGGGCCCCCACCTCTATGACGAGCACCTCGACCAACGGCTGCCCCTAGCGCTGCGGACGATGGGTCCAACGCTTGTCTTTCCCTCGATCCACCGGAGCCAACAGAACATCGAGGGCCTGACCGTGCATCCTATCGGCAATCTCGGTCCCCGGGCGGACCTTGGGGGCCGGCCGCGCACGGTGTCGCCGACCGACCCACGGTCCATGGTGGCCGTGCTCCGTCGGCTGTCCGAAGAGGGTCAACCGGAGGGCCTGAGGGCGACGTTCGAGGCAACCCATCACGGTCCCGAGATCGGTCTCGCGGGGTTCTTCGTAGAGATCGGGTATGGGACACAAAGTGAGCCGCCCGAGGCGGCCGTGCGATTGCTATCGCGAGCGCTCCGCGAGATCGTCCCCGATCCGCGCGACCGGATCGCCTTCGGGGTGGGAGGGGGTCACTACGCCCCGCACTTCACGGACCTCGCGCTTCGACGGCGTTGGGCCTTCGGCCACATCGTTTCGCGCCACGCTCTCGACGATTTGGACGTCGCTACGGCGCGGTCTGCCTACGATCTGAGCGCCGGCGCGGAGGGAATTCTCTATGCTCGGGCGCAAGACGCGAGCCACAGCGCGCTTGCGGGGCTCGGGCCCCGGCTCCGCGACTCGGACGCCCCCGGACGGGAGGTCGAACGGGTTGGGGACCCGGCTACTCGCGCGGCTCGCCCCTCTGGAACATGATGGCGCCGGAGCGGTAGACCGCCTTGCCCAACCGCACCGGTTGGGTCGAGGCCACGCCGGGACTACGTTCCGCCATCATCAGGCTCTCGACGATCTGTCGGAAGAGCGCACTTTGGTTGATCTCGGGGTGTCGCTCGAGGAACTGGGCCTCGTCTGGCGTGATCGTGATGTTCTTTCGCAGCATGCCTTGGACTGGCGCTTCGATTCGCGCACGCGATGGCATAACTAGCCGAAAGCCGAGGACGTATAAGTGCGTATCCCCACGTATAAACGCCTCCAGATGAACCCGGACCTGCGGGAAGGGCGTGGTCCCGCCTACCGGAACTAGTGGGCCCCGATCGGACCCGAGACGACCGTCACCGAGGACCGCCGGTCGAACGCGACCGCCGCGGCGTCCCGGACGTCCTTCGGGCGGATCGAGCGCAGTCGCTCGGGCCACGTTATCCAGAAATCCCCCGGGAGCCGGTGATACGCGACGTCCACCGCGAGTTCGTGGGCCTCGGACGTCGATTCGAGGGTCAATGGGATCTCCCCGATCACGCTCTTCCGAGTCGCCTCGAGCTCGGCCGGGCGAACTCGGTCCGCGCTCAATCGGTCCACCTCTTCCTGGAGCATCGGCACGACCCGTCGCCACCGGTCTGCCCCCGTGCCCGCTTGGGCGACCCAGTATCCCCCGAGCTGCATCGCTTCGAGGTCGCTCGACGCGTGGTAGGCAAGACCCCCCTTCTCCCGGACCCGTTGGAAGAGCCGGCTCAAGAGAGGCCGCGCCCCCAGGATCTCGTTCGCCAGGAACGCGGCAGGGTACTCGGGGGCCGAGCGGGCGATCGAGGCGCCGCCGACCCGCACTTCCACCTGAGAGCGTCCGGGGAGGTTGACGAGCCGCTCGCAGGTCCGTGAGGGAGATGGGGGAGGAAGCGTCAGGGCGGGGCCATCGCTCTCAGCGAAGCCATCAAAGCGACTTCGGATAGCCCGCTCCACGCTCGGAAGGCGCGCCGGGGCAGTGACGATGAGGCAGGCACCCCTCCTCGTGTAATGCACGCGGTGAAACCGCTCTAGGTCCGAACGGCCGAGTCGCAAGAGGGAATGTCGGGAGCCGAGACCGGTTTCCCGATACGGATGACCGGAAGGATAGATCGCGTGTAGGAGCTCGCGCTCGGCACGGTTCGCCGGTTGCGTCGCCTCTCGTAGCTGCCGCTCGCGCATCTGCCGACGCGCCCGGGCGACGTCGCTCGGGTCGAATCGGGGACGAAGCACCACGTCCGCGAGGATCCCGAGGAGCGGTTCCCACTCCGCCGCCGGACCCCAGATCGTGACCTCGGCGGACTCGGGGTCGCACTGGCGGGCGAGAGTCGCGCCGGACCGGTCGAGAAGACGGGCGAGCTCGACTCGGCCGTACCGGCCCGCGGCGCTCGTCACCAGCTGGTTCACGAGCCGGGCGACGCCCTCCCGCCCTCTCGGGTCGAAGCCCCAGCCGGCCGGTCCGATGTACGTCGCCGAGAAGCTCGCAGCCCCGATGGGTGGGGATTGTCGGACGACGCGAAGTCCGTCCTGTTCGCTCCCATACTCGATGCGGAGCGGGTCTGTCGCTTCAGTCATCGCCGTCTCCCCCGGTCGGTTCGTACCGTACGACGACCCGGGACTCGGGACGGAAGAGGGTACGAGCCCTCTCTCTCACCTGGTCGGCGGTGACGCAGAGAACCGAGCGGAAGACCTCGTCCTCGTACTCGGGGGAGCGAAGGACCGAGAAATACCCAAGTCGGAAGGCAGTCCGCGACGCGCCTTCGTAGGCGAGCGCGGCGCCCCGTCGGACCTTGGTCCGGATATCGTTCATTTCGGTCGTAGTGGGGCCCCTTCGGGCCAGACGGTCGACCACGGCCTCGATCTCCCGTTCCAGCCGGTCGAGGGACACGCCCGCCGCGGCTTGGGCCTGGACCGTAAAGAGGCCGGGATAGTACCTCGGCCGCCACTCGCTGGTCGCACGCACCGCGAGTCCCGTATCGACGAGCGCGCGGTAGAGCCGGGCGCTCGGATGCTCAGGGGCGCGCCCCCAACCCGACCCGGCCGCGAAGAGCCTCGTCTCGCCGCCGAGCACGGTGTCCAGGAGCATGGTGGCGGGCGTTTCGGGATCGTAGAGGGCCGGGGACCGCCAGCCGATCTGCAGGTAGGGTGTCGTGCCGGGCCCCGAGAGCTCGGAACGTCGTTCACCCCGCGGTGAAGGTTCAACCTCCCGCACCGACACGTCGTCCCCCGTCGGAGGCAGAGACGAGAAGCGAGCCCGGACCTCGGCCGCTATCTCGCTGCGGTCGAACCCTCCCGAAACGACCAGGATGGCGTTGCGCGTGCCGTAGAACCGGCGGTAGTAGTTTCGGAGCTCCTCGGCCGTGAGCCGCTCGATGTCCTCGCGACGACCGAGGGCGTCCCAGCGGTACGGGTGGACCCGGAATGCGAGCTGATAGAGCTCTTCCTCGACGCGGAACTCCGGCCAGTTCTCGTTGCCCTCCCGCTCGGAGTGGATGACCGTTCGCTCGCGGGCGACCTCTCCGTCGGAGATCAAGGCCCGTGTCATCCGGTCAGACTCTATGTCGAGGGGAACCGACAGGTGTTCGCGCGGCACGGTGGAGAAGTACGCCGTGAAATCGGAGTCGGTGAACGCATTGAGCTCGCCGCCCACGCTAACGACCGCCCGGTCGATCTCCCCCTTCTTGTACCGAGGCGAGCCCTGGAACAACATGTGCTCGACCCAATGGGACGCACCCGTGATCCCCGGCCATTCGTTCTTCGAGCCGACCCGATACCAGACCCAGACGCTCGCGGTCGGACTAGCGGGTGCAGAGGCGAGCACGACCCGAAGGCCATTCGGGAGGGTAAACGATTGGATTGGTGGTCGCGGGACCCCCTGAGTACCCATCGGCGTCCGGGAGTCGGCCGGGCTTATAACGCGCAACGGGCCCTGCGGTAACTACGGACGGGTCGAGTCGATGTCCACGAGGGCAGCAATCGTGACCGTCAAGCTTCCAAGCTCCGTTGTCCATCCTCTAATGGGTAAATAGGAGTGGTCAATTCTTCTCACGGATGAGCTCCGCACCGCCGAACCCTTCCTCCGTCCGGGTCGCGAATCCACCAGCGCCGCGACCCCAACCCTACTGGGGGCGATTCGCGTGGAAGGGCATGGTCCTGGCGGTCGCGCTCGCCTTGGTCGCCGCGGGGGCGGGGATCGAGATCTACCACTACGAGCATCCTAACCCTCCCCCCGCGGCCGTCACCGTGACGGTCGTGCTGGGCGACCCAGCGTTCCGGGGCCTCGTCTGCAACGTGTTCGAAGTCCCGGTCTATTACGTGATTAGCTTCAACGTCATGTCCTTTTCCGCTCCGGTGACGACCGCGCAGTTCGGCGTCGGGGTCGTGAACGCTCTTTCCTCGATCGTGCCCGCGAACACGACCGCACCGGCGGCGCAGTCGACCCTGCCGTGCGGCGAAGAGGATCCGGACGGCTGGTATGCTGAGTACACCGATGGTCCGAGCGGGCCCTGGGCGACCTTTCCCTACTACGGAAACAGCTGGAGCACTGGAGGAAGTGCCCCGATCACCCTCTCTACCCAAGGATGGTTCGACCTCATCAGCGGGTCCGACCTTTCGGGAACGGAAGACAACATCACGGCGTTCGGGGTCGGTGGCTCGCACGTTAGCTTTACCGGCAATACCACGTTCCCTCCTTTTCACGGCCCCTGACGGCCCACGGAACGGTGCGACATCGACTCACCGGACCCGACTCCGACCGGTGCGGACGGATCCGGCCTTGTGTGGTCGCCACCGACGTGCCACTGTCGTAAGAAGTCGGAATAGCCACGTTCCACCCAAGGTGGGACCGTCGGCTGCCCTCCGGCACAACCGTTAAGCGAACGATTCGGCCATCGTTCGCCGTGCACGCGGCGCTGCGCTTGCTGCGGGTTCAGAATCTTGCGGTCTCCTTCGTCGGTGCGATCGTCGGGGGACTGGTAGCCCGAGGCACCGGTATCGGGGTCCCGGCCGAGATCTGGGCGTTCGTGATCCTCGCGGGCATCTCCACCGCCTTGGTGACCGCGGCCGGCAATGTCCTCAACGACATTCTGGACCTCGAGGTCGACCGGACGAACCATCCGGACCGACCCCTCGTGAAGGGCGAGATCAATGTCGGAACTGCTCAGGGCCTCGTGGTCGGGCTGTTCGTGGCCGGGCTGTTCGCCGCCCTCCCGGTCATCGCCGCGGACCCGCTCGTCGGGTTCCTGCTCGCCGTGGCTGTCCTGTCCCTGTTGGGCTACGAATTCCTCCTGAAGGCGCGCGGTTTCGTCGGGAACCTTGTGGTCGCCCTCCTGACCGCTCTCGTGTTCCTGTACGGAGGAGCCGCCGCGGGGAACGCAACGCTGCTCCTCCCCTTCGCGGGGATGGCGTTCCTCGCTACGCTCAGTCGCGAGGTCATCAAGGACATGGAGGACGTGCGGGGAGACGTAGGACGCACGACCCTTCCGATGACCTATGGCATCCCATACTCGGGCAGGGTCGCCCAGGTCAGCGTTCTGGCAGCGATCGGCCTCAGCCTCGTCCCCCTCGCCTGGTTCGTTTCGGTCACCTCGGTCGTGGGGATTATCTACCTAGTCTTGGTCGGGACAGCCGACGGCCTGTTCGTCTTGTCGGTCCGTTTCCTTCCGGAGCGACTGCACTACGAGCAGACGATGAGTAAAGTAGCGATGACCGTGGCTCTAGTGGCGTTCCTGGCGGTGGCATTCCGTTGAGCGGCGGTTCGCGCATCGGCCGGGTCGAACGTTACCTGGCCGAGCAGCTCGGGAAGGGCCCGATCCACTTCACTCTCATCGACCCGGACAAGTCCCCGGGCGATAAGGCCGCGAGCCTCGCCGAGGGTGCGGTCGCGCTCGGGAGCCAGGTCATCCTCCTCGG
>JBEKJT010000086.1:0-7058 GCA_050011075.1 Thermoplasmata archaeon
CGAGCCAATCCTTCCTCCCCGTACGGTAGGGGACCGTCGCGGAATCGCGCAACCAGCCCTCGAGCCGCTCGAGCTCCTCGGTGGAGTGCGCAGACCGAGTCTCCCCTTCGACCGTCGCGGTCCAACTCCCTCCTTCCTCGAACAGCGGGGTCATCGTCTTCGCGGCGAGGTCCCCCCCGACCAGCAGGATGTCCGCACGGTAGACCTTCGCGGCGTTCACGAACTTGCGAAAGCAGATCGCCGAACCGTGCAGGTCGGCGACGAAGAAGATGCGGGTCGGTTTCGCCATGCTCCTCAGGTGCCGAGTCGCGGGAGAAAACCCCGAACTTAAAGCCTATCGAAAAACTGATACCGTCGGGGCTCCCGAGGGGGGTCCTTGGGAGCCCGGGAAAAGGTTCGTGCGGTAGACGGTAGGGCTCAGTCCTCGCCGAAGTCGCCGCCGCCCATCCCGCCCATGCCGCCCATGCCACCCATGCCGCCCATACCGCCGCCCCCACCGGGGCCGCCGGAGGGCGGGGGGCCTCCCTTGGACGCAATGACGTCGTCGATCCGCAGGATCATGACCGCCGCATCGGTCGCGCTCTCGATCGCCTGCCGGTCCACCCGGATCGGCGCGATGACGTGGAGCTCGCCCATGTCTCCGATCTTGCCGTAGAGGACGTTGACCCCCGCGCGCTGCTGTCCGGCCTTGTGGGCCTTCCGTAGCTCGATCAGGATGTCGATCGGGTCCAATCCGGCATTCTCGGCCAGCGTGCGGGGGATCGTCTCGAGCGCCTCGGCAAAGCTCTCGAACGCGATCAGCTCGCGTCCGCCGACCTTGGCCGCGTGGTCGCGCAGGTTCATCGCGAACTCCTCCGCGGTCGCACCGCCGCCGTAGACGTACCGACCGTCCTCGACCGCGACCGCCACCACGTTGAGGGCGTCGTCGAGCGAACGCTCGACCTCGTCGAGCACGTGCTCGGTCCCGCCGCGGATGAGGATCGAGACGGCCTTCGCCTTCTTCGCGCCCGTCACGAACGTGAGGGCGTCCTCTCCGATCTTCCGCTCCTCGACGAGGCCGGCGTGGCCGATGTCCTCGGGGGTGAGCTCGCTGACCTTCGAGACGATGTTCGCCCCGGTCGCCTTCGCGAGCTTCTCCATGTCGGACTTCTTGACGCGGCGGACCGCGTAGATGCCTTCCTTCGCGAGGAAATGCTGGGCGAGGTCGTCGATCCCCTTCTGGCAGAGAACGACGTTCGCGCCGGACTTTTTCACCTGCTCGACCATCCGGCGCAGCATGTTCTCCTCCTCTTGGAGGAACGCGTTCAACTGCGACGGGTCGTTGATTTCGATCTTCGCGTCGATCTCGGTCTTCTTGATCTCGAGCGCGGCATCGAGGAGCGCGATCTTCGGGTTCTCGACGCGCTGGGGCATCCCGGAGTGGACCTTCTCCTTGTCCACGATGACCCCCTCGATGAGCGAGGTGTCGATCATAGAGCCGCCCTGCTTCTTGATCAGCTGGATGTTGTCGAGGTCGACAAAGTAGCCCTCGCCCTTCTTCTCGGCGACGGCAGTGACGGCCTTCACGGCGATCTCGCCCATCAGGTCCCGGTTGAAGGAGACCGACTTCGAGGACATCGAAGTGACCGCGATGCGGGAGAGCAGGTCGTGGTCGTTGATCGAGACTGGCTGGCTGACCTCCTTCAGGACCTCGAGCGCCCGCTGGGACGCGAGGCGGTAGCCCTGCGAGATGATCGTGGGGTGAATGTTCTGCTCGATCAAGCCCTCGGCGCGCTTCAGGAGCTCGCCCGCCAGCACGACCGCGGTGGTCGTTCCGTCCCCGGCTTCCTGGTCCTGGGTCTTCGCGACCTCGACCAGCATCTTCGCGGCCGGGTGCTCGACGTCCATCTCCTTGAGGATCGTGACCCCGTCGTTCGTGACCACGACATCGCCCATCGAGTCGACGAGCATCTTGTCGAGCCCGCGCGGGCCGAGCGTCGAGCGGACCGCATCCGCGATCGCCTTCGCGGCCTGAATGTTGTTCGCGAGCGCTCCGCGACCCTTTTCCCGCTTCGTCCCTTCCTTCAGCACCAGAATTGGCGTTTGTCCCGTCAGCATTGATCTTCCCTCCGAGTGTACTCTCGGCTGTCGAGTTTGGTAGAAAAGCGGTTCTATTTAATACCATCTCAAGCCGTCGAGGGTCGTTCTGACTCCAACTCGCCGCTCGAAACGCGCCTGGGCGGGGACGCTGCACCCTTCCGGGAGAACGCGGGCGCCCGCTTCGAGCCGCATCCTCCTACGAGAGGCGACCTCAACTATGGTGGTCCGGTGGCGCTCGTCCGGAGACCGATGGACTCCTCCTCGACTCGAAAGCACTACGGGGGGCTTTTCCGGAACGCCGGATACCTCCGCGTGTTCACGGCCGGCCTCGGCTCGGTGGCCGGCCAGGGCATCGCGGGGGTGTGCCTCGTGTGGATCGTGTACTCCTCCACGGGGTCCGCGCTCGACGTCGGTTTTCTGGGGGCGTCGTTCCTGGTCGCGGCGATCCTGTTCAGCGTGTTCACCGGAGCTTGGGTCGACCGGTACGACCGTCGTCGCCTGATGATCCTCTCCGACTTCTCGCGAGCCGCCGCCATGGCCCTGGTGGTGGCTGACCTCGTCCTGCGGGGGTTCGACCTCGTGGCGATCCTTGCAGCCTATGCCGTCGTCGGTGCGTTCACGACCCTGTTCAACCCGGCGGAGCAGGCCCTGGTCCCCGCGCTCGTCGAGGTGAACGAGGTCGCCGACGCGAACGGGCTCGTGCGCTCGAGTCGTTCCGCGCTCCAGTTCGTCGGCACCTCGGTCGCGGGAGTCCTCATCGTCACGGTGGGAGGGACGGCGGGACTCGCGGTGAACGCGGCAACGTTCCTGCTCTCTGGGGTGTTGCTCGTGGGGCTTCGGGTCCCAGGACGGGGGGCCGGAAGGTCGGTTCCGGGGTCCTCCGGGTCGACCTACTTCCACGACATCCGTGAAGGATTCCGCTGGCTCTGGCGGGCCCAGGGATTCTTCCAGCTTACGATCTCGGCCACGTTCTTCAACTTCTGCTGGAACCTCATCGGCACGTTCCTCGTCATCTTCGCGACCGTGGTGCTGCACGGGTCGGCGCTCGATTACGCGCTCCTCCTGGCCGTGGAGGTCGGCGGCACCGGGGTCGGTTCTCTGTTGGTGGGGCGGACCCACGGCGAGCGCTGGGCCGGACGCGCGTGGGTCGTTCCCTACGGGGTCGTGGCGGGCGCGATGGCGATCGTCCTGATCGAGTTCCCGTCCGTGCCGGTCGCGCTCGCCTGCTTGTTCGTCATCGGATGGCTCAGCGGCTATGCTGGGACGGCCTGGCTCACAGCGGCGCAACTGCTCGTCCCGTCGGAGATGCAGGGGCGGTACTTCGGGATCGACAACCTCGGGAGCATCGCGATCCTGCCCGTCGCGCAGATCGGCGGGGCGTTTCTCATCGAAGCCTACGGTCTCCGAACGACGTACCTGGCGGTCGGGGTCCTCTGGCTCGTCGCCGGCCTCGCATTCCTCGCGCCGCGCGCGCTCTGGAACCTCGGGTACCGTCCCAAAGCCCCGGAGGCTACGTTCCGTAGCGACGGCGGCGCTCCTGGAACGAGCGGATCGCCCGCAGGAACTCGAGACGGGTGAGTCCCGGCCAGAGGACGTCCGAGAAGTAGAGCTCGCTGTAGGCCGATTGCCACAACAGGAAGTTCGAGATCCGCTCCTCCCCGCTCGTCCGGAAGATCAGGTCCGGGTCGGGGAGGTCCTTCGTGTAGAGGTGGCGCGAGACGGCCGCCGAGTCGATCTGCTCCGGCTCGAGCCGGCCCGCCCGGACCTCACGGGAGAGTTCCCGGATCGCCTCGACGATCTCGTCGCGGCCGCCGTAGCCGAGCGCGACGTTGTAGAGGTACTTCGAGTAACGGTCGGTCGCCCGCTCGGCGATGTCGACCGCTTCCCGCACGCGTTCCGGCAGGAGCTCCCGGTTCCCGATCACCCGCACTCGGATCTGGTGGCGATGGACCCGCTCGTCGGTCGCAATGTCGCGCAGCGCGTGGTCGAAGAGGTCCATCAGGCCGTCGAGCTCTTCCTTCGGCCGGGAGAGGTTCTCCGTGGAGAGCGCGTAGACCGTAAGGATCCGGATCTCGAGCTCGAGGCACCAGTCGAGCAGCTCCTCGAGCGTGTCGCGGCCCTTCGCATGGCCGTCCTTGATGTCCAGCCCTTCCGCCCGTGCGAACCGGCGGTTCCCGTCCATGATGATCGCGAGGTGGCGGGGCACGGGCTCCTGCCGGATGAGCTCGACCAGGCGCTTCTCGGTCAGGTCGCGCAACGCGTCACCGACGATATGCGAGAGGTACGCGGGGCTCTCGCTCCGCTTGGGAGACCCTTCGTCGGGCACGAGGTCCCTAAGACCCTCGGGACATAAGGGGTCCCGGGCGGTGGTCCGCCCGGGCCGTCGGAGGCCAAGGGAGGCGCCCTGGTCGGGAATCTCGGGCCAAAGGGGAGGACCCTTCGGCGCCTTCGAACCCGAGTCGCAGGCTCGACAGACCTACATCCTAGACCACTAGACTACCAGGGCAACCTCGCAGGCCTATTCGCTCCCGCGTATGAACCTTGCTTGCGTAGGCTATCGAACCCGGGGGCCTTCCCGCGCGCCGGCGCGCGGGCGTGCGCGCCCGCGTTCGACCGGCGAGAACCGGCCGGGTTGGGCGACCTCCCCTGCGAGTCGAAGCGGCGATTTATGTATCGCGTCGCGCGATAATCGCCTCTACCCACGAGGTGCGGACGATGAGCGCGTTGATGGCTTGGTTCGTCTCAGTTATCGCCCTTCTCGGACTCGTGCTGGCTTTGCATCACCTCGGGATCGACGTCACGGCGACCCTGGGGTCGACGCTCCGCAGCACCGAACACTGGCTCGGCCAGCCTCTCCTCTCCCTCTGACGAGGGCGGTGGGAGGCTGGAACCCTTTCCCTGTTACTCTTGGGCGACCCGAGCGAGCGCCGCGGCCACGTGGCGCGGCGTCACGACCCCGCCCGGTGTGATGAACGCCGTCACGTACTTCGCCGGAGTGACATCGAACGCCGGGTTGCGCCCCCGGCTGGCGGCGGGTGCGATGCGTCGACCGGCGAGGGTCAGGACCTCGTCCTCGGCCCGTTCCTCGACAGGGATCGAGCGCCCGCTCGCGCGTTTCGAGTCGAACGTGCTCCAGGGGGCGGCGACGTAGAACGGAACGCCGTTCTCGTGCGCCAGGACCGCCTTCTCGTACGTGCCGATCTTGTTCGCGAAGTCGCCGTTGCGGGCGATCCGGTCGGCACCGACGATCACGGCATCGACCTGACCGGTCGAAAGGAAGTGGCCGGCGGCGTTGTCCGCGATGATGGCGTGCGGTATCCGCTCGCGCGCGAGCTCCCACGCGGTAAGGCGGGAGCCCTGAAGGAGCGGGCGGGTCTCGTCGACCCAGACGAAGATCCTGGCCCCGTTCTGACGGGCGACGCGGATCGGGGCGAGCGCCGTTCCCCACTCGACCGTGGCGAGCGCACCGGCGTTGCAGTGGGTGAGCACACGGTGCGCGTGGGCGAGCAGGGGCGCACCCGCGATCCCGATCCGGTGGCACTCTTCGACGACCTTCGCGCGGTAGGCGTTGGCAGCCTCTTCGAGGTCCGCCCCGGACACCCAGGCCGACCGGACCACCTCGATGCCGACGAACAGGTCGTAGGCCGTCGGTCGGGTCGACCCGAGCAGCTTCGCGGCCGCCGCGGCGCTAAACCGTCCCTCCCGCTGGGCGAGAACCATGCCGTAGGCCGCGGCAACACCAATGGACGGGGCGCCTCGGACGGTAAGGGTACGGATCGCCTCCGCGACCTGTTCGACCCGCTGCAGTCGGAGGAGGATGGTTCGCCCCGGCAAGGCTCGTTGGTCGATCAGGAAGAGAGTACCGCGTTGGTACCAGAGGGCCCGAACCGCCATGAGCAGCTCCCTAGGCGTCGAAGGTGTGCAGGAGGTCGAGCCAATCGGGGGTCACGACCTTCGAGCTCCCCACGGCCTCTTCGAGGGGGATTCCCGTGACCTTCTCACCACGAAGGACCGCGACCTCGCCGAACCGTCCTGCGAGGGCGAGGTCGACAGCATAGGAGCCCAGGCGGGTCGCCAGGAGACGGTCGAAGAGGTCGGGCGCCCCTCCGCGCTGGATATGCCCTATCTGGGCGCTCCGAGTTTCCACTCCCGTGCCCTCCTGTATCCTTTGGGCCAGCTCGGCGCCGACCTCCCGCTCTCGCAGGAGCTCGTGGCCGAACTCGTCCTTCGCCCCCGCCGAACCCCGGCGCGCGCCCAGGTCAATCCCCTCGCTCGCGACCACGAGGGCGTACCCGCGCTCCTCGACGGCGCGGCGGACGTGGGCGAGCAGCGACGCCTCGTCGTAGGGCTCCTCGGGAACGAGGGTGGCATCGGCGCCTCCGGCGAGACCGGTCGCGAGCGCGACCCAGCCGGCGTGTCGCCCCATGACCTCGAGCACGATGGCCCGGTGGTGGCTCCCGGCCGTGTCCCGGAGGCGCTCGAGGGCATCGACCGCCACGGCGGTCGCGGAATGGAATCCGAAGGTCCAGTCCGTCCCGGCGACGTCGTTGTCCATCGTCTTCGGAACCCCGACGACGTGGCCGCCGCGACGGGACAACTCGCGAGCTGCGGTGAGGGTGTCGTCCCCTCCGATCGCCACGAGCGCGTCAACCTTGTGTCGGGCGAGGGTCGCGAGCACCCGGGCCGCGTCCTCCTCCTTCGCGAACGGGTTCGTACGAGAGCTACCGAGGACAGTTCCCCCACGGGCCAGGATCCCGGCGACCTCCGCACGGGAGAGCGGACGAACGAGGTCGTCTCTCAGTCCTTTCCAGCCGTCGAGGAAGCCGACGGTCTCGTGTCCGAATTTCGCAGCGCGTCGGACGACCGCGCGGATCGCAGCGTTGAGGCCGGGACAGTCGCCGCCGCCGGTCAGGACGCCGAATTTCACGCGGAGACCTCGAGATACGAACGCGGGGCCGTGGTCAGGAACTCGTACCCCG
>JBEKJT010000087.1:0-7655 GCA_050011075.1 Thermoplasmata archaeon
TCCATCAGAGGATCGCTGAGATCTTGGCCGCGATCATCGAAGGGTAGAGAATCTCCGAACCAGCGCGATCTACCGCCGCCCTTTGAACAACGGATCGTTGGAACGGGTGGGGAACCCGAGTTCGTGAACAGGGCTTACAGGCAGGGTTATCTGCCTTGTTCCGAACAAAAGGGGTGAAAGGACGGACAACACCGGTGCTACGGCTGGTACGCGTGACCCACACATCCGCTGCCGTGAAGTGCCGGTGCGGGGCCCGTATTCGCCGTGGCACGCTCGCGTTTGAGCTCGCCGGGGTACCCCCGACGTTCGAGAGCCTGCTCGGCACTCGGATTCTGTGCTCCGTAAGATGCGTCCACACCTTCTGTCTCGAATCCCTCGACATCCTGGACTCACTCGACACGCCGGAATCGAGAGCGACGATCCTCGAACTTCGCGAGCTCCATCGCAGAGCCCACGATATGCTGGCCACGATTCTAGGCGAGTAGATCGGCGTCAGGCTCGGCCTGCCAGGGTGACAGTGCGACTCGCGCGGCTCCGCAGAGTCGCAGGGGCATAGCGCACGGCGGCCCGTGGGCGAACCGTTCCACAACCTGGAGTGGCATACGGTGCGTCTCGAGTTTGAGTGGACCCCCCTTGACGAATCTTGCTTACGCATGGGGGCACTACTTAGTTTGGGTTTGTGAGGATTGTGCGCGACGAGCGCACGAACGGACTCACCGTTTGTCGAGTCGCTCCCAATACCGGCTCACAGAATAGAAGGAAGGTGGACAAATGGAGGAAGTAGCCTCCGGTGAAAGCGCGCGAACTGAGAAGCACGGAGCCGAAACGAGTAGAGACCAGGCCGATACTCGACCTAAGTCAACATTGCGAGCGCCCATCGCGATACTGCTGGCGGTCATTGTGGTCACCGCAACCGGGGTGCTCGTCGCAGAGAAGCTTTCGAGCTCCTCCGCCGCTGCTCCGGTAGTGGGCCCCGCCGTAGAGATCACGATCAACTCGGCCTCTCTCATAGCAGCCCACGTGAACCCATCGTCGGCGCTCGCGGGAAACGTCACGGTTCAGATCTTCTCTGTCGTCCCCACGGCGAAAGCGTACACCGCGGTCAACTTGACCGCGCTCAATTCTACGACCAACTCGTACGATGACGAGCTCTTCCAGGGTTCGGCCGACTCTTCCTCAATCATCTCAGGGCACCTGTCGGCTCAGTTCAGCACCATCGATCAGGCGTGGCTCGCGACGATGAGCCCGATCACGACGACTGTCAGTCTCCAGCTCCACGCCACTCTGAACGTAGTGAGCAATGGCATTGATCACGTCTATACCTACTTCAACAATCTCCCTTACAATCCTCGCGCGCCCCCGGCGAATTTCTCGGCTTCGGTGAGTTTTCCCACCCAGCCATCGTTCAGCGTGCCCGTACCGGCCTCCTCTCCATCATCGGCGGTGACTCCCGACGGCATGCCGCCGGGTGGGGGATGCAACCAGTGGTATTGGGACCTGTGGAATGAGACCATCATTCTCGGCGGGTACATGCCATTGGCCATCGCCTCCATTTCGGGAGCGCCCACTGGCGCACAGCTTTGGCACGCCATCAGCTACTCCAAGTCTGCGATGCAGTTGAGTTTCACAAGTGCCTCGGCTGTGACCACCTCCAGTTCGTTCTCGGGGTTGCAAATGAGTCAGAGCCCCTCCTGGTCCGGCGACGATACCACCTTCCAGGGTGCCAACCCTGGCGGCACAGCCACCGAGGGCGGCAATGCGGTCACTATGGTGGCCCTGTCGGGATTCGATTTGGCCGTCATCAACTACCAATGGGTCTTTGTCAACAGTGCCTGCGTGATAACCCAGTACAGCCACGAGTACCAGAACGACCTTCAAGTCACGGTCTTGCAGAATGGGGCAAATTTCGTGTTCGTAACGCCTACCCTCCCGAGCTACTTTTCGGGTTTGATGAACGACATGAATGACTGGCAGCTCCTCACAACCGAAACCCTTCCATGGGGAGGCGGCGGCTATGCACTGTACACTGTTATGTCAACGGCAACTGGCTACAATAATGCTCAGGGCGCTGAGAAAACAGAGGAGGATGCGCTGTCGGCTCTTTCTGCCTGTATCGGTGCTGCACTTCTCGTCGACGATGTCTCGGACTTGATTGTCGGATTCGGCGAGGTCACCTCGACTGCTACAGCAATCGAACTCTTGGGAGAGGTAGCAGGTGATGCCGCGCTGTTCATGAGCCTGTTCAACACGATCAGCTTCTCCACATCGGAAACGACTTCAGTTCAGATGTTCACAGTCAACGTCGGCAACGGGGGAACTCAAACGAGCCTCGTCTCGGACATCTACGAGACAACGCAAACCGCCGAGTTGGTCTTGCCCAGCGGAACCTACACCCCCAACATGCCTCTCGTTTACGTCACCGCAACCTGAGGTCGGGAGTAGGTTGAGCCGGGAAACCAGCACTCCCGTTCGTGAGGTCGCCAACCCCTTCCGTTCGGAAAGTAGCCCGCCGATCAGCCGTGATCCCGGGCTCTAGCAGCTGGTCGACGCCCAGGACCTGGTCGAGGCCTTCAGCTCATCCGTACGTCAGAGAATCGGAAAGAACGCGCAGGGATCGGTTGGCGCCGAGTTCTCGGCCGTGCAAACTCGAGGCGTTCGGAAACTCACCGGGTCAACACTGCGCCGGAAACTCAAGTGATATGAGCCGCGTCACGAATCTCCAAGCGGATCGGCATGACAGCTCTTTTATTGACCTCGGAACCGCGGAAGTGCGAGAATTGCGGGCGACCGATCCCGCAAGGCTGGAGAGAGCGCCAATCGCACCGTGAGATGGACCGCCGCTCCAAGAAGAAGAATTCTGTACAACTGTTGCCATCACGCTGAACGGGTTAGCGGGCGGACACGCCGCTAACCCCCGCCCGCGAAGCCCAACAAGGGCATGTCGCAACAGAAAGACGCGAAGCGAGCGAGACCCGGACTGATCACCGTAGCCGCGGCGGTTATCGCGGTGGCACTGCTGCTCCTGCTGACTGCGGCATCTCCCGCCGTCGCTTCCCCTGCTTCGAATCGCGCGAGATCCGCCGCTACTGCAGCCGGGGCTGTCGTTTCACCGACCGCCCTCACCGCCACTACGATCGACCTCAATCGGTCGCAATCGAGCGGGACGTACGTTCCCGAGTACGTCACCCTGAACAACACGACGACCCTCGTCAAGCTCCCTGCCTCGATCACTGTCGTCGCTTCGAGTTGTCGCTGGGTCGAGGTCGCGAACTCCATCGGCGCGACGAGCGGCAGGTCTTTGCCGGTCGACTCGGCGGGAAACGGGATCGTCCTGCTCGTGAGACCTGCGTCTTCGTACGGGCGCCGGATCGCGAGAATCGTGTAGCCGAGATTCAGGAACCAGTGCGCGCGCTCGGTCTCGGTCGACCACCGCACCGCAGGGTGGCCGCTCGCCCTCGAGTTCAGGAACTCGACCAGGTCGGCACTTTCCGTGCTCTCATCGAGATCGGCCTCTTCCAGCAGGAGAGTCGCATGGTGATAGGGCTGCAGCGTACGGAAGATCGAGGGAACTCGCTTGGTCTTTTGGAACAGGATCGAGCGGTAGAAGAACTGGCGGCAGACCGTGAGCAGCCGACCCTTTCCGGCCTCCGGGGGCCCGAGGGCCGGAAGGATCGGCGCGTAGCGCTCGGGCAGCCCTTCGGTCAATTCGCCTACGATCTACGAACAGAGGGCGAGGCGCATCCAGACCCGGAAGAGCACACCGTGGGATCCCGGATCGTAGACGCTGAGCGCGAGCTCCTCCATCTGCTCGAGAAGCTTTGACGTGCTCTCGTACTCCTCGACGCCGTCGGCGATCGTGAGCGACATCCGCTCCTCCTGCATGATCGCCCGAGGCCGGATCGTCTCGCCGTCCCCGAGGACCTCAGAAACGATCTCCCACTTGTCTGCGGTCGGGTCGTAGAGAACGAAACGCTCGCCCTCTGTTGTGACGATCTCCTCGGCCATTCTCCCATCCGAGAGCTCGACGTACGTCTCGTAGCGAGCGTCCGCATTCTCGTCGTGCTGGGCCTTCTTCCGCGCAGGTGCCCTCTTGGGCACGAACGGTCGGAGCTTCCCGTGGAGCTCGGCTCCGAGGAACTTGACCGCCGAAAGGCCCTCGGGCCCCTTCTTGTCGTACTGCCCAAGCTCATAACGGATGTCCCCGGAGCACTTCCCGAGGTCGCCCCCGCCTACACGGCAGATGCCGAGGATCACACGCTCCGTCCGGTCGGAGTCGAATCGCATCTCATGGCGGAGGAACTTCACGAGTCCCAGCACAAGGTCGTGGCGAACACCCTCCTTCCAGTGCTCGAGGACTTTCTCGACGATCGGCCACTCCTGCGCGAACTCGGCGAGCTGGTCGTCGAGCTCGGCCTGGCGGACCTCCGTCAGCTCGTCGGTTTGACCGAGGAATTTGTACGTGGCACCGCTCGGGTGAACCGAACACGGAGCGACGACGTACCCACCCTCGCCCTTGACATCGACCGGCAGGTAACTCGCGGTTCCCTGGCGCAAAGTATAATTCCGCGGTCGGGCGCCGCCGCGAATAAGGAGGTAGACATGGAACCCCTTGCCTGTTTGCGCGAGGAGGGTGTCCTCGGAGACCGAGTCGCGCTTCGAGTAGCAGTAGTTGAACGCCCGCTCGTCGTCGAAATCTACGACCGTGAGTCCCCCAGATACCTGCCCGCAAACGATCGCCACGTTGCGGGGCGCTCCACCGAGCCATTCGTCGAGCTCGGCGGTAGTCGGCCGGCGCTGGGTGAACGTTTTCCACTCCGAGAGCTGGGGCGGCCCCTTCGAGCCCGGCTTTAGCGGGAGAACTGAGAATCCAAGATCGGTCACGTAGTGTTCGGCGAGCGCTCTCACGGACGGAGCGTCCGCTCCAGGATGGTCGAGCAAGACACTCACCTCAGAGCGGCCGCAACCGCACCGTGCGTTCGCCGACCGCGAGACCGAGCGGGAGCGGGCTCAGGAGCTCGGGAGTTGCAGGCACGTCTTCGAGCACCTCGGCACGGATTTGTATAGAGACCCGACGACCGTTTTCCGAGTCGGCGGTCAGGCACACGAGCTCGCCATCCTGGAGCTGCTTGTCCACGACCGCGAAGGACCCGCGGAGCACGTTGAGGCCTGTCTTCCGATCGAAGACGTGGAGCTGCACGTCCGCGTTCACAGGGCGAGGACCTCCAGCCCGACGAGCCGAGCTCGCGAGATCACCGGCTCTGTGGGCCACCCACGGATCCGGGCTCGCGTGACGTCCAGCGCGAGCACGTAAGGCCGACTCCCCGGGGAGAGCTTGTGACGAGGAATCAGGTGAACCGCGACCCCGGCGATGTGTGCGAACTCCTTGCCGCAAAGCGGGCAAGCAGCGGGAGGGTGGTCACCGGGAGCTCCGCACGTTCCGCAACGTCCCGGCCGGACGCGTCGACTCATGCGCCCTCCCGGATTCTCGTGGCCCATGCGATCTCCCCATGAATGTCGTGCACTAGCGCCGCCGCCGAGGATGCCCACGGAGACCACGTGGCGCGGAGGAACTCGTCGAAGTCGTCGACGTCTCCTTTCGGCAAGTCGGGGCACGCTTCGAGGACTCCAAGCGCTCGGGAGAGGAGCGTGGCGAGGCGGTCAGCCTCATAATCTCGGTCGAAAAGCCTCTGGAAGTCCTCGACCGGGACCTGAACAACGAGCGTCATGCGACCCGCCTCGGGCGGAACGTCGAGAATCGACGGCCCGGCCCGACCCGAACCGTGGGTCCGAGCTCCTCATCGTCAGCGCAGGCGGAGCAGGCGCCGGGCGAGACCCACCAACATGGTCCCTCGATGCCGTCGCGGGTCCGAACGAGACAGGGTCGACTCTCCGAACAGCCGCACGATTCGCAGATCACAGTAGGACCTCCTCCTCCAGTTCGCGGAGGTCCTGGGGCGGGTACCAGTGGTCGTCGGACCACTGCTCGAGCAAGTCCGCGAGCTGGCCGGCCGACCAACCGCGCTGGTCGGCCTCCCGCACCAGGTGTCCGACCGAGGGCACTATGCGTCGTAGGTGCATGTGGTCGAGATCGATTGACCGGTCGCTAGGTCTGGGGACGACTGACGGACCATCCTCCACGCGGTCCGGTCTGGAGAGCCAGGCAGGCGCGCGAAGTGGGGGACAGGCGGCGAGCGCCATCAGCCAGCTCCCGATGAGTCGTGCTCGGAGTCGCCCTCAAAGGGGCGGTTCCCCGTGCTCCCATTTCCTCTCCTTTGCGGGAATCTCCGTCCAGCTGGGTCAATGGCGACGCCTCCGCAGTGAACCCTCCGCCTAGACAAGGGTCACACGGGTCGACCGAAGAACTCGGCCACCAGTAATGCGCCCGTTTCGAACCAGTCCGCACTGACAGCCCGCGGACCGGGACTTAATCTAACGGAAGCGGTCTTCGGGTCGTGGCCGCGACCCGGCGGCTCGCCGCCATCATGTTCACCGACACCGTCGGTTACACGGCGTCCGCTCAGACCGACGAGGCCGGGGCGCTCGAGTTGTTTCGCCAACAAACCGAACTCGTCCGACCTCTGCTGGGCGCCCATCATGGCCGAGCGATCAAATCGACCGGCGATGGATTTCTGGTCGAGTTCGACAGCGCCTTGAAGGCCACCCAGTGCGCGATTGACATTCAGCGTCGAATCTACGAGCGGAATGCCGAGGGAGTCCTTGCTCCTATCCGGGTCCGCATTGGAATTCACGTGGGGGACGTCGTGGCGAGTCGTACCGACATTGTAGGCGACGCCGTCAACATCGCTGCTCGCATCGAGCCCGTCGCCGAGCCCGGAGGGATCTGCGTGTCGGGTGCGGTCCACGAGCAGGTCCGAAACAAGATTCCCGAAAAGTTCGAGAAGCTCCCCCCTAGGGCGCTCAAGGGACTGCAGTTGCCGATGGACATCTACCAAATTGTGTTGCCGTGGAACGCCCCTCAGGCTCCAGCGAGAGTCCCGGGACCGCCCCGACTCGCCGTCCTCCCGTTCGCCAATATCAGCCCGGATTCGAAGGATGAGTACTTCGCTGACGGCCTTACCGAGGAGGTGATCAGCGCGCTTTCCAAAATCCGGGACCTTCGGGTCATTGCGCGCACCTCGGTAAGCCAGTACAAGTCTACTTCAAAGACCGTCGCTCAAATCGGAGACGAGCTCGGTGTCGGCTCGGTGCTCGAAGGCAGCGTGCGAAAGGCCGGGAACCGGCTACGAATCACGCTGCAGCTGATCGATGTCGGTACCCAGGATCACATTTGGTCGAACAGCTACGACCGTAATCTCGACGATGTGTTCGCCATTCAAACCGAAATAGCAGAAAGGACTGCGGAGGTTCTTCGGCTCGAACTCCTCGGCCCGGAGAGGGAATCGATCGGGAAGGAGCCCACCGCAAACCTCGTTGCCTACGATCTCTACCTAAAAGGCATCCACCTCGCTCAACAGTCCGGGTACGAGAATATTGCAGCGTCGATCCCCTTGTTCGAAGCCTCGATCCGGAACGACCCTGGCTTTGCTAAGCCGCAGGCTCTTTTGGCGAACGCGCTGATCTCTCTCGCTTGGGATACGCTACCACCTGACGAGGTTCTCCCGCGCATTAGAGAGCTGATCGCCAAGGCGCTCGAG
>JBEKJT010000088.1:0-6980 GCA_050011075.1 Thermoplasmata archaeon
CGGGCCGGGCCTCCCGCAAGAGCTGGCCCCAGATCCCCTCGAGGCGCGCGCGAAGGTGCGCCGCCCGTTCCCGGTCGTCCTCCCCGCCGCGAAGCTGGATGATCGCGGTGTAGTACCGCCCGCTCTTGCGGCTGCATTCGGGGCAGCTCTTGGATACGATCCGTACCCGCATGGGGACCTCCACGTCCCGGGGAACCCCGCGAAATACCACGTGCACGCTCCCGACGAGCTCGCGCTGGTTCGGCGTCGCGGCGGTCTCTTCCCATTGCACTCGGCGCAACCCCACCTCGGGGTGCATCTCGAGGAAGGGGACGAGGTCCTCGGACCCGAGGATCCGGCTCGTCCCGGATCGCTCCCAGTGAGAGCCGACCTCGCGCGCACCGCAGTGCGGACAGACCGTGACCACGCCCTGGCGGCGGGCCCAGACAAGAGGCGTACGTTCCGCGGCGCAGGGGGCGCACACTCCGTGGACGAGCGGCCGTCCGGTGGCGCCGCAGACGACACAGAACTCTTCCTCGCCCATGGTCCGGTTCTCCTTGCGTCGTCACCCGGGGAGCGCGAAGATCTCCGCGTGAGGAACGCCTCCGAGGGTCCCGGAACCCCCGGGGGCGACGAATCCTCCCTCTTCCGCGAGGCGCAGGACGCGTTCGCCGAGAAGGTTCGCGATCGTCGCCCGCTGGAGGGCCCAGAGGAGCTCCTCCCGGGAGACCCGCCGCTCGCCGTAGAACTGGGGAGAGACCCGAACCGTCCGGCCCGCGTCCCCGACCGGGAGGTCCCGGCCGAGGAGCTCCGCATCGCAGGCTGCGACCACGAACTCGGCACGGACCCGGTGGACCCGCATCACGAACCCGTCGTCCGGCATCGGACTCACCCTCGCTCGGAAATGAAGAAACGCACGGGAGATAAAGGGAGCCCGGGGGTCCGCGGTCTAGAAACGGACCAACTGGAGCTGGTTCGGTCGCGCCTCGATGATCTCGCCCTGGTTGCGGAGCGACTGGAGAAGGGCCTCGGCCTTGGGAGCCGGGATCCCGGATCTCTCGGTAGCCGTCCGGAACTGCTCGATCGTGAAGAACCCCCCGTGCTCGTCCTGGAGCTCGCGCATGATCCGCATCACGATGTCGAGCCGCTCGCGTTGGCTGTGGCTGACGCCCGACTGGGTGAGGTCGATGTCGAGCTTTCCCTCCTCGGTCATCGAGACACGGCGGAGGAAGGTCTCCACGATGTGGATCGCCCGCCGCGAGTCCTCGACCTCCACGACCGGAGAAAGACGGGCCCGGGCCGCCGCCTCGCTGAGCCGGACCAGCGCCTCGAGCTGGCGGGCGGTGATCGGCACCGGGGCGTTCGGCTCCTCGCCTTGGCGACGTACCTTGACGTAGTAGTCCTCGAGGGCGTCGAGGGCTTCCTGCGAGAGCGAGGGCTTGATCGTGCGACGGGCATAGGCGATGTACTTCTTCAGAAGCTCGGGTTTGAACGGCGCGGCCGATGCTCCTCCGGGTCCCGGAGGGAGTCCGAGCGTCTCAGACTCTATGTCCCGGTGCGACGCTAGGATCCGGTTCGCGAGACGGCGGTCGCGGTCCTGGTCGGGGACGTCCTTGATCGAAAAGATGACGTCGAACCGCGAGAGAAGGGTCGGCGGGAGGTCGATCTGCTCGGAAATCGTGTGGTCGCCCGTGAACCGGCCCCACTTCGGGTTTGCCGCGGCGAGCACCGGGCAACGTGCGTTGAGGGTGGACGTGATCCCCGCTTTTGCGATCGACACGGTGTTGTGGAGGACCAGCCCGTCGCTCACGAAGGTGTGCGTAGGCTCGACCGTGACGTCGTAGACCCACACCTCGCGGTCGTTCGGAATGACCTCGACCTTGCGAATCCGCAGGAAGCGCAGGGGCGATTCCACGTACCTCCGCAGAGCGCGAAGCTCCTCCCTTACTCTGGCGTCCTTCGCCCGGGCCCGCTCCGTGGTCGCGCGAAGAATCTCCTTCGACTGGGAGGAATCGACTTCTTGGTCGTGCAAGCCGATCCATGAAACGGACCGACCGAGGTCCCGCGCCAGGTCGGACCGCCGGATACGGTAGGCGTTTCGGACCGCCCTCGGAGTACTCCGGGTCGGGCCGAGGGGCGGAAGTGATGCCAGCCGGCCTTCGACGCGCAGGAGACCGCGCTCGACGGTCGTCCGGTGACAGCGGGCTCGACCCACGACACGCTGGTGGAGGTCCCCGACGTCAAGGCCAAACTCCGCGAGCAGGCCCTTCAGCCGAAGGACCACCTCGTGGGGCAAGCGGTCAGCGTCCATGGGCTGGCGCTCGCTCCGTTCCACGAAGGCCCGGATCGTGTCTGCCCGCGGGTCGCGTCGGGCGACAAGCTCGAAGAATCGTCGCTGACTTCGCGCCCCCGAGATGACAATCTTGTGATGAGTCCCGGTGCGAGGGTGGCCGTGTGGGTAGGTCGATCGGGCGATGTAGGAGTACACCCCGAGCGAGAGGAGGAGGTCGGCGTAATCGCGTGCGAGGCCCTCGGAGCTCGTGGTCAGGCCGAACCGCGCGGAATCGTAGAAACCGTCTCCGCGATAGGCTCCGAGCAAGAACTCGATACGGCAGGCCTCGTCCGCGTGGAAGACCGGACCGGGGACTCGTTTCTCGGAGGCCTTCCTTGCCAGCTCAGGGAAGTTCGAGTGAAAGAATCCGACGAGGTCGGTGCTGACGGCACGGACGTCGTAGAGCGATAGCGTGGCCTTCCTTCGCGACGAGGGGGGATGCACCTGGACGCAGGCGTCGATTCCGAAGACTGTTCGGAAGAGACTCCGCACATCCTCGACGATCACGGGATCGGTGTTCGAGACAAGGATCTCAGAGGGGGGTGCGTGGGCGGGGTCGGGAACGTGTCCCTCGCTCGCGATGTACCCGAGGAGCCGGGCCAGCTCCGAGCTAAGTCCGGTGGGCAGGACCACTTCCGTTCGTCCGGTTCGTACCTCAGGGGGCCGGAGCACCGCTTCGTTCAGACTACGGGGGTAGGCGGAGACGCCGGGGGCGAGGTCGCCCTCGCGAACGGAATCGGCCCGGACCTCGGTCCAATCGCCTTCCTTCCAGACGAAGAGGGGATGCTCGGGAGTGACGGTGAGAATCCGCCCGTTCCCATACGTCACGCGGACGAAGTGGGACGGCGCTTTGTGGCGGCTGACCCGGTCAACGCGGACCTCCTGAAGATCGTGGAAATCGGTGGTCAGCAAGGAGTGCCGTTCGCTAGCGAGAGGCAGTATCTCGCAGTCCTTTCCCGGTACCACATCATCGGAGTATCGACGGAAGAGGTCCTCCACAAACTCTCCGATGGGTCGCCGCTCACCGTTGTGGAGCATGATCTCGACAGAAGGGTGGTACGACTGTTGTTCAAGCGCTTCGTGCATCGCCGAACGATCCTCGGGGCTCATCTTGTCGAGCTCATCGATGATCGCCATTCCACCGTCCGCGAGGACGAGCATCCCGGCCTCGAGGACCCAACGGCCCCCGGCGAAATCGTCTTTCACCGCGGCCGCGGTCAGCCCTGCGGCGGTCGCGCCCTTGCCGCTTGTGTAGATCCCTCGCGGCGCGACGTCGGCGACATAGCGGAGGAGCTGGCTCTTGGCGGTTCCAGGGTCGCCTACGATCAGGACGTGAATGTCGCCGCGCACCCGCACCCCGTCCGAGTGCTTCTTCTCGACACCGCCAAAGAGTTGGAGGGCGATCGCTTCCTTCTCCTCCTCCATTCCCTTGATCGTCGGCGCGAGCGACATTACGATCTTGTCGACGACCGTCGGGTCACCGCGGAACGACTCGATGAGGGCCGTCTCTTCCGGCGAAATCTCGATCTCGTCGTACTCGCGTTCCTTCGATTCGAACGATGTGCCGAGCAGCATCACGTCGAAGGTCGTGTTCCGTACGATCCCCTGGCGTGATGCGCTGGCTCGCTGGAAGCTCTTGAGGACGCCGTTGAGGACGATTCGGTTCCCGGGCAGCACCTTCCCGGTGAGGTCCTCGGTCAGGAGGACGGTCAACCCCTGGGGGTGGGCGCCGTGGCGGAGCGTTTCCGGGTGCTCCTGGATCTCGATCCGTTGGGCGTCGACGTACGTCGACTCTTCGGCGACCAGGCGGAACCGGGTCCGGCCCTGGGTCTTCCCGCAACCGCCTTGGGACTCCGGGCACTCGAGCGGCTCGCGGAAGACGAGCGACGCCTCGTCCTGGGGCTCGTGGAACTTCGTACGGCAGGCGACACACTCGAAGACGGCGTCCCGTATCTGCGGCCGGACCTCGCTCACCCGCCGGACGATCCCGTCGAGCGCGAGGAACCGGTTCAGGTCGGTCTCGCGGATCGCTCGCACCTGTCGGTGCGCGGTGGCAGGCAACCCGACGACCCGCAGGCGCAGCCCCTCTGCTTCGGGGCCGGCGACCGGCAGCAACTCGCGCATGGCCCGCTCACCGGAGGCGAGGACGTCCTCCGGTCGCTCGAGCAGGAGGTCGGCCAGGCTCGTGTCGGCCGCGTCGATCGCGCCGAACGGGACCTCGAGGGAACGCTCCTCAGGATATCGGTCGTGCAGGTGGAGGATCCTGGGCCGGAGGCCGGCCTCCTCGAGGATCGCCGCCCACCGGCTCTGGAGCTCGGGCGGCGCGGGGAGGGTCCTCTTTACAGCGACCATGGACCGGTCCTCCGCTACGGGTCGAGGCGGTAGCGGTCGCGGGGGAATAGGCGGGCCTCCCGTATATTGGAGAGCCCCGCGAGCACCCACACGAGGCGGTCGACTCCGATCGCCGCGCCTCCGTGGGGCGGCATGCCGAAGCGGAACGCCTCGAGGTATCCCTCGAAGCTCTCCGGTGAGAGCCCCGCCGCGCGGATGTTCTCGACCAACCGGTCGTACCGGTGCTCGCGCAGCCCTCCGCTCATCAGCTCGAGGCTGCCGTAGTAGAGGTCGAAGTAGAACGTGAGGCGGCGGTTCGCGTCCTGGCGCTGGGCGTAGAACGTCTTCTCCTTGATCGCGGTCGGATAGTCGGTGACGAAGTAGAACGGGGAGCCGAACTCCTTCGCGACCCGTTCCGCGAGCGCCTTCTCGTCCTCCGTCCCGACGTCCTCCTCGGACCCCGGGCGACCGAGCCACTCCTGTACCTGGGAGTAAGGGATGCGGGGGAAAGGCGTACGGACCTCGGGGATCCGGTCCGCGTACAGGTTGCCCCGGTCCGCGAGGTCCTTGCGGAGGAACCCGAGCGCCTCGGCCAGGACCTCCTCGAGGACCTGTCGCAGGTGGTCCGCCCCTTCGACGAACCCCACCTCGGCGTCCAGGCTCGCGAACTCGGTGAGGTGGCGGACCGTGTCCGAAGGCTCGGCGCGGAACGCCGGGGCGATCTCGAAGACCCGCTCGAAGCCCGCCCCGATGAGCATCTGCTTGTAGAGCTGGGGGCTCTGCGCGAGGTAGGCCTTCGTGCCAAAGTAATCGAGGGCGAAAAGTGTCGCGCCCCCTTCCGCTCCCTGGCGAAGAATCTTCGGTGTCTCGACCTCGAGGAACCCTCGCTTCAGGAACGCCGCGCGAAACCCGGCAAGCAGGCTCGTGCGCAGCTCGAAGATCGCCCGGACCGCCGGCTTCCGAAGGTCCAAGACCCGGTGGTTGAGCCGCGTGTCGAGCTCGGCTCCGACCTTGTCGACGATGCCGAGCGGCAGCGGGGTCTCCGAGCGGGCGAGAACCGTCACGCGGACGGGCGCGACCTCGAGGCCGCGCTGGGACTTCGCCGAGAGGTGCACCGTACCCTCGACCTCCACTACCGATTCCCGAGGCAGCTCGGCCAGGAGGTCGAACAGCGCGGGGTCGGCCACTCCCTTCTTCAGCGTGACCTGGGTCGTGCCACTCCCGTCGCGGACGAGCGCGAACGCGACGCCGCCGAGGGCGCGGTACTCCTCGAGATGGCCCGCGACCCGGACGGTCTGGCCGTCCAGCGGTCCGAGTTCACGCGAGAGCCGGCGCGGGACTGACAGGGCTCGCGACCTCCTTTCGGGCGATGGCGGCCCGCACCAGTGCCAGGTAGAGCGGGTGGGGTGCTTCGGGCCGGGAAAGGAACTCGGGGTGGTACTGGGTCCCCAGGAAGAACGGATGCTTCGCGTCCTCGAAGACCTCTACGCGACCGTCGACCGACATCCCCGTGACGAGGAGCCCGGCCGCCCGGAACCGGTCGATGTACTTTGGGTTGATCTCGTATCGATGGCGGTGACGCTCCCAGATCTCGGTCTTCCCGTAAATCCCCGCGACCTTCGACCCCGGGGTAAGAATCACGCGCTGGGCTCCAAGGCGCATCGTGCCGCCAAGTTCGTTCAGCTCCTTCTGCTCTTCGAGAAGGCAGACGACCGGGTCGGGTCCTTCCGGGTCGATCTCGGTCGAGTTCGCCTGAGGGAGTCCGAGGACGTTGCGCGCGAATTCGACCGCGGCCATCTGGAAGCCGTAACAGACGCCGAGGTACGGGATCCCCCGAGTGCGCGCGATCTCGATCGCTCGGACCTTCCCCTCGATGCCCCGGGCCCCGAAGCCTCCGGGGACCAGGATCGCGTCCGAGCGCTCGAGCCGGGCCAGGAGGGACGGGTTCCGGGGGATGTCCTCGGAATCGTACCACTGGAGCCGGATCTCGACCCCGAGGTGGCCCTGGCAGTGGTGGAACGCCTCGGAATGCGAGAGGTAGGCGTCCCTTAGCTCGGTGTACTTCCCCACGATCGCGACCTCGATCGAGCCCTCGCACCGCCGGTAGGTCGCCAGGAATTCCTTCCACGCCGTGTAGTCGGGAGGACGGTCGGGAAGCCCGAGAAGGCGAGTGAGCTGTGAACCGACCCCCTGGGCCTCGAGGACCAGCGGCACCTCGTAAATGATCGGTTGGTCGGGCACCGAGATCACCGCCTCGGGCGGGACGTCGCAGAACAACGAGATCTTCGCCTTGATGTCCGGGGTCAGGGGCGCGGGACCCCGCGCGACGATCAGGTTC
>JBEKJT010000089.1:0-6942 GCA_050011075.1 Thermoplasmata archaeon
GCCCGCGGGCGAAAACGGTCGCGAAAGAGGTGGGCCTCGGGAGCGTGGAGCGGAACCCCTACCGCAGCATCATCGTACGCGCGGTCGAGGTCGTCTATGCCGCCGAGGAAGCGCTGAGGATCATCGATGCGTACCGCCCCCCGGCGGCGCCGTTCGTCGAACCGCCGCCGTCGTTCCATCAGTCGAGCGGCGCCTCGGTCACGGAGGCTCCCCGCGGCATGCTCTACCACCGGTACCGGATCAACGCGGACGGCCTCATCGAAGAGGCGAGGATCGTCGCTCCTACGTCCCAGAACCAGAAGAGGATCGAGGACGACCTGCGCCACGTGGTCGAGCGCGGCCTCGACCAGGACGACGCGACCCTGGCCGGCTTCTGCGAGCGCGCGATCCGCAACCACGACCCGTGCATCTCCTGCGCCACTCACTTCCTGACCCTCGACATCGAGCGGACCTAGCGCGACCGTGCGGACCCCTTCCGTCCCCGGCGGCGATTCCCGGCCGCTCGTCATCGGCCTCGGCAACGAGCACCGGGGGGACGACCGTTGCGGCCTCGAGGTCGTTCGCGCGCTCGGACTCCGGCTCGGCGGGGAGGTCCGCCTCGTAGAGGGACCGGAGGACGTCACCGAGCTCCTCGCGCTCTGGGCGGACGCCGACCGGGTGATCGTCATCGACGCGGTGCGCTCGGGAGGCACGCCCGGCACCATCCACCGGTTCGAGCTCCCCGGGACTGAGCTACCGAGCCGGCTCGGCGCGACGTCGACTCATGGCCTCACGCTCGCGGACGCGGTCGCGCTCGCCCGGTCCCTGGGCCGATTCCCTTCGCATGTGACAGTCTTCGGCATCGAAGCCGGTCCGGTGGAGATGAGCGACGGCCTCAGCGCGCCGGTCGTCCGGGCAGTGGGCGAGGTGGCCGAGAAGGTCGTCGCCGAACTCCGTGGCTCGGTCGCTCGGAAGGGCGCTGATCAGTGAGGGCGATCGCCCAATGCACGAGAAAGCGGTGCTCCGCGACCTCCTACGGAAGGTCGACGAGGTCGCGCGGGCGAACGGGTCTTCCCGGCTGACCCGGGTCCGGCTCTGGGTCGGTGCCCTCTCCCACTTCTCGGAATCCTCGCTGCGCGACCACTGGAACGACGCGGTCCCCGGAACGGTCGCGGAAGGGGCGAAGCTCGAGCTCGAGGTCTCGGACGACCGGACCGACCCTCGGGCGCAGGGCGTGGTGCTGGTGAGCGTGGACGCCGACCCGACGGAGAAGTCCCGATGAACCTCGGGGTTTCCCCTCACAGAAGTCGGCTTCCGACCGTCCTCTTGAAAAGGGGAGGCGCGTTGGGCGGACGACCGGTTCCCCGGCGGAGGAGGTTCCTCGTATGTGTTTGACGGTGCCCGGACAGATCGTGAGCGTCGAGGGGACGGAAACACGGCTCGCTCGCGTGGACTTCGGGGTAGCGGTCCGGACCGCGAACCTGGTCTACACGCCCGAAGCGAACGTTGGTGACTTCGTGATCGTTCAGGCCGGGTTCGCCACCCGCGTGCTCAGCGCAGCCGAAGCCGAAGAGGCGCTCGAGTACCACCGGGAGCTGGCCGTCATCGCCCGGGAGACCTCGGCGATGCCGAGCGCCTGAGGTTGCCATGACCGACCGTTCCTCCTGGGTCGGGCCCGGAATGCTCCTCGTCTTTCTCACTGCGTTCATCAGCGGCATTTCGACGTTCGTCAACGCGTACGCGGTCAAGGGCACGAACTCGGACGCCTTCGTCACGGTCCGCAACCTCCTCGTCGCCGCCGCTTTTCTCCCCGTCGCGCTCTTCGTGGCGAGGAACCTGAGGGCCCCCCGCCTGCGGTCCGTCGACTGGCTCCGCCTCGGGGTCATCGGCCTGATCGGCGGCGCGATCCCCTTCCTATTGTTCTTCCACGGTCTAGAGATGGCGACCGCGGCCGGCGGCGCGGTGACCGCCTCGTTCGCCTACCGCACGCTGTTCCTCTGGGCTACGGTCTTCGCTGTGTTCTACCTTCGGGAGCGATTCGAGTGGCGGATCGTCCTCGGCGCAGGGCTCCTGCTCGGGGGCAGCGCGCTCCTGCTCTCTTGGAACGCGCCGGTCTGGACCGACGGCACGGCCTACGTCCTCGCCGCGACGGTTCTCTGGGCCGTCGAGTACACGATCTCGAAGCGCGTCCTCCGAGAACTCCCGTCGACCACGGTGGCGCTCGGCCGGATGGGCTTCGGGGGCCTCTTCCTCGCGGGCTACCTCGGGCTCACCCTTCAGTGGGGCGCGGTCGCCGGCTTCTCGGGCCCGGACTGGGCCTGGGTCGGGATCAGCGCGGCGTTCCTCGCGGCGTTCGTCGGCACCTGGTACGTCGGTCTCAAGCGAGTGAACCTGAGCGTCGCGACCTCCGCCCTCGTGCTGGGGTTCCCGGTGACCTGGGTCCTCGGGGTGCTCGTCCAGGGGACCCCGCTCACGATCGACGCCGCGCTCGGGGCGCTCGCGATCGTCGGCGGCGTGGCCCTCGTGGTCGGCCTCGCGCAGTTCCGGGACATCGGACGGTTCCTCGCACGCGCTCTCCGCCCGACGGCGACTCCTTCCTGAGATGGCCGGGATCGCCCTCTGCGCCCGGTTCAGCATTGCGACGAACCGCCTGCAGTTCTGCGGTCCGAGCGACGCCGAGCCGACGCTCTACAGGGCGATCACGAAAGGGGCCGGCCAGGAACCCGCCCGGACCGCCCTATCGAAGTTCGAGGCCCTGTACCCGTACCTCGCGGCCCTCGGGGCAAAGCACAGCCTCGACCCGTTCGACGAACGCGTGGTCGAGGCGTACTGGATCGGGAACCACCTCTTGGACGGGTTCACCTCGGAAGACTTCCGTCGACTCCTCCTAGCCCTGGGTCGCCGCGGTCTGCCGCGACCGACCGTCGAACGCCTCGTGGCCCGCATCCCGGGTCGGCCGGTACCCCACCACGTCTTCCACGTAGCGTTCGTGGGGGTGGGCGAAGTGACGGGCCATGTGGAGACCACGATCAAGAACATGGAGGCCTGCCGCCCGGGTCTCGGAAGCGTGGTGAGCATGGACTCCGAGTTCCTCGAGGTCGAACGCCATCCTCTCCGCCTCCGCGAAGGACGGGTCGAACTCGGAGAGGCGACGCGGTCCCGGGTTCGTTACGACCCCAAGATACTCCCCGGGGTCGCCGTCGGGGACCGCGTTGCCCTGCATTGGGACCACCCGGCGCTCATTCTCACCGAAACTCAGGTCAAGGCCCTCGAGCGATACACCCGTGAATCGCTGGACGCCGCGAACGCGGCGCTGCCGGGGCTGCGGGAGCTCCGGTAGGCAGACCGGCGGACCCGACCCTTTCCTCGACGGCGCGGGCGTAACAACTATACGGGCGGCCCGGGTGTCAACGGCGTGGTCGACGTCCACGAGACCCCGGCGGTCCCTGCGATGGACCCGGGGGGCGACGAGCGGGTCGGCTACTTCATCGCCGGTGGGATCCTTCTCGTCCTTGGATGGGGCTTTGGGGTCTTCGTGAACCTCCTCCTGCACGAGATGGCCGGGGGCGGCGGAACGACGGTCGGCTGGGTCAGGATCACGTCGTCGATGGGCCCCTATGCCTGGGCGGTCCTCGCGTTCGGTCTCGTTACCGGAACTCTCGGCGCGGGCCTCTTGGCGCTGGGACGGGCGTCGCCGAAGGGGCCGCTCGTCCTGCCCGGCTACAACTACTGAACTCGCCCGGGGGCCGGCGGACTCCGGTGGAGACGCCGGGACGGCGGAGTACGGGCTTCGACCGCGCTCTTCCCGGAACGGTGGACCTGCACGCAGTCCGAACAGACCCGCTCGTCCTCGTCAAGACAGCGGCGGCAAAAGGTGCGTCCGCACACGGTGCAGGAAAGAGCCGCGGGGGTGCCGCAGCGAGCGCATTGTCCAACGAGCATGGTCGGCTCCTCCCGGTAGGAACCGTCCTACGCGAGAATCCGACTTGCCTTAAGTCCTTCTACGAACCCCCCCGCATACGATGCCCGCGCCACGTAGCGGGCGGCCCGGCGAGCCCGGGGGCTCCCCGAAGCGAAACTGACACCGAACCCCGCCGCCCGGAGCATCTGTACGTCGTTGTCGCCGTCCCCTAGGATCACGCAGTCAGCGGGCGTGAGCCCCAAGTAGGTGAGGGCCCGGACAAGGGCCGGAAGTTTGCCCGCTCCGCGTTCCATCAGGTGAATGGCGTAGCCGGTCGACTCGACGTCGATGGGGCGCCCCTCGAGACAGCGACGGACCTTCGCCACCGCCACGTTCGGTTCGAGCGCGACCTCGCTCTCCCGCCAGCGGTCCGTGAACAGGCGGCGGACGGGCAGGCCGGCGTTCGCGAGGACGTCAAACCCCTTCCGGGCGACTTCGGGGTCGGCGAGCCGCTCGACTACGTCGCGACCGTCCGGGTCCTTGCGGTACAGTAGACCGCCATTCTCCGCGACGATCGGGCCTGAGAGGCCGAGCGAACGGTAGAGCGCGAGCGCGATCGGTAGGACGTTGCCGGTGGCGAGCAGGACCGGGATCCCCCGGTCCTCCACTCGGCGCAGGTAGCGGATCGCGACCGGGTCGAGGCGGCGTCCCTCGTCCGTGAGCGTTCCGTCGACGTCGGTGACGACCGCACGGAATCGGCCCCCCGGACCTCCCCGGGGGACGGTCCGGGGGGACGCAGGGCTCACGCGCGCCATCCTCGTCCTCCCGGGTCGCTAGCTTCCGGTCTCGGACCGTAGCTTCGCGATCTGCCGACGGAGCGCGTCGGCGACCTCCTTGCCGTCGCGGCGCCCCCGGACCTCTTTCATCACGTCGCCCATGAGCGGGGAGAACGAGTCCTCCCCTCGTCGTCGGACCACCTCTTCGTTCGAACGAACGATGCGCTCGACCAGGACCGTGAGGTCCTCGGCAGTGAATCCCGAGAGGCCCGCACGCTCGATCGCGGCGTCGAGCGACGGCGCGCCGCTCGCGAGCGCGGAGAGAACGACAGCGATCCCCTCCTTCGCGAATCGGCCGGACTCTACCGCCGTCAGGAGCGCATCGAGGGCGTCGATGGTCGGTACGAGGGTCGGGCGTCCCAGAGTGGGGGAGGACGCGGCGGGTAGCTCCTGAAGGAGCAGGCGGACGACGAGAGAGGCGTCGTGGCCTCGCCGGGTGAGCTCCTCGAAGGCCTCCTCGTCGTCGCTGTAGACGATCTGTCGGACGACCTCCGAGGGAAGGCTGTGGGCCTGTTCGAGCCGCGCCCGAAGGGCCTCCGGCCGCTCGGGGAGGCTCCGTCGAAGTCGTGCGAGACGATCGGCCGTGATCGGGGTCGGCGGGACGTCCGTCTCGGGATACATCCGGTCCCGGCCGGGGAGGGGACGGGAGTACCGCGTGCGCCCGTCGGGGAGCGGGTCGCGGGTCTCTCCCGGGATCCCTTCAAGAGCCGCCCGAGCACGTTCGACGACCCCGCGCAACGCACGCTCCGCGCGCTCTCGAGACCGGTCGCTGACGAGCACGAAGGCGTCGTCGGGACCGAGGGCGAGGCGGCGGCGGATCTCTTCGACCCGCTCCGCATCGAGCCCGTAGCCCGGCAGCTCATCGGAATGAAGGAGTCCCCGCAAGCCGACCGCGCGGGCCTGGTCCGCGAGTTCGCGGCCCAGGCGTTCCTCCGTCCCGGTCGGGGAGTGGAGCAACCCTCCGAAGCCAAGGAGCCCAATCGCGAGAACGACGCGTTTTACCCGCGCGGACTCGGCGAGCGGACCCGAGGCTATGCCGGAACAGAGCTCGCTCACGTCCAGGGGAGGCCGGTCCGGCACGGTCGCTTGGCGACGACGGAGCTCGTCGCGGACGGTGAGCAAGAGAGTTTGCCGGGCGACCTCTCCGTCCACGTACTCCTGGATCTTGCGTAGCTCCTGGACTCCCTTGATCTCGATACGGCGTCCGCCCTCGGTGGAGACGTTCACGTCCTCGCGGATGGTGCCGATCCCGCGACGGACCCGGCGCGTCGCACGCAAGAGAGCGCCGATCTCCTGGGCGACCTCGCGGGCTTCGAGGCCGGAGCGGATGTCGGGCCCCGTCGCGATCTCGACCAGCGGAATCCCGAGGCGGTCGAGCCGGTAGGTTACCTCCTCCTCCGACTCCCCGACCTTGCGCGCCGCGTCCTCCTCGAGGCAGATCGAAATGATCGAGATCGGGTGCCCCCCGACCTCGAGCTTCCCGTCGGTCGCGACGAGGGTGGTTCGTTGAAATCCTGAGGTATTGGAGCCGTCGACGACGATCTTGCGCATGACGAGAACTTCGTCCATCGGATGGGCGTCCAGCAGGAGCGCCAGCGTGAGGGCCGTGTCCAACGCTTCCTCGTTGAGCGGATGGGGCGGTTCCTCGTCCATCTCTACGAGGCAGCTCGTCGGTACGATCTCGTATCGATAGCGAAGTCCGCGCGACGCCTGGAACGACGCGGCGGGGTCAACGCCCCGGTCCTCGCCGCCGGCGGCACGCAACCGTCGAGCGAACGAACCGCGGACCTCTTCGGAGAACTCCGACGGACACTCGCAGAACAGCTTGCCGGTCGCGAGCTGTTGGTGGACTTCGAGGCCGGCCTTCACGTCAGAGGCTCCCTTCGGTCCGATGACGCGTCTGGAACTCTCCCGCGCGGTCCTCTGTGAGAAGTCGTCGGACCCCGACAGCATCCGGGGCCCGGCCAAGCGCCCATAGGAGCTTCGCGTATGCGGTCTCAGGCAGGAGGTCCCCGAGGTAAAGGACCCCCGCCTGTACAAGCTCGCGCCCGGTGGAATAGACGTACGGGTCTGCGTTCCCGCCGAGGCACTGCGTCGTCATGGCGACCACGACACCGCGATCGACCGCGGCGCGGATCCACTCGAAGTGTTTCGATGCGACGTGACCGAGCCCCGTGCCCGCGAGGATGAATCCGCGGGCCCCGCGGACCATCGATTCCGCCCGCT
>JBEKJT010000090.1:0-6798 GCA_050011075.1 Thermoplasmata archaeon
CGTTCTCCGGAGTGGGCAAATTGGGCGCGGAGGAGGGATTTTCGCCGGTGCGGAACGACCGCTCGAGGTTCCCGGCCGAGAGGAGCTGACTAGCCGCGGCGGCCCCGCTTCGGTAACGCCGCGTCCGAGACCTCGACCGTTTCGGGGTCGAACCCGAGCTTCGCGAGCTCGTCCCGGATCCGTGAGCGATGGTCACCCTGCAGGTAAACCTCGCCGTCCACGACCGACCCGCCGGTCGCGAGCCGGTTCTTCAGCGAGCGCGTCGTCTCCGCCAGGTCGACCCCCGGGGGGAACCCGGAAATCACGGTCGCGGGTTTGTTGTACCGCCGGGGCTCGGCGCGAACCCGGATGCGGGCAGTCTCTCGGTCGAGCGCGGACAGGATCTCGTCAAATTCGTCGTTTCCCATCGTTCGGTCTCTCTACCCTCCTCCCGAACCGGAAGGATGGAGCGGGAAAGGTCGAGGAGGGCTAGGATGCGGGGCCGCCCGGGAGAGGGTCGAGAAGGATGTTGGGAGGTTGGAACGGCGCACCGACCGTACCATACCGCCGCCCCGTTTGAACGTTTCCACCATCCTACGCCTCCCCCCAGCGGTAGAGGCGGAGACAGACGACCAGGACCACCACCGTCGTCGCCGCGAGGAGTCCGGCGTATAGGAGCATCTGTCCCTCCGACGCCGGGGTGATCCCCATCGCTCCTTGGACGAGGAGCGCCGCGTAGGTCGCTGGGAGGAACCTTGCCGCGTCCTGCCACAGCGGCGGGAGGGCGGAGATCGGATAGTACAACGGCGAGAGCATTCCGAGAATGGTGAAGGTGAGATTGCCCACCGGCCAGATCTCCCGCTGGGTGCGGATACGGCTCGAGATCGCGATCCCGATCGAAGAGAACAGCACCCAGAGGGTAGCCAGGCTGCCGAGAAGGACGAGGCCGGCGTAGGGCGTGAGCGGTACGCCGTGCTGGCCACCGACCCAGGAGAGGAGCGCCGTCAGGATCACCAGGGCCGGCAGCATGGCGATGAGGTTCGAGAACGCGATGCCGAACAGGTAGCGCAGCCGGCCGAGGGGGCTCGCGACGAAGAGGTCCTGGATCGAGCACTCGATCCGCCAGACCGCGCTATCGCCGAGGACCCAGGAGCCGATGTTCTGCATCGTGAACAGCATCGCCCCGACGATCTCGAGGGGAAGGAGCGACGGGGACGAGATGAACGAGAGGAAATAGAGGAAGATGAACGGCAGCAGGATCGGGGCGATCGCGACCGCCGGGTTGCGGCCGATCCAGCGCCAGCCGACGATCAAGAACGCGGGCAGCGACCGACCTTGGGTCGGCACGTTCGGGAAGAGGCTGGTCCGTGTCGCCATTCACGCCCCCTGGACCGTGTGACGCGCCCACCAGATCGCGAACAGGAAGAGCGCGACGGTCTCGGCTGCGAGCCCGCCGACCGCGAGCGCGATCTGGTCGGATGAGAGCGCGGTGACGCCGATCGCATGTTGTAGCAGCGCGGCGGCGGCGCTCGGCGGCATCAAGAGCGCGACCGGCTGGAGCGCCACCGGGAACTTCCCGAACGGGTAGAAGACGGGCGGCAGAACGCCGAAGACGTTGAAGAACAGGCTCGCGTACGCCCAGATCGCGCGATTGTCCCGGAAGAACGTCGAAAAGATGTATCCGATCGATGCGGCGAAGAGCCAGACGGTCCCTCCGAGGAGCACGAGGAGCCCCGTGACCGCGAGGGACGGGTGCACCACGAATGCCGTGAGGACCCCCAGGGCGACGACCGGGGAAATGTACACCACGAGGATCCCGGCCGACATGCCGAGGAAGTACGCCTCGGGGGAGAGCGGGCTCGCGAGGTAGAGGTCGTTCGCCTTGTGGTCGATGCGAATGTACGCGGCCTCGTTGAGCACCCGCTGGCCCATCGCGAACATCGAGAACAGGATCGCTCCCAGGAGCGCGACGCCGAGGAGCCCGGGCGCGAGGATCCAGACGAAGATCAGCAGCACGCCCTGGACGACCATCGAGGTCGCCATCGCGAGGTTCTCGTGGGCCTGCACGAGGACCTCCGTCCAGAGGAACGCGGTCAACCCCCGGAACGGGGCGCGAGCGAGCGGTTCGGCGTCAGTCCTCATTGATCGACCGTCCGACGACCCGCAGGAACGCCTCCTCGAGGGTGACGGGACCGACCGTGGCCGTCAATCTCGACCGGACCGCGAGCTCCATCAGCTCCCCGAGGCGCTCGGGGGCGACGATCACGCTCTGGTGCTCCCCGTCCGCGACGCACGAACCGAAGGAGCGGAACGACTCGACCGCCCGGGCTCCCCCTGCCATAGAGACCTTGAGCGTTCCTCCGACCGACCGCTTCAGGTCCTCAGCCGTCCCGCTCACCAGGACCTCGCCGCGCTCGATGATGTAGAGACGGTCGGAAAGGGCGTCGGCCTCGTCGAGGTAGTGGGTCGTGAGGAGGATGGTCGAGCCCCGTCGGG
Organism: Thermoplasmata archaeon; assembly: GCA_050011075.1. GTDB lineage: Archaea > Thermoplasmatota > Thermoplasmata > Lutacidiplasmatales > UBA184 > Lutacidiplasma. The sequence continues at coordinate 2,476 of JBEKJT010000090.1, forward strand.
TCAACGTGCGCAGCGATTCCCAGACATCCCTTCGGGCGAACGGGTCCATCCCGATCGACGGTTCGTCCAGGAAGAGCAGCGGGGCCTCGGTGGCGATCACGGTAGCCACCATCGTCCGTTGCCGCTGGCCCCCCGAAAGAGTGATCGAGAGTCGGTCGGCGAATTCGAGCAGGCCCATGCGCTCTATCGCCTCCTCGGTCCGGGCCTTTGCCGTCTCTCGAGCGAGCCCTCGGGCCCGCAGGTACGTGTAGACCTGCTCGCGCGGCGTGAGGTGAAAGAACGGCTTGCCTTCCTGAGGGACCACGGCGATGTACGGCCGCGCCTTCTCCGGGGAGCGCGCTACGTCGAACCCGAACACCTCGATCGAACCGGAGGTCGGCCGAAGGAGAGTCGAGGCGATCTTGAGGAACGTCGTCTTCCCGGCCCCGTTCCGTCCGAGGAGCGCCACCCGCTCTCCGCGTCGGACCTCCATCGAGACACCCGCGAGCGCCTCGACCGGGGGCGCCCCCTTGGTCGTGTAGACTTTACGCAGGTTCTCGCTACGTAGGGCTTCCCCGGTCATCGGGCCGCGCGAGCCGCGGGACCATATTTAACGGACGGCCGGGACCTGGGCTCCCGCCGGGGCCCCGCCCCGGTCCGCGAGCGTTCAGCGGGACCCGCAGCCACACCCGCCGCCGTTCGAAGAGTTCGAGCCGCAGGAGGTGCATCCGCCGGCCCGGCCCGCTTCGTCCGGCTCGGGCAGGGTCGGGTTCGTGATCTTGAACCCCGACTCCTTGAGCCCTTCCACGTAGTCGACCACCGCGCCGTCGACCAGCTTCGAGCTGGCCGGGTCAATGAGCAGGGCGAACCCGTCGACCCGTAGGACCTCGTCGTCCGGTCGGGGCTTCGCGAAGGCCAGCCCGAAAGCGACGGCGGTTCCCCCGCCGCAGCAACCCCCGCCGCCCGGCAGAGCATACACCCGCACTCCGACCTCGGGCTTCTGGCCCCGGATGAGCGTGTGGACCTGGCTGACCGCTGCCGGTCGAACCTCGACGTGGACCATGGTCTCTTACCTCGCGAATCCAACCAGCGGTGCGGCCATAAGCTCTCTGCCGCTCGCGTCGCGACAAAGCGACCACGGGCGGGCGTTTCCCCGTCACAGAGAACCCGTAGCGGACGGATGGACAGTTCCGGGTCTTTGGTCGCAGGGGCTAGGGATCACTCTCGAGGTTCCTCGGGCGGCTCGGGAGGCTCCTCGGGCGGCAAGGGTCCGATCTCGGGCATCTCCCGAGTACCCGAGAACGTCTCGGGGAGCTCCGTCGAACGAAGCCCGGGGGCCAGTCGGTGGTCGATGGGCTCGAGGTCCGGAGCCGATTCCTTCCAACACAATCGAGCCACGGTCTCGTAGAGGCCGCGCGGGACCCCCACCGAGGAACAGATCCTCCGGACATCGTTGCGGGTCAGTTCTCCGATGGCCGCGAGGATCGCGAAGTAGACGACGAACCCGATCACGACCGCGCTGAGCAGCTGATACCAAGTGCTGACGGGGAAGAGCTGGAGGTGATTCAAAAGCCACAGCGACGCGAACGAACCGGCCGCGCTCGCCGTGATCGCCACGATGGGCCACGGGCGGATGTGGACGCGGATCAACGTCTCCATGAAGTAGGTGTTCAGCGCCAGCGCCGCCACCGAAGAGATGAGGACCGCGACCGCTCCCGCGACGATCCCAGGGTAGATCGGGAAGATCCCCCATGGGGGCATGAGGAGCAGGACCGCCAGGAACATCACGCCGACGGATGTGCTCGTGATGTACAACTCGAGCCGCTGCCGTCCGATCGCGTTAATGCTGGACTGGATGATCTGACTGAGAGCGAGCGGGAGCGCACTGACCACGAGGATGGCCAGCGGCAGGGCCCCCGGTCCGGCGTAGGCACGGTTCTGGAAGACGTTCAGGAAGTTGTAGCGGTACGTCACGAGACCCACGACCCCCGGCACGAGCAACATCGCGGAGTACCGCAACGCCTGCCAGGTCCCCCGACGCACTTCGTGGTACTCCTCTCGTTGGTGCAGACCGGCGAGGTACGGGAAGAGGGGGGTCGTCACCGCGGCCGGGAGCGATAGGACAAGGATCCGCCAGCCGTTCGCGGCCAGAAAGATCGAGAGTTGGGCCCTCCCGAGACCGGGCGCGGCGCTGATGATGAGCGGGATCATGTTCGTGACGAAGTAGTTCAGCATGAGGCTGCCCATGAGCGGCCAGGCGAACCGGAACAGCCGGAGGGCCTCCATCCACCGGATGGCCCGCAGGCGCGGAAGGATCGCCGGAAGACTGAAGAGCGCCGAGGCGGCCGCCCCAACGGCGTAGGCGATCGTGATCGCGAGGACCGAATGGTAGTGGTACGAGACGTAGATGAGGATCGGGAGACGGGCGAGGGCCTCTACCAACCCGGGGTATTGGGCTTTGAGGGAGTTGCCGAGCCCGATGAACATCTGGTTGTAGACGGTCGAAAACGACCAGAGAATGGGAAGGGTCAGGAAGATCCCGAGCGACGTGAGCTCGCCCGAGCCGGACGCGAACGGAGAGGCGCCGAAGACGGAGATAGGCGCGAGGACGAACAGGACGAGGCCGGCGGCCGCGACCATCATCATTCGGACCACGAGATAGACGGAGGTGTTGTCGGTCACCGGCTTTCCGCGCGCCAGATAGTAGGTGTACGCGGTGCCGAGGCGCAGGTCGCCGACGCCGTTGATCGACGATCCGATCAGGAGAAACAGCTGCGCGGTACCGAGTAGGGCTTGACCCGCGGTATTGATCCCGATCTGTTTCGCGAGGAAGATGCTCCCGATGAGGCCGATCAGTTGGACCGCGAGGCTCGCGGCGAAGACCGCCCCCGAGCTCAGGGTGAGCGAGTGGACCGCACGCGGGATGGCCGCGGAGGAGGGCGGGGCCTTTGTTGCGGGGCTCGTCCCTTCCACGGATAACCGGTCGGGGGATGGCGACCCCGAACACATATACTCTAACGCTCGAGAGCGGGTACGCAGGTTCAGCCCCCGAACCGTGAGGTCGGGGGCACTTCCTCGGGACCTTGTTCGTAGAGCTCGACCCACACGCCGTCCGGATCGGAGAGGAAGGCGAGCCGCTCGTTCCCTTCCGCGAAGGGAGGGATGCGCACGCGGGCCCCGAGCTCGACTAGGCGGGCGAGAGTGGAGTCGAGGTCGCTCACACGGAACCCGAGGTGGTCGAGCTCGTCGCCCTCCCGGAACGGCGGGTCCCCGGGGTAATAGTTCAACTCGAGGATTGCGCCCGTGGCCGAGTCCTTTAGTTCTTGCCAGAGACCGCCGGCGGCCATGCGACCGGCGGGACCGAGCTTGAGGCCGAGGCCCTCCGTGTAGAAACGGATGGACCGGGCCAGGTCTCGCACGCGTATTCCCGTGTACTCGAGCGGCATCGCCTCGCGCCCCCACCCGGGGGCCCCCCGATAGGCCTTGCGCCCACGCGCAGCCCACGGACGAGCGTGCGACGGTGCGACGAGCCTTAGGTTACAGTTATCTAATCATTAAGTTGCCTTAACTAATGTGAACCCCTCGTCGGCGCGGGCCGCGGACGCGGACGTGTGGCCCGTGCTCCGCAATACGCTCGCGGAGACCCGGCTTCTCGGAACCCACGTCCTCCGCCGCTACCACCTCTCCGTGGGCCAGGCGCTCACGATGCACCGGATCCACGAGGCGGGAGGACTTCGCCTATCCGCGCTTGCGGACGGTCTTGGGATCTCGCGTCCGGCCGTCAGTGCTCTCGTCACCTCGCTCGAAACGCAGGGGTGGGCCCGACGCGACCGTTCTCCCGCCGACCGCCGGGGCGTCGTGGTCCATCTTACCCCTCGGGCCCTACGGCTGCTGGCGACGTTCGACCGGGAATTCGAGAGGACGGTCCGCCTGGCGACCGAGAGCCTTCCCCGAGAGCTTCGCGTCCCGACCGTGAAGACCCTGACGGCGGTGTGCACTCAAATGCGGGAACGACGCGAGCGTTCTCAGGTCGCCCGAGGAAGGTCGCGATGAGCGAAGAAATGTCCGTGAGTCTGCCTTCTCCCGCGGACGCGAGCCCCATCCACTTCTCGCCGGTTCCGAAGACGGTGGAAACCTTCGACCAGCGGTATGCCAATCGCATCATGCTGCTGCTCGCAGGGGTCGTCCTCGTGGTCCTCTACATCGAAGGGATGCTCACCCCGTCCCTCCCCACGATCCAATCGGATTTCGGGGTCGACGCTGCCCAGGTGACGCTCGTCATCTCGGCCTACGCGGCCGCCGGTGTGGCGCTCAGCCTGGTCATCGGCAAATTGGGCGACATCT
>JBEKJT010000091.1:0-6789 GCA_050011075.1 Thermoplasmata archaeon
AACCGTGTCGGCGATCGCGGGAAGCGGTAGTGTGACCACTCTCACGGTAGGGGGTCATCCCGAGTTCATCTACGTCAACCCCGGAAGCGGCGATACGTACGCGTACGGCACCGATTACGGCACCACCGGCCCCCCCTATGTGGAGAGGATCAGCGTGATCAACTCGGCGGAAAAGGTCGTGAAGAATCTGACGGTGCACTCGATCACCAGCGCGCTCGCCAATCTGTTCGGCTACGACCCGGCCACCAAGAACAGCTACTTTGTCGGGCTCAACGACACGACGGGCAAGTCGTATCTCATCGTCATCTCCTCGGCGAACGCGGTGTCCGCCACCATCTCGCTGGGGAAGGGAGCGTTCACCTTTGCGAACTATGACCCGGCGAACGGCGACATGTATGTGACTTCGCTCTCGAATTCGATCGTCGTAGTGTCGGGAACGACGGTCGCGAAGACTCTCAAGGTCACCCAGAACGTCACGTTGATGATCTACGACCCGACGCTGAAGGACATGGTCGGTGCCGGGGACGTGAACCAGACGACCGTGAGCACTCTCTTCTTCGTGAGCAGCACCAACGCCGTTTCCTCGATCACGGCTGGGAAGTACGCCATCGCGGCATTCTACGACCCGAAGGACGCGTACGTCTATGTGGTGAACATCGGCTCGAAGAACGTCGAGCTCGTCGGTTGAGAGCCGTCTGCGAATCCTCTTCCGCAACCCCCGGGAAGGGTTCGTCGGGCGGGCGATCGTTCGATCGCTCCCAAACTCGTCGGCAGCTCGGCCAAGGCACGAAGCTCGAGTGCAAGGGCCACGTACCGACGTCGAGCGGGGTCACCGGACCCGGCGAAGCCTAGGGAAGATTTGTCTTGTGGAACCCATGCTCGAACGCGACCGGGCCCCGGGTGTATGGGCCATTCGGGCGCCGTGACGGGAAGAACGCGAAGCTAAGAAATACGGGTAAGCGGTGCATGGACGGGCCAGGTAGGGCGTTCGCCCGTCGGAGTAGGGATACGTGACTGGTCCGAGACGTCCCGTCGAAGCGTTCCTGTTCTCCCTCGTCGGAGGACTCCTGATACTGGTCGAGGGAGTCCTGTTCCTGGCCGTGGGGAGCGTGGTCGGCTCCGCCGGATACGCCGGGGCCAGCGTCTTTATCGGATCGCTCGGAGCACTTGCTTCACTTCTTGGGTTCGTCGTACTTCTTGTCGCGGTCGGTCTCGTGTTCCAGCCCGCGGCCCACCGGGGTTTCGGCCTGACCATCCTCGTTCTTTCGCTGGCGAGCCTCCTGGTCGGGGGCGGATTTTACCTAGGAGGTGTACTGGGGGTCGTAGGGGGCGTCCTTGCCATCGTGTTCGACGCCTCGTCCTTCGCCCGCGGACGGCCCACCCTATCCACTGGCCCTTCCGATCGGACCTGCGCGCGGTGCGGGAAGCTCTTCGCCGGGGACGGTCGGGCCTGTCCGTTCTGCCGCGCGGCAGTGTAACATGCGCGGGTGAACGGAACCGGCGAGAGCGGTCGAGCATTCCGATATTCCGTCGGCTGTCCGACCCGCCGCATCTCGAACCGACACCGCAGCTGGCTTCGCCCATCAACGCGAACCTGCTACGGGTCGTCGCGTGGCCAGCCCTCATGAGGTGTCAGACGACAGGGGGCAGGGACCGGTCTCCCTCCCGACTCGAGGGGCCGGAGTCGAGGGGGAGCGGTCCAGACCGTGAGGTCTCCGACGTGCCCCAAAGGTGGGCGGTGGGCTCAGACCACCGGGGCGGACCTACCAGTTGCGGATGGAACATACTACTTCGAGTTGCGGGTAGCACACGTTTCTATCTCTTAACGGTCGCTGGAGACTAAGGGCGCGTAGTTCGCGAAGAAGTACGCGGTTTCCGCACCCGCCGAGAATCGACGCGGTAGCTTGTTCGCCCTTCGAGCCCTCCTGCGGGTTTCTGGTCACAGGTCGAGGACTTCTTTCACCGGGAGCGTGACCATCGGACCCCTCACGGAGCCCCGGCGACAACAAAGTTTATCATCCCGAATTTCAAAATTCTAGGAGCCTCTATGGTGTGGGTTCGCTCGCCCGACCCGAACAGGCTCGCTCTGACCCTGGTCCGTTCGGCGCTGATCCTGATAGTGTCGACCGTAGTCCTTGCCGGATGGCCCGGCCTTGGCACCAGTTCGCCCCACTCTTCTTCGGCGGTTCCGCCTGTCGGCGCCTCTTCCCCACGACCGCGTGAATCGCCGGAGACCACCGTGATCCCCAGCGTCCGACCGGATGCGACGATCACGCTGACCGCACTCGGGGTCTCCCCCGGGGCGATCAGCCTCTCATGGACTCCGACGACCGACCGTTTCTTCTCCAATTACACCGTCGCGTACTCGTCGACGAGCTCGAGCGGCCCGTTCGTTTCGACCGGGGTCGTGACGATGCAGGGGACCACCGAATCAGTCGTCGGCTCCCTTTCCCCAGGGGCGAGCCTCTGGTGGCAGGTAACGGAGAACGCAGCTCGCCACGGGGGCGCGACGTCCAACGTCCTGGAGGTCATCCAACCCACGCTCGCTTTTGTCACCGAGCCAATGGTCACCTCGACCTCGATCACTTTCAACTGGACCAACAACGCCTCGTATGGTGGCCTGCTCTCGTTCCAATCGTACACTTTGTACGAGCGGACGGACGGCGGAGCGTATACTCTCGCGGCCACGATTACGAACGAGACCACCCACACCTCCGAGGTGACCGGGCTCACCACGGGGACCAGCTACTCGTTCTACCTCGACACGACCGATTGCATCGGCTGCGGCACGCGGTCCCCCACCTCGAGCATTACGACCTCGAATACGGTGACGGCCGGGACGTTGATCGCTCTGTCCGTGACGGTCAGTGCATCGCGTCCGACCACCGATGTCGACCAGTCCGATCTCTTTGCCTGCACCCCTGCGGGCGGACAGTCCCCGTTCACCTTCGCATGGTCGGTCGCAGGCTCGGCGTTCATCGCGGGGAGTTCGAGCTTCGCGACGACCTTCGCCTCCCCCCCAGAGGCTACCATAACCTGTCGCGTCACCGACCATCTCAGCTCCGAAGCGGAGAGCGCGATGACGGTCATCATCAACCGCGATCCAACCCTCCGCCTCGTGGTTAACGAGACCGGCGCCGTCATCGGTGAACCATTCACCTTCATCTGCTCGGCCAGCGGGGGAACCCCCAGCATCTCGGTCGGTTGGTCGTTCGGGGATGGCAACACGGAGGAGACGGAGAACGGAGGCTCGACGACCCACGCGTACACTGCCACGGGAACCTACGTACCGACATGCACCGCGACCGATGCAGTGGGGTTCAGCGTAGCAGGTTCCACGACCGTCACGGTCTCCTCCCCTTCCGGGGCCGGTTCCACGGCTCCCTCTTCACCTGCGGCGTTTCCGTTCTGGCTCCTCGCGGTCATCGGTGCCGTGGTCGGTGCTGTCCTCGCCTTGGGAGTCTGGACGCGAAGACAGCCGTCCGAGGGGACCGAATCATCCGAGGTCATGTCTCGATGGGTTCCTCCGGTCGGCCCGAAGACGGCCATGCAGGGCACCAAGATCTGCCACTCGTGCGGAGCCTCCAACGCCCCGATGCGCCGATCCTGTCAGGTATGTGGTGCCAGCCTGCCGAGGCAGCCGATTCTCTAGGACGGATCCAGTATCGGACGGCGAAAGCCCCCGACCTGCTCGCCGGGGGACACTGCATTCTGCGGTCGGAGAAGCCACCGGTCTCCCCTGTTAGACGACAGGGGATTAGGTGTCTAGAAGCTCCTCATCCCCATTCCGGCGTGAGGGCCCCGACGCGCGCGACGGCTCCCTACCTGCCGACTCGGGTCACGAAGTCGCCGATCCGGTTCGTGCCGGGAGAGCCTTCCCGCCGGCGGCACCCTTCAGTGGATGATGCCCAAGAACGCCAGGATGACGACGACCACCACGATTACGACGATCCAACCGAGTACTCCCATGATTGCTGGGAACTCGACCCACCGTATTAGACAGGCCTGAACTCGGATTAAGCGACCGACAGTGCCGGATCCGAATTGGTTGCCATCGACGTCGCGGGCCCAGATGCGTTCGACGCAAGATGGCGGTCGGGTCCGGCGAGACCCTCCGGGCACTTGCCACCGCAGTTCGTTCGGTGGTCGACGAGTAACCTCCCGGTGTCAAACAATGGTTGCACGACCAACCCCGGATCCCGATGATGGTCCCGGACCCCGATCCAGCCCCAACCTATCCTCGGGACTTCTCAACCTCGCCCTTCCTACCCGCCCCGAGCCGCGACGCGCCTCGGCCGCTTGGGTGGGCCGTCTGGCCCGATCCGCGACGCTCTCGAAGAACCCGATCTGGAGCCGCGAAATCATCCCCGGACGCTGAGTGAAAGAGGACCACGCTCTGACGGGTAACAAGAAGAGAGGTGGAGAATCCTACCCACCTGAACAAGGTTCGTTGAGGAGGGACTTGCGAAGGCGACCCATCGCGAACGTGGAGTTGGATACACAGAAGCAGTACTCTTGCGTTACCTTCCCGCGGTAGGGGGAATAGCCATGGGAAGCCTTGCGTCTCTCGGCCTCAAGATGATGGAGGGACTCTTCCTCTGCGTCGGGTCAGTACGACCGCCACCGCGATCGCCGCGATAACCACTATCGAAGCGAGAACCACGTAATCGAGAACGGGGGTTTCTGACATCGAGGACGGGCTTGACGTGCCCGACGGCGGGGGTGTCGTCGCGGTGAAGGCGACCGTGACGGGCGCCGGACTCGCTCCATTCACCGCAAAGGTCCCCGAGTTGTTGGTGTACCCCGGAGCGGAGGTGGTGTAGGAGTAAGACCCGTTCGAAACGGAGAACTGGGTGCTGTTGGCGCCGTCCGACCAGAGCGTAAGAGAGGGCGAACCGAGGGGCGCCAGGAGGATGATCTCCGAGTTAGAGGCGGTCAATACCACGGACCAGTTAGTCCCTGTAGGGAGGCCGGATTCGATGAGGGTCACCAAGTACACGGCCGTGAACGTGACGGTGAGAGGGACGGGGGCACCCGCGACCGAGACGTTGCCGTTAGAGGGGTTCGTCGCATATCCCGCGACGAGACTAACGGAATACGGGAAGCTGCCGTTCGGCTCGTCGAACGAGACCATGTCGTTGGTCGACGTGTGGGTCGTTCCCGCCAACGTAACGGCCCAGTCGGTCCCGTGCGGCAATCCAGTTTCGGTGAAGCTGACCGGGTAGGTGGGAACGCTTGTCGGCGTGAATGTGATCGCTCGGGCCACAGCTGCTCCTTGCACGACGAGGGACCCCGAGGTGGAATTGGCAACATACCCGGACACGGTTCCGATGGAGTACGAGTACGTCCCGTTCGCTTCCGTGAAGGTGATCGTGCTCGTCGCGGAACCACCCAGCGTTCCGTCCAACGTGGTCGTCCAAGCCGTTGACGAGGGGAGGCCGTTCTCGCTGAATGTCACAGCGTACGTGCCAGGAGGGACGGGGGTGAACGTGACGGACTCCGGCACCGCCGCCCCATGGACAGTCACCGACCCCGAAGAGGGGTTCACGGTGTATCCCGCGACCGGCCCCACGGTGAACGGGTACGTTGCGTTCGGCTCGCTGAACGTGATCGTGGCGGACGTCGCGCCCTGCTCCGTCCCGTTCAGCGTCACCGACCACGGCACACCCGAGGAGAGTCCCGACTCCGTGAACGTAACCTCGTAGTTCGTGGCAACCTCACGCGATGTGGTCACGTCGACCGTGGCGGAAGGAGCCGAGGTTCCGTTCATGTTGGCATCCTCGACATACGCGCAGTAGAGGGTGTTCTGGGTGAGGCCGGTGACCGTCGCTTTCGTCACGACGGCGCCCAAATCTATCTCGGTGGCAGCCGAGCACACGGTGCCGGCTTCGTAGAACAGGTAGTCGTCGGTCAGCGTCCCCGCGGAATTCGTCCACGAAAGGCTGATGGAGCTCGAGCCCGACGCACTTCCCGACAGCCCCGTGGGCGGGAGGGGAAGGACCGGTTGAACCGACAGAGTGAAGTCGACGCCGGATACTGATCGGCCGGTCACCCTCACGGATTGGGTCGAGGGAAGGAAGCCCGGCGCGATCGCAGTGATCTGGTAGCTCCCGTTCAGGAGAGTGAATGAGTAGGCTCCCGCGGGACCCGTTGTGGTAATCGAGTCTCCACCGGTGCCGTTGGAGTATACAGTGGCTCCGGAGATCTTTGCTCCTCCGGTCGCGCTCACCGTTCCCGAAACCGTATAGCTCGTGACCGGACCGGCCGCCGTGAATGCCCAGGTGTCGTTGAGATACGCCCCGGACCCGCCGTTCCCGGACTCATCGTACTGGCCGCCGAACACGACGAACTGTTCGGTTACCGGGTCATAGATTCCCCGGCCGACGGCTCGGTGGGGCGGGCTCGGATAGGCCCAGAGGCTTGTCCACATGGTACCGTTCACGAGCTTTCCCGTGAACAACCAAACGTCGTTCATGTAGAGGTCCTCCGAGTTGCCGGCGAAGAGTACAACGCCGCCCAACGCCGGGTCGTAGTCGATCGCCGAACCGCTGCGCGCCGGTGGTGGCCCGTTCTTCAGGACCTGGGTCCAGGTGTTGTTGACGAAGGTCCAGGTGTAGGCGAGGATGGTCCAGTTATCGTATCCGCCCATCAGGACCACTTCTCGGAGCGCCGGGTCGTAGACCATGTTCGGCTCGCCGCTCGGACTGGGTGTCGGTGCCAACTGATAGATTCGGGTCCAGGCCCCCGACAGGTCGCCCGGCAGCACCCACGTCTGGTTGAGGAACCCGT
>JBEKJT010000092.1:0-6711 GCA_050011075.1 Thermoplasmata archaeon
CACCCAGAACTACTCCGGAACGGTGCCTCACACGGTCGCGGACTACCGGTCCCAGTTCGAGACCACGGAATCCCTGGCCCACCGGATCCGAGAGGAGGTGGGGGTCATCGTCTATCCCGTCGTGGCTCCGTACCCGGTCGACCTCGTTCACGCCGCGCCCGAGATCGGTGTCTCGGCAGCCCTGGAGGTCCATCGCGATGCCCTCGACCTGGCCGGGCGCTGGGTGCGCGAGAATCGAGCGGTCGCGCTCGGAGAGGTGGGTCGCCCTCACTTCCCGGTTGAACCCGAGGTCGAACGAGCTGTGGAGGAGGCGTTTCGACACGCATTCGTGGTCGCTCGAGAATCCGACTGCCCGTTAGTGGTCCACTCGGCCGACCTCGACCCCGCGGGATTCGCCGAGCTTGCGGCGCGAGCCGCCGAGGTCGGCCTCCCGGCGGAACGCGTGGTGAAGCATTATGCGCGCGAGCGTATCGCGCCGACCGACCGGTGCTCCGTGACGCCATCGTATCTCGCCCGACGCGAGCTCTTCCGGGACGTCCTACGCGACCGCGGACCTTGGTTCCTTGAGACGGACTTTCTCGACGACCCCTCCCGGCCGGGAGCGGTCTTGGACCTCGCGACGGTCCCCCGGCGGGCTGCCTCCCTGGCCGAGAGTCCGTCCGGTGAGGCGGAACTCCTCTGGGTCCCGTTCGTTGAATCGGTGGAAAAGGTCTACGGCTGGCGCCCGAGCATAGACCCGACGGGACTCCGATGACCGCCCGCCGACGTTCCCAGGGTATGCTTGTCGCCCTCGAAGGAATCGACGGCGCCGGGAAGTCGACACTGAGCACGGCCTTGGCCGCGGCTCTTCGTCGCCGTGGACACTCGGTGGCCCTTCGCCGTGAACCGTCGGACCCGCGGCTGGGGGCCCTCGCCCAGAGCGTGAGCCGCACCGACCCCTGGACAGGAGCCGTCTACTTCACGGTCGACCGGTACCTCGCGCGTCCCGGTCTTGAGAAGGACCTCGCTCGGTACGACATCGTGCTCAGCGACCGGTCGTTCTACTCGACCCTTGCCTATCAGGGGAGCGCGCTACCACCGCGGGAGCGGCGGCGCCTGGACGAGCTCGAGCGCGTCGCCACCCACGCGCCGGACCGGGTGATCCTGCTCGAGATCCCTCCGCGCGAGGCGGTCCGGCGTCTAGGCGACCGCGCTCGGAAGCGGGGTCCGCTCGAACAGATGCAGATCCTCGAGCGCGTCGCCCGGGAATACCACTCCCTCGCACGTCGAGGTCGATGGATCGTCCTGGACGCGCTGCGCCCTACGAGAGAGCTCGTGCCGCTCGCCGTCGAACGCCTCCGCCTCGCCCAACGGCGGCGCGCGTCCGCCCGCTCCCGATAGCGAACATATTATGGACCGCCCCGGTCAGGGCGGGCGCACGGTGAGCTCGTTGGCGCGCGTACTCCTCAAGGAAGAGACGCTCGACTCGTCGTATCTTCCGCCCCGGCTCGTCCACCGCGAGAAGGAGCTCGAGCTCGCCTATCGTCGCTTCCGCGAGGCGCTCTCGAAGGGACTCCCCTCCCACCTCCTCCTCACCGGTGGCGTCGGCAGCGGAAAGACCGCGCTCGCCCGACGGCTCGGGGCGGACCTCGAGCGCGGGGGACGTCTCGGCGGTCTCCCGGTAAAGACCGCCTACGTCAACTGCTGGCGCCGCGCGAGCGACCGCACGGTGATGCTCGACCTGCTCCGCTCTGTCCATGTCTCGTTGCCCGACCGCGGCTACAGCCTCTCGGAGATGCTGGACGTCTTCGAGCAGGGGATCCGGAAGAACCCGCAGCACCTCCTGGTACTGCTCGACGAGGCGTCGAGCCTCGTCCGGCAGGAAACGAAGCTGGTCTACCTGCTCTCTCGCTCCCACGAGGTCGAGCTCGGCTCGATCTCGCTGGTCCTCATCGCCGTCGAGGACCTGTTCCCGTTCCTCGACCCCGCGAGCCGGTCGAGCTTCGGGGTCACGCGTCGTCTCTCTCTGGCGCCCTACGACCGAGAGGCGCTGGTCGACATCCTGGCCTCTCGGGCGGAGATTGCGCTTCGGTCCGGAAGCTACGACCGCGACGTCCTCGACCACGTCGCCCGCATCGCGGCGCCGAACGGTGACGCGCGGTTCGCGCTCGAGCTGCTCGCCGGCGCGGCCCATGCGGCGGACGACGAAGGGGCCGATGCGATCTCAGCTGAGCACGTACGTCGCGCGAAGGGCTCGATCATGCCGACCGTGACCGAGAACCAGCTCGAGGCCCTTTCCACGAACCAGCTGGGAGTCCTTCTCTCGCTCTCGCGGATGCTCAAGGGACGGGGGAGCTCCACCGCGAGCCAGAAGCTGCGGGCCAACCACACCGCGCTGCTCGAGGAGCTCCGTGCCTCTCCGATGAGCCGAACGACGTTCTGGCGGACCCTCAAGGAGCTGGAGCGGGACGGGCTCGTCACGCTCGAGACGGGAGGGTCCGGAGAGTCGAGCCAGGTCGCGATGGACGAGCTCCCGGCGAGCTTCCTTGCGACGCTGCTCGAGGAGCGCCTCGGGCGCGGCCGGGCGAGTAAAGGATAAACCGCCGACGCTCGTCCGCGCGGTGTGGCGACCGCGACCCCTGAGAACCCGGGGACCCATCGACTGCCCCCGTGGATCCGCATCCGTCCGCCCCGCGGCGCGGTCTACCCCGAGGTGCGGGACCTGCTCGACGGGCTCCAGCTCGGGACGGTATGCCGCGAGGCGCGGTGCCCGAACCTCTCCGAGTGCTGGTCGGCCGGCGCCGCGACGCTGATGCTGCTTGGTACGGAGTGCACCCGCCGGTGCGGTTTCTGCGCCGTCACGACCCACTGGCCGCGCGGCGTCGTGGACCAAACCGAGCCCGCCCGCGTGGCCGAAGCGATTCGCCGTTGGGGCCTGCGGTACGTCGTGCTCACCCAGGTCTGCCGGGACGACCTCGCGGACGGCGGCGCCGCGCTGCTCGCGGAAACGGTGCGTCGGATCCGCGGGGCCTCTCCCGAAACGCTCGTGGAGCTGCTCATCGGGGACCTCGGCGGGAGCGAGGAGGCTCTCGCAGCCCTCTGGTCCTCCCCTCCGGATGTCCTCGCCCATAACCTCGAGACGGTCCGCGAGTTCTCTCCTAGCGTTCGGGACCCGAGGGCGGGCTACGACCGATCCCTCGGTGTTTTGGCGGCGGCTCGGCGTACGGGCCCGACGCGGCTCGTGACCAAGAGCTCGATCATGCTCGGGCTCGGGGAGGCCGACGACGGCCTCGAGACGGCGTTCCGCGACCTGCGCGGTGCCGGTGTCGATCTCCTGACGTTGGGCCAGTACCTGCGGCCGAGCGAGGAACACGTCCCCGTGGCCCGCTACGTGCCCCCGAACGATTTCGACCGTCTGCGCGACCGCGCGCTGACCCTCGGATTTGCCGGAGTAGAAGCCGGACCGCTCGTCCGCAGCTCCTACCACGCCGAAGAGCTGTACCGCCGCGCCTGCGCGGCGCGGGGAGGTTAGTCGATGGCGAAGAAGGTCCGTCGCAAGCCCGAGGAAGAGGCTGCGACCGCGTTCGAATTCCCGGTCTTCGACGACGTCGCCTTCGTGACCAAGGAGTTCGAGCTCATGTCCGCGCTGATCCTCGCGAGCGTGATCGCAGCGCTGCTGGGGATCGTCTGCTGGGCGCTCACGATCAGCGGCGTGCCCTGGCCCGTCCCGTTCGGGCTCGGGCTCTTCGGGATCGCCTTCAGCCCGTTCGTGATCCGCCGCCTGCGCGTGCGCTCCAAGCTTTACACGAAGGGCGACTGGGTCGGGCTCATCGCGCTTCAGTTCTTCGGTTGGCTCGCGCTCTGGTTCGTCCTCCAGAACGTCTCCCCTCATTCGCTATAACCCGTCCCTGGACTCCGGTGGGGCCGGGCCGAATCCTCAGAGTTCGATCGCGCCGTTCGCGCGTTCCCTCGCGGGGCGCCTCGGTCCCAGGCGCCAATAAGCGAACGCGGCCACGAGGACCGCCGCGCTGATGAGGAGCGGCCACCCGATGAACGGGAGGACGACGAGCGTGATGGCGAGCGAGACCCCCGCGAGGGCCAGCGCGCCCCGGTAGGAGGGGCCCGCCCGAGAATATATCCGCACGCCCGCCGTGCAACCCAGCACGTACACGGTGATCGCAGCCCCGCTGGCCACCAGGAGGGCATCCGTGAGGCTGACGTTGTCGAAGTAGTACCCTACGAGGACGACCGCCGAAAGCGCGAAGAGGGTGAGCATCGCCCGGTCCGGGACCTGGGTCCGTTCGTTGAGGTGGGCAAGCGCCGGCGGGTATCCCTGGTCCCGAGCCACCGCGAGCGCGACCCGGGACAGCCCGGTCGTGTAGGCATTCACCACGCCGAACACGATGAAGATCGCGACCAGGGCTGTGACTCCAGCGGCGTACCTTCCGAAGGTAGCGCTGAGGATCGCCGCGAACGGTGCGAGCCCCCCGCCCGAGGAGTATGCGCCGGTGCCCACCGTCACGAACGCGACCGCGAAGTACAGGACGCCGACGATCCCCACGCTGATGAGGACGCTGCGGCGGAAGTCTCGCTTCGGGTCCTCGAACTCCTCGGCCACATTGGAGACGTTCTCGTAGCCGAGCACGGCCCAGAAGATGAGCGCGGCCGACGTGCCGACCGGCAGAAGTCCGTATGGGAGGAACGGCTGGAAGTTCGTGGACTGCACCCGTTGCGCCGACACGATGACGACCACCACGAGGAGCGCGACGATCGAGGCGATCACGGCGAGCTGGACCTTGCTGCTGAGCCGGATCCCTCGGTAGTTCACGAGGAACGCGGCGGCCACGACGGCGAACCCGACCCCGAACGTCTCGGGTCGATCGAGCGGGAACCCATACCCTACATAGGCGGCCGCGATCAAAGAGACCGCGGGCACTCCCGTGACTTGCCAGAGGGCAAAGAGCCATCCCGTCGCGACCGCAGTGCCCGGTCCGAGACCCTCTTTGGCGAACCCATAGATGCCACCAGATTCCGGACGGCGGGCCGAGAGCGTCGCGAACGTCAGGGCGAACGGGACGCTCGCGACCGCGAGGATCGCCCAAGCCAGGAGCGCACCAGGGCCGGCGAGGTGCGCGGTGAGCCCCGGCAGCACGAGGATCCCCGAACCGAGGACGGAACTCACGTAGAGCGCGACCGCGTGGCGCAAGCGGATCGCCTTGCGGAGCCCCGGCGGTCCGGGGATCATCGGGGAACCGCGACTATCGTCGGGCAACGTACCTCTTCTCGCCAACGGGCCCGTCCACCGGTCCGGTCGCAGGTCTCGGTCTCGTGAACGCGACCACGGTTCGCGCAGCGCGCTCGTCTCCAGCGGCTAAAAGCGTCACTTGAGGCGCTGAAACGGCTTGCGGGAAGGGCGAAGGCCCCCGGTCAGCGCGCGTCGACCCAAGGGAGGTGCTTCGCAAGAAGCTCGCGGAGCGCGAGCTCGACCGCCGGTGACTCGGGAATGTCCGCGAGCGGGCGGACCTCGGTTCGCGAGGGATCGGTGGGCGTGAGATCCTTGCCCAGCGAGAGTCGGGGCAACGCGTTCCGCAGCACCTGTTCCACGTCGCGCTCGGCGCGTCGAGCCTCGACCGCGAGGCTTCCGTCCTCCCGGACGTAAGGCCCCTGGAGGACCGGCGCCTCCGACGAGGTCCACTTCTCGAGAAAGTCTCCCGCGCGGTCGATCCCTGCGGGGGGGCCGTCCTGGAGCCGTACGGCCGAGCGCTGACGGTGGGCGACCTCGAGGAGCACGTGGACCCGCTCGCGGTCCACGCCCGCGGACGCGCCCAGGACTTCGAACCCGGATTGGGAGAGCTCCCGCGCGACCGCTCGTTCCGCCTTCCGAACCTGGGGGTAGAGCGTGTCGTCGACGAGGTCGGGGCGGGGGACCGAGAGGACGGTCACGTGACTATCGCGGGACTGGAGCCGGTGCTCCGCGTCGGCACGGGTGATCGCGGTCGGAGGTCGAACCTCGAACCAACCTTCGGTCGGACGGTCGAGGTACGCGCCGGCGGCGAGGATGAGGGTGCCCAGGTTACGACGAGAGAGCGCGCTCGCGACATTGCGGTTCGGGTCGACCGGGTCCGCCAAGATCAGCGCGACCTCCTCGGGGAGGCGCGGAGGCTCGTGGCCCGGCTCGGCGAGCTTGACCGGCACCCGCCAGTGGCGGGCCGCGCCGAGAAGCCCCCGAAGGGAGCCGAACTTGAGGATGAGGAGCTCGACGAGGTAGCCCGAGACCCCCTCGGTCCGCGCCTCCGAGCCGTAGACGCCGAGGCGCCGAAAGAACTGCTTCGCGAGGCGGGTCTCGCGGATGTGGACGGGGGTCTCCCGCTCCAGGAGATACGTTTGGTGGAACGGCGTGCGGTCGACGGGGGAGAGGGGGTGCGACGGGTCCGTGATCGCGAAGCCGGGAACCGCGTCGACCGCGAATCCCTCGAAGCGACCACGAAGGTACGGGTGTTCTGCGTAGCGCATCTCGGTGTCCGAGAGCACCGCGGCACCTAGCGCGAGGCCCTCTTCCCGCAGCCGCTCGCGAGATAGGTCCGGCGGGAAAAGGAGGAACAGGTCCACATCGAGTCGGTCCGAGAGGAACGTGCCTCGGGCGGCGCTCCCAGCCACCAGGGCCCGCACGAGGCGACTGTTGCGTACTCGGGCGGCAGGCTCTTCTCGCTTGACGAGCTCGGTCCGCACGTG
>JBEKJT010000093.1:0-6613 GCA_050011075.1 Thermoplasmata archaeon
CCCCATGATCGACCCGCCCGCCCCCATCCGCACGAAGAGCGTTCCGATGATCGTCGCCACGATCGCCCAGGCGCAAACGAGCAGCGGGAACAGGATCGCGTTCGGGAAGATCGAGAGGAGCGGGGTGGCACCCACGACCCCGCCGATCAGATAGGCGAGGAGCATCGCGGCCAGGGCGGTGACGACGTAGGTCTCGAACAGGTCGGCCGCCATGCCGGCGCAGTCGCCCACGTTGTCGCCTACGTTGTCGGCGATGACGCCGGGGTTCCGGGGGTCGTCCTCTGGGATCCCGGCCTCGACCTTTCCGACGAGGTCGGTCCCGACGTCGGCGCCCTTCGTGTAGATCCCGCCGCCGACCCGCGCGAACAGGCTCATCAGCGAGGCGCCGAAGAGGACCCCGACCATGTTGAGGACGTTGCCGTTGAAGGCCCAGTAAAATCCGACCAGCTCGAGCAGCGCTAGGCTCGCCACCGACATTCCGGTGACGCTGCCTCCCCGGAACGCGTAGCTCATCGTGGCGGGCAGGCTGCCGCGTCGCGCATGGGCGGCCGTGCGGACGTTGGCGCGAATGCTGACGACCATCCCAACGGCCCCGGCCAGGGCGCTCCCTCCGACCCCGAAGACGAACCCGATCGCGAGCTTCGCGCCGGTCCCCGTGATCCCGAAGGCCACGGCGATGATGACGGCGAGAACGGCCGCGACGATGAAGACGAACGTATACTCACGCTTCAGGAAGGCGATCGCGCCCTCCCGGATCGCACCCGCGATCTCCCGCATGCGTTCGTCTCCCTCGTCCTCCCGGAGCACGAGGGCGGTCTGGATGCCCGCGTACACGAGGCCGACCACGGCGGCGAGAAAGATCAGAAGCTCGAGTTGGCCGTTCGAAAGTCCCATCGTTTTCCCCTCGAAATCGAGGCGGCTCAAGAGGGAACCTAATTAAACTTTACCGACAGGCCGAGGTTCGGGCCGGCCGCACGGATGCGCAGACGGTTCTATACCCCATTACGTATCCATGGGCCTTCGTGCAGGGATCCGAGTCGCGCGAATCCTCCGTGCGGCGGCAACGGGTAGCGTGCCGGATCTGCAGCCGACCGATCGAGCTCGCCCGGATGCGCGAACATCTCCGTTCGGAGCACCAGGTCGATTCCTCGCAGCTCGAGGGGATGTATCTCGAGTCCCGGATCCAGGCCCGACGCGCCCGACGGTCCCGCCCCTAAGGGTCGAACTCTCTCCGTCGGACCCGCTCGCTGACGTACGCCACGAACTCGGCGCGCGACATCGTTCGGTTCTCCCGGCTTCCCCGGACCCGCACGGCCACGCTCCCCTCGGCCGCCTCCTTGTCGCCGAGCACTGCGACGTAGGGGATGCGGTCGAGCTCGGCGGTGCGGACCCGCTTCGACAACGACTCCTCCGTCCCCGCCACCTCGACCCGCAGGTGCGCCCCGTTCAACTCCTCCGAGAGACCGTTCGCCGCCGCGGCGTGATGTTCCGTCACGGGGAGGATGCGGACCTGGATGGGCGAAAGCCAGGGCGGGAACCGCCCGGCACAGTGTTCGATCAGGACCCCGAGGAAACGCTCCCATGTCCCGAGGATCGTACGGTGGATGACCACCGGGGTGTGGAGCTGGCCGTCCGGACCCTGGTACTCGAGGCCGAAACGCTGCGGGATCTGGTAGTCGAGCTGGATGGTTCCGGTCTGCCACGGCCGGCCGAGCGAATCGCGGATGTGGATGTCGATCTTCGGGCCGTAGAACGCCCCTTCTCCCGGGGAGATGCGATAGTCGACCTTCGACTCCTTGAGCAGCTTGTCGAGCGTCGCCTCGGCCCGGTCCCACTGTTCGGCGGAACCGAGGAACTTCGCCGGTCGAGTGGACAGTTCGTACGACCATTCGAGGCGGAACGTCGAGAACGCCTCTCGGATCCAGTTGAGAAGGACCCGGATCTCGTCCGCGATCTGCTCCTCCGTCACGAAGATGTGGGCATCGTCCTGGACGAGCTCGCGCACGCGCGTCAGTCCGTGCAGCGTGCCGCTCGCCTCGAGCCGGTGCAGGGGGGCGAACTCGGCGAGCCTCAGCGGAAGTTCGCGGTAGCTGCGCGCCCGGGAACGGAAGAGGAGCATCGCGCCCGGACAGTTCATGGGCTTCCAGCCGAAGACCCGGTCCTCCACGGTCGAGAGGAACATGTTCTCCCGGTAGTGGTCCCAATGGCCGCTCGTCTCGTAGACGGACTGTGCGAACAGGAGCGGGGTTCGGATCTCCGAATAGCCGGACTGCTTGAGATGCTCGGAGACGAACTTCTCGAGTTCGCGGACGATGACCATCCCTTTCGGCAACCAGAACGGGAATCCGGGCGCCTCGTCCACGAACAGGAACAGTTCCTGACGCGCCCCGATCGCGCGGTGGTCGCGCGCTTCCGCCTCGATACGCAACTTCAGGAACTGATCGAGCTCGGGCCGACTCGGAAACCCCACGCCCCGGATGCGCTGGAGGGGATGGGCCGCCGGGTCCTCCGGGTTGATCGCCGAGAAGCCGAGAATGTGTACCCCTTCGAGCCAATGCGTGTCCGGTACGTGCGGGCCCCGGCAGAGGTCGGTGAATGACCCGGTGTCATAGACCGAGATCGGGTCGCCCGGCGGGACCTCGGCGATGTACTTCAGTTTGTACGGGTTCGACGCAAAGAGACGCTCCGCCTCTTCCTTCGGCATCTCGCGGCGGCGAAACGGCTCCCGCGCCTTGACCGAGCGCTCCATCGCTGCTCGAACGGCGTCGAGGTCGGCCGGGGTGAGCGGTCTCACGTCAAAGTCGTAGAAGAATCCCTCGTCGGTCGGCGGGCCGACGGTCGGGTTGGCCCCCGGGACCGTTTCCACGAGTCCCTTCGCAACAAGGTGCGCCGCGGAGTGCTGAAGGATCTCCCGGCCGGCGCGGTCGGCGAACGTCAGAGGGGCGAGCGAGCCGTCCTTCACCACAGGGAATGCGAGGTCCACGGGCCGACCATCCCACACACCGGCGAGGAAGCGGGCGGCCCGGTCCGGGTTCCAGCGTCGGAGCACGTCGCCGACCGAGGTGCCGCTGTCCACTTCGATGCGGCTCCCGTCCGGTAGGGAAACCGAGACGTTCGGTCGATCGGCCATGGAGTATCGAGCGGCCTCGACCCTCCCTCTGCCTAAAACTCTTGGGTGTTTGAGGGCCGTCCTCTCTCGATGGGCGCGGCTGGGTGGCGGTCGTTACCCTGCCCTGGGGGATCCACGACGGTGACGTGGCCATTCCGTACCGTCGACCGGTTGCCCCGGAGACGCCGTCTCCGAGCCCCGCGAAATGAAGTACGACCGCCAGGGACAGGACCACTATCAGCAGCGCAACCCCGGGCTCGATTAGGGCCCGACCCCCAGAGGAAGCTGAGCACACCCAGCGCAGCGGCCAGCCCCCGGTACCACCTCGGCTCGGCAGTGCCTCGAGCGGCGTATCCTAGCCAAGTGATTCCGATGAGCACGAGTGCGAGGTAGAAATGCAACACGAGCGCCAGGATCGGGGGCGATCGGCCCTACCCTGCACTTGGGTCACAATCCGCTGGCGGTCTCGGAAGTCCATCTCGACCTCCGCTTCCGCCACCTTGAAGCGGGCTGCCTCCCCTTGCGTCGCAGCCATGGGAAGCTACTACGAGCGCTCGCTCTTTGGTTCGAAGTTGCAGCAGGTTTACGACCTCGCGTCTCCGAGAATCCGTCAGTACCTTGACACCGAGGTTCGTTACGTCATCGAGCAAGTGCAGGGCGCGAGCCGTGCCCTCGAGCTCGGATGTGGGTACGGGCGGGTTCTGAAAGAGGTCGCGCCTCACGTGACCCGGATCGCGGGCAACGATATCTCGCGCGCGAGTCTCGAACTCGCCGTATCGTACCTGCAGCCATTTCGAAACTGCGAGCTCTTCCGGATGGACGCATCGCGATTGGCCTTCCGGGATGGCCTGTTCGACGTAGTATTCTGTATCCAGAACGGAATCTCCGCGTTTGCGAGGGATCGCCAGGAACTCGTCGCGGAGGCCGTTCGGGTCGCGAAAGAAGGAGGCGTGATCTTGTTCTCGAGCTACTCTCCCCGAATTTGGACGGACCGCCTCGGTTGGTTTCGGGCGCAGTCGGACGCGGGCCTCCTCGGAGAGCTAGACGAGTCGCGCTCCGAGGAAGGGACGATCGTGTGCAAGGACGGTTTCCGAGCGACGACCGTCGACGGCGCTGAGTTCCGTGCGCTCTTCGCGGAGCTAGGTCTGGGGGCTACCATCCGCGAGGTTGACGGGTCGAGCGTCTTCGCTCGGGCCGTGAAGAAGGCGCGAGGTTGATTCCGCAAGGCCCACGCGCGCTCCTCGCGGTCGCGTCGCGAACTCAGGCGCCGGGCATCAGCGTCGCCTACGCCTTCTTTGGGCCCTCGGTGGCGATCCTTCCGCCAACGAACTCGATGCCCACCGTGGGCTCATCACCGACGACCCATGCATCGTGTCCGGCGGGTACGGATGCGAGATCTCCCGGCCCGATGTCAAACTCGGTTCCGTCCTTCATCTTCACTCGGTACTTGCCGGAGATCACATACTGGAGGTGCGGAGCCTCACACCACTCGGTCTTGACGATCGGCTTCATGTCGTTCGACCACTTCCATCCTTTTTCCAACGCAAAGCGGGCAACGGTGCCGCCGCCGATGCTTACCAGTTCGACTTTCCCACGCGGAAACTTTCGAACCTCGGCCGTGGCAGACACATTCTTTACCTCGTGGCCGGACATGAGTGGTGGCGATTGCGTGCCCCTAGAAGATTCTTTTCAAGCCAAGAGCGAGGGAGGACACCGTCTCTCGATGGGTGATTAGTGCATCCTTCGCCTCCGGAGCGAGGTGTCGCGGAACTGCGTGCCTCGTAGCCCGTTCGCACGTTTCCGGGGATCGCGCATCAGGGGACTGTTCCGCGCACTCCCCGAGGCCGGTCCTCGGCTGCCCCGGCGGTCAGGTCACCGGCTCGCAAGACTTTCGAGATCCTTCCAGCCGTAGCCGACCTCGGGCAACGGCCCAATGCCCAGGCGGTGGGGTTGGCTGACCCGCTCCCCCACCACGGCACCGCCCAAACGCTCGTAGAACCGACGGTAGGGATTCTGAGGGAGGACCCAGACGATCATGCTCGTTCTTCCCGTGCTCACGAGGAACCGTGCGACCTCCCGGACTAGCACGGTGCCGATTCCGTGGCCCTGATGTTCCTTCAGCACGTAGATGGCTTCCAGTTCCCCGGTGAAGTCAGGGTCCGGATCCCGGTTGCGGCATGCGAGCGCATATCCGACGATCTCCTCGGCGGAGGAGAGCGCGACAAACTGCTCGGACCCCGGGCGACGCTTTTTCAGTCCGCTTCCGAAGCCGCCGGCGATGTCGACCTCGACGGTAAGGCCGTCTAAGACCCCGTCCGGAACCATCCCGCGATAGGTCGTCTTCCAGCCGCTAACGTGGACACGAGCCATCCCCCGGAGGTCCGCAAGAACCGCTCGACGGACGTGCACCGTGGCGGAAGGGCGGAGATCGGTCGGATTCATCGGGGCTCGGCGCTCATCGCGGTCGTCCCATCATTTGCGCGGGTCAGACATTAGTCTCGCGCTCGAGTGCCGCGCGAGCGCTCCCTCACTTCGCCCGTCTGCGAGGCACGGACCTATTCACCCTGCCTTGACTCCTTCCGTTGGCGCATTACATGCGGGTCTAGAACCGAGTCGAAACGGCGCCCGCCGTCCTACCTCAGAAGATTGCCCTCTTCTGGGGTCCCCCAGCGACCCGGCCTAGGAGCTCGCCGAACGCCTCCGTACCCCACCGGCGAGGTCCTCCACCGAACCTGACCCAACCCCTTCGCCCCGGGGCAACTCTTTCTTTCGCCCGGTACGAGTCTCCGGTCTGCCGTGAGAGGGGGTCCCCGTGATCCACGCTCACCCGAGCCGGCTCCCTAGCCTTCGCGGTCCCGCGCGCATTGCTCGTTTCCCTGTTCGCGACGAACGGGCGGTAGCAGCCGCCGTCTCGAGTTGGGGTGGCGGGAGTCAGTCAACGGGAATCGCGCTCATCTCGATTCTTCATAGTGAGCACGAGTCATCGCCGGGCGGTGCTTAATCGGCTCCTCCTTACCGAGACGAAGGTGGTCGGGCAGACGACAAGCTCTGTTTAGCTCGTCCATTGAGCCCGTTGTTGATCCCATCGAAGCTTGAGGATGATGCCCGGAGGAGGGGGGATTGATTTCGGGTCCTGCCCGTTCGCAGCGGCCGCGGCCACCGCACGGTAGTACAGCTGCTCGAGCGTATCCACCGTGTTGAAGGAACGCTCCACAAAATGGTA
The DNA here is from genome assembly GCA_050011075.1 of Thermoplasmata archaeon. Classification (GTDB taxonomy): domain Archaea; phylum Thermoplasmatota; class Thermoplasmata; order Lutacidiplasmatales; family UBA184; genus Lutacidiplasma. Next base: position 6,333 of record JBEKJT010000093.1, read on the forward strand.
CGTCAGCCACGCGCCGACTCCCAAGCCGATGATTATGGAGATGAACAGCGCGCCTCCATCGAGGTGGGTCGCAGCCCAATTGAAGCCCCAAATACCTGCCCATATCGCCGCGATGATGGCAGATAGCGAAATGGTCAACTGACTTCCCGAGGTTGTGAGGTCTCCTTGCTTTTGGGGGGGATTCGCATCGGCCATACTTTACCCGAACTTCGGAAGTGTTCGAGAGGTCATAGGTCCATCGCGCTGCCCAGCTTGCGGTTGCTCGATGGATCGTCCATCGG
>JBEKJT010000094.1:0-6554 GCA_050011075.1 Thermoplasmata archaeon
GTCGAGGGCGCGGTCGTCGAGATCCGCAAGTTCGGCGCTTTCGTCCGGTTCGGGCCCTTGGACGGGCTCCTGCACGTTTCCCAGATCATGGACGACCGGGTGAACATCGACGAGCACAACCAGCGCCTCGTCGGAGTCGAGTCCAAGAAGGACCTCAAGGTCGGCTACAAGGTCCGGGCCCGGGTCGTGTCCCTCTCCCTCTCGGAGATTTCGCCCCGCGACAGCCGTATCGGGCTTACGATGCGCCAGCCCGCGCTCGGTCGCCTCGAGTGGATCCAGGAAGCCCACAAGAAGACCGAGGACAAGGGTGGAAAGAAGGCGACCCCGGCTCCGAAGAAGGCGGCGGCGAAGCCGGCGCCGAAGCCGGCCGCGAAGGAAGCTCCCGCCTCGGGATGAACCGATGATCAACCTCAAGGCGTGCAAGAGCTGCCGGTCGATCACCGACCAGACGAAGTGCCCGCGCTGCGGGGGCGAGGTCTCCCGCGAGTGGCAGGGATATCTCATCGTAATCGACCCGGAGAAATCGGAGATTGCACGGAAGATGGGGATTCATGCCGCGGGCCGGTACGCGCTCCGCGTCAAGTGACGACCGGGTCTGGGCGGTTCCCGAGTCGCTGCGCCCGACGCTCGCGGAGCGGTACGGCCCGGTCTACTCCGGAGAGGAGGCCGACCGACGCATCCGTGCGCTCGGGACATTCGCATCCTGCGGCGACCGGGTCACCGCGCGCGCGCTCGAGCTCGGACATCCGCCGCTCATCGGGATCGTCGACTACAAGACGCAGCGCAACGAGCCGGTCGACCCCGCCCTCTTCCGGTCGCTCGCCGCTCGTCGCCTCGTCCGCGTGAAGAATCCCGCCGGGGTGCTGACCGGGCGACTGCGTTCCGCCGTGAAGTCGCTCCTTCGGGACGGAGGCGGCCTCCTCGAAGTCGAGGGGGAAGAGGACCTCGGCTCGCTCGCGCTCATCGAGTCGCTTCCCGCCGGGGCCACCGTTATATACGGAATCCCAGGTGAGGGGGTCTCCTTCGTCCGCGTCGATGCGGTGTCGAAGGAACATGTGCGGCACCTCATCGGGCTGATGGAGCTCAGGAGAATCGACCGTGGAGATTAGGATCCTCGAGGATCGGGAGAACCCCCTCCTCAAACGCCACGAGTATCGCTTCGAGGTCGAGCACGCGACCGCCGCCACGCCGACGCGCGACGCCGTCCGCGACGCTCTCTCGAAGCTCGTGAAGTCCCCGAAGGACCGCGTGGTCATAGAACGCATGCGCGCCCGTTTCGGAACGGCCGTAACGCGCGGCGATGCCCTCGTCTACGAGAGCGCGGACGCGGCGAAATCGACCGAGCGCGCCCACATCCTGGTGCGCAACGGCCTCAAGGAGAAGCCCGTGAAGGGCGCCCCGACCGCTGCGAGCGAGCCTGCGCCCGCCGAGGCTCCGAAGGCCGAGGCACCGAAGGCCGCCGCGCCCGCGGCTGAAAAGAAGGAGTGAAGGAACCCGTGGCCAAGGCGCGAGTCGGATTGTACGAGGTCAAGGGCGACGCCCTGACGCGGACCCACAAATCGTGCCCGAAGTGCGGACCCGGCACCTTCCTCGCCGAACACAAGGACCGGCGCTCCTGCGGGAAGTGCGGCTACTCGGAATCGAAGGCCCCGCCGCCCGCGAAGGCGAAGGGCAAGGCAGCCTCGGCCTGAACCCCGGAGTTCCCCGAACGGTTTCCCGGCGCGGCCGAACTCCCTAGACCGTGTCGCTGTCGCAGCCTTTCCCGGGAAGGATTCGGCCTCACGGCGCGAAGCGTGCTCGGGCCTCGAGGGCGAAAAGTCCTTACCCGCCCGCCGCTCGGCCGTGTGCCCTTCGCGGGCCCGTAGTATAGCTTGGACATCACGGAGGCCTCCGGAGCCTCAAACCCGGGTTCGAATCCCGGCGGGCCCGTTCCCTCAACCCGTCCTCCTCGTCCACGACGTGGGAAGCACTTCGGCTCGGGACGGTACGACCCCTGGTCCGCCGCTATCGCGAGGAATCTTCCTCGAATTCGATTGGCACCTCGAGATCCGGAGGGAGCCGGCCGCGTCCGCGGTGGCCGTATTCGACGGCCGCGGGGTTCGTGGGAGTGCCCGACAATATTGATGTAGGCGTGTCCGAGTCCGGGAGTCATAGCATGCCGTTCGGAAAAGAGACACCCGGGGACGATGCGATCGCGATGGAGGGTCCGTCCGAGACGGCCCAGCTGGTCACTCGCATCGAGGAGGAACTCGACCTCCTCGCCAGGAACGTCGACATCCTCGAGAAGCTCACGAAGAGCCCGCCGACCGGGATCATCCGCCTCAGCGAAGCGCTGCACCTACCGATCCACAAGACGCGATACTCGCTTCACCTGCTCGAGCGCGAAGGCGTGATCCAGCCGTCCTCCGACGGGGCGGTCGTGACGGACAAGGCCCAGGAGTTCTGGGCCAGCCTCAACGAGTCGCTCGACCGGATGGCCGCGGTCGTCCAGCATCTCAAGACCCGGGCCGCCGAGCACGAGAGCCGCGCGCCGTCGGGCCGGAAAGGCTATTAGCGCGATGCCGGCTCGGGCGCCCCGGTGCCGCCGTAGCTCAGCGGTAGAGCGATCGGCTGTTAACCGAAAGGTCAGCGGTTCGAAAGGTCGACGGATTTCCTCCGTCCGCCCCCAATTCCGCTCGGCGGCGCCTCCGCACCCCCGGTCGTGGGCCCGTAGCTTAGTCCGGCTCAGAGCGACCGGCTCATAACCGGTCGGTCGACGGTTCAAATCCGTCCGGGCCCATCACGCTTCGGAGCGTAAGGGGGACGGTGGGTCCCGTCGACCGGGAGCGCTCGGTTCGCGGAAATCTTCGCCGGGGAAGAAAGGGAAGAAAAGGTTGGACCGGGCGCGGTTACCCGCACCCGCACCCACCAGAGCCGCAACCGCAGCCGCCGCCCTCTCCCTCGGGGCCCTGGGAGGCCGCCGGGAGGTTCGGGGCCGTGATTTTGAAACCGGAGGCGTTCAGGTCCTGGACGAAGTCGATCTTCGCCCCGCTCAGCATCTCCGCCGAGAGGTCGTCGACGACGATAGAGAACCCATCGACCTGCACGACGCGGTCGCCGTTGCGCGGCTTGTCGAAGGCCATGCCGAAGGTCGTCCCTCCGCCACTGCCCTCCCCACCGCCGCAACTGCATCCGCCGCCGCCCGAGCCGCAGCCTCCCGAGCCACAGCCGCCGCCTCCCCCACTGGATTGGAGATAAACGCGCACTGCGGTCCCGGGCTTCTGGGCCTTGATGAGGTCCCGGACTTGGTCCTGCGCTTCCTTCGTGACTTCCAATTTGATCGGACTATCGCTCATTGCTGGGGCCCTCCTTGACTTCCCCACCGAACCAACGAGACCAGTGGTATAAAACTCCGGTGTAGCGAAAGGGGGCGGGTTACGCGGAGAACGACTTCCCGCACGAGCAGGTGTGGGTCGCATTCGGGTTGTAAATCTTGAACCCGGACGCTTCGAGCCCGAGAAGGAAGTCTACCTTGACGCCCTCGAGCAGCGGCGCGCTGGCCTTGTCCACAACCACCGTGAGCGCCGTGTCGTGGAAAGCGACCTCGTCGCCCGTCTCCTGCTTGTCGAACGACATGCCGTAGGTGAGTCCCGAACAGCCGCCCCCCTCCACGTAGAGGCGCAGCGCGGCGCCGGGCTTCCCCTGTTTCTCCATGATCTTGAGGACCTGGTCCCGCGCGGCGGACGTGACTTCGATGGTGACCATGGGAATCCTCGGGACCATTCCAGCCCAGGGATGCGTAAAAAGGGTTGCTGGTGCAGAGGTGACCGCCCGTCGTGGCCGTGGAGGCTTATCTACCGGGCCGGGGTGACGCCCCCCGATGTGTCGTCTCTTGGGCCTTTTGTCGAGCCAAGCTGAATCGGCCGAGCCGTGGCTGGTTCGTTCTGATCGCTCCCTTCTGGTCCAGTCGAACGTCACTCCCGAGAGCGCCCAACGAGACGGTTGGGGAATCGGCTGGTTCGAGGACGGCGGCCGAGCCCGGGTCGTCAAGGGGGTCGGCGGGGCCTTTGCGGAGCGCGAACGCTTCACGAACGCCGCTCGGGACGCCCGGGGACCTGTGGTCATCGGCCATCTCCGCCACGCCAGCAATCCTCTGAACCTACCCCGGGAGCAGCTGATCGCACTCGAGAACTCCCAGCCGTTCGAGAACCACACAGCGCTCTTCGGCCACAACGGGGCCCTCCCGTTCCCGACCGAGACCCGGCCGTTCTTGGGTGTCCATGAATCGAAGCTTCGGGGAGTGAATGACAGCGAGGTCCTCTACCTCCTCCTCGTCCGCAACACCGAGGAGACGGGCGACCCCCTCGTCGGCTACGTCCACACGGTCGAAGACCTGGTGCGGGTCTGGCAGGGATTGAAGCGTCCCCCGGTGCCTCCGTTCTCGGCGCTCAACCTCGTCTTCTCCCGGCACCCCGACGAGCTCTGGGCGTTCTGCCAGTGGACCGGTGACCACGGCTCCGGGCTGATCGACACCGCCCGACGCTACTACGAGATGACGTACCGCGCGACCCCGCACCGGGTCGTGGTCGGGAGCGAGCCGTTCGACGGCGAGCGGGGGGTCTGGAAGCCGCTCGGGAGCGGAATGTATCTCCACGCCCGCCGCAACGACCATCACCTGGAGCTCACCGTCGGGAAGGTCCCCCTGCCGAACGCGCTCGAGATCCTCCCCCTTCCGTCGTAGGACGAGGACCGTCCTCCGCGCCGGAGGCGTTCGAGGTCGACCGTGACGAGCGAGTTGCTCTCGGGCCCCGACCTCGGCGCGGGCTTCCTCCACCAGCTCTCGCTCGACCGGGACGGAGAGCGCACGACCTTCACGTACCATGCTCAGGACGGCGGCGCCGACGCGAACGGACCGCCCAAGGGGCCGCTCGACCGATTCGGGTTCGTCCATCCCGCCTCCCCGTGCATGTTCGGGGGATCGCGGTGCTGGCAGCGACGCTTCCCGCTTCCGCTCAGTGAGGCCCCGAAGGTTCGACGGGCCTACAACCGGAACCGTTTCGTGCTCGAGACGATGATGGGCCAGGTTTACGACGGCGTGCCGCCGGCCCTCGACCCCGGTCTTCGCGAGGTGGTCGCACGGATCGCCCCATCGCTCGACACCGAGGGGGTCGAGTGGTACGTGGGCGGGTCGACCGCAGCGTGGCTCCTCGGAGCCCCGGTCCGCCCCCACGACATCGACCTCGGGACGACGCGGGCCGGGGTCGATCGGATCGCCTCGCTGCTCGGCGACTACCTGATCGAGCCGGTCGCCCCGACCGATTGGCCCGGCCCGGGGATCGTACGGGGCGCCCGAGCGTTCGTGGGGACGTTCCAAGAAGGGATCCGGGTGGAGTGGTCGGTCCCGATCGAGCCGAGGACCCCGGAGCCGTTCGAGGAATGGAGCGGCCGACCCGGGGTTGCACGGTGCGCGACGGCTACGGTAGGGGGTCGAACCGTTCTGGTCACCCGACCGGAGTACGCGTTGCTCCGCGCCGCGGAACGGGACGACCGAGACGGCCGCCACGGGCTCGCCGGGGCGGTTCGACGCCTCGGCCCCGACCGGGAGCTTCTTGACGTCCTCCTCTCCCGCTCTTCCCTTTCCGCCTCCGACCGGGCGTCGCTCCGGGCGGAGGTCGGCGCCTAGTTCCGACCGGCTCCGTTCGTGCGCTCTCCCCCCGCCTTCCCGTCGAGCCGTAGCTTCATAGCCCATGGGTCCGAGCGGCGGTCGATGTTGGCCCCCCTCGCGACCCCGGTTCCCGAGCACCTCACCCCACACGACCTCGTGACCTACTTCCGCTGCCCCCACGAGATGGAGCTCACCCGCGGACTGCACGCACGGGCGGTCGGCAAGGTGCCACCGCCGGTGCGGACCCCGCTCGACGTGGTCCCCCTGCGCCACTCCCCCATGTACGCCCCGCCGAGCGGCCACGTAGTGGTGAACGAAGGCCGACTCGACCTCTCCGACCGGGACCTGCTCGTGTACGAGGACGCCGGGGAGGACGACCTTCCGGTGCTCTTCCCGCCCGAGCGGGTACGATTGGACTCCCGTTTCACGAACGGCCACGCGAACCTGGTCGACGTCGAGCTCGGGATGGCAGGGCGCCCGGACCTCATCCTCCAGCGGGGGGACACGGGCTTTGTGCCGCTCGAATACAAGGAAACCCACTTATTCGTCGGCTACCACGAGGCCCACGGACGGCTCTTCGACACGGTCCAGGCGATCGCGGAGTGTCGCCTCGTCCACGCCGTGTTCGGCCGTCGGCCGGCCTACGGCCTGGTCCTCTACGGAGACACCGCGGGGGGAGGCTCCCGGGAAGGATGGGTCCAGATCCCGTACGGCGACGCGGAAGAGCGGTGGCTCAAGGTCGTGATCGACCAGATACGAGAGGACCGTACCCGGGCCCCGGTTCCCGCCGAGCGTACCTGCGGCAGCTGCGAGCCCAACGCCGAGGGACTATGCCGGTTCGCGTCGACGCGGTACGAGGGACCGCACCATCACCAGGCGTTCTTGGCCACGCGAGCGTTCTAGCCCCCTC
>JBEKJT010000095.1:0-6407 GCA_050011075.1 Thermoplasmata archaeon
CACCGTCCAGAGCGCGGTCGCGAACGAGAACACCGCCAGCGGGTCTCCCTGGCTGGTCGTTCAAGGCCAGGCATGGTGGATGATGGCCTTCATGGCCAAAGCTACGGGCGAGTCGGTAAGCGCGCTCGCGAGCCAATATCACTGGTCGTCCCAGACAGCTTCCCAGGTCGCCTCGGACGTCGCGGCAATCCACTAGTCCTGGGAGGGGCCGTGCGAACGCGCAATCTCCGAAGCTTCATCTACGCCTCAGGCGGACTCGGGCTCATCTTCTCGTTGTTCACTGCTCTCGAGGTCTACGAGGCATCGCTTCGCAGCCTCTGTACGTACAACTCGTTCTTTTCCTGTGGTGCGGTCGATTCGAGCGGGCACACCACGACCTTCGGGGTCCCCGACTCTCTGATCGGGATCCTCGGGTTCATCGTGATCCTAGTGATCGCGGGGATCGCCGAGAGTCGTTCGGCGCAGCGGTTCTGGCCCTATCTCCTCGTCCTCGTGACCGTGCTAGGGACGGCGGCGTCGCTCTACTTCCTCTACGTCCAGCTCGCGATCATCGGTGCCTTCTGCGTCATCTGCGGGAGCGCCTACGTCTTCGGCTGGCTTTCGTGCGGAGGGGCGATCGCACTCGCCCGGCGGACCACGGGCCCCTCCTCCTCCCGCAAGGAGCCGCCGACGGACGAACCCGACACCGCCTCCTGAACGGTCTTCCCCGCGGTCGTGCGCCCCCGGGTCCGGAGCGTTTTCGGGTGTCCGGACACGGTCGCCCCGGACCCCGCTCCCAGCCGCGCTGCAACGACCCACGAACCGGGCCGGAACTCCGCGTCGACCGACCGATTCGGTCGCTCGCGTCGAGGACCGGTTTTTCTATCGGTCGGACCCATCTATTTTGACGGATTAGGTTATATATCGAACCTTTCTCGGGCGCCCGGGTCACCGTATGCCGACCGATTTCGAAACGCTGGCCGCCGGCCTCGCGATCGCGGGAGGCCTCATTGCGACGGGCCTCGCCCAATCGGGCATCGGCGCGGTCGGGATGGGGGTCATCGCCGAGAAGCCGGACCGGTTTGGCCAGGTGCTGTTCTTCTTCGTCATTCCCGAAACGCTCTGGATCGTGGGATTCGTACTGGGGATCATCCTGCTGCTCGGCGTCCTATAGCGCGGGACGACCCGACCCATGACCCTCGAGGACCTGGTCGAGGAGATTCGACATCGCGGCGAGGCGGACCTCGCAGAGGTCGAGGCCGAATCGACCCGGCAGACGACGGCGGTCACCGCGGCGCGTGACCTCGAAGTGAACGAGATCCGTTCCGAGAGCGAGCGGGCGATCGCCACCGAGGCCTCGTTCGAGCGGACCCAGCGGGTCGCCGCGGCGAAGCTGAAGTCCCGTCGGAGGCTCTACGAGGTGCGGGAGGCGCGACTCCGGCGTTCCCTCGAGGAAACGAGGACCCTCCTGAAGGAGTTCACGGGGTCCAATGAGTATCCGGCCACGCTTCGACGTATGGTCGGGACCGCGACCAGCACGCTTGGCAAACAGCTAAAGATCACCGGACGCGTCGAGGACGCGGCCGTCCTCGCGAAGGTCGCCGGGAAATCGTTCGACCCAACCCCCCAGCCGATCCTGGGCGGCCTGATCTCCGAGACCCCGGACGGAAAGCGCCGGCTCAACCTGTCGTTCGACGAACTCCTTCGCCTTAACGAGGATCGGCTGCGGGACCTCCTCGCCTAGGGGTGGGACCGTGAGCGCGGTAGTCTCCCCGTACGCCAGCTCGCTCGGCTGGCTGAAGGCGGCGTTCCCGGCGTTCCTCAAGCCCGACGTCTACCGGGCGCTCCTCGCGGCGAAGGACGTGGACGAGTTCGCGAAGGTCCTCGACCCGACTCCCTACGGGCCAGCACTGGCCCGGACATCCGCGACGCACTCGGGGGTCTCCCTCGTGGAGATCGCGCTCAACCGCACGCTCGTACAGCGGAACCGCAATGCCTACCACCGAACTCCGTACGGCGGCCAGGCGGTCGTCGCCGCGTACCTCGCACGGTGGGACATCCAGAACATCGAGCTGATCCTTTCCTCGAAGGCCCAGGGCCGCGCCGTCACGGAGACCGAGGACCACCTCGTGTCGGCCCGGGACATCCCGGCGGGGTTCTACACGGGGCTGATCGGTCTCGATGACTTCCGCATCCTCCTTAGCCAACCGTCGCTCGACGCGACCGTGGCGGCCCTCGTGAAGTACGGGTACGGTGCGACGATCCTGCCCTTCCTCGAGGAGTTCCAGCGGACGCGGAACATCTTCCCCATCCTTCAGGCGCTCGACAAGGAGTACTACCGCAAGGTCCTCAGCGCCGCCCGGTTCGTCCAGGGGGACGAGTGGATCCTCCATGGGTTCCTGCAGAGCGAGCTCGACGTGCGGAACGCCCTCATCCTCCTGAAAGGGAAGAGCATCGACCTCCCGCTGGACGCGGTGCTCACGCACTGGATCGAGGGCGGTACGCTGGCGGTGAGCCAGGTTCCGGCGCTCTACGCCGCCGCCGGGGTCCCGGATCTCGCCCGACGGCTCGCCCCGCGCTGGCCGTCCCTCGCGAACGTTACCCCGTCGGACGCCGAGGCCCCGAAGGACACGGAACCGGGGACCCTCACCGGCTACGAGGTGGCGATGCAGCGGGACCGGGCGGCTACCGAGCTGAAGCGGCTGCCGATGTACCCGCTCTCCGTGAACGTGGTCTTCTCCTACCTTCTGCGCGTGGAGCTCGAGTGGAGCGACCTGCGTCGGATCGTCTTCGGGCTGGTCTATGGCCTGCCCACGTCGCAGGTCGAACCCCTGCTGATCTCGCACCAGCTCCGGGGCACGATATTCTAGCGCGGCGGACCGGCGGGCATCGCCCGGTCGCTCCGCACCGAGGAGACAGTGTACGTTCGAGCGCCGCCGAAGGGGCGGAATGGGCGGCCGTTGCCCGTGTAGTAGGACGAGAAGTGCTCCACGAAGATCAACCGGGCCGCTTGGATGCCCGGCTCGAACACTCCGAGGATCACGTTGAATGCCTGGCCGACGATGATCACGAGGGCGGCCAGGATCGGGCCGACGATGATGCCCACCCCGTGCCAGGCGTCGACCGCGATGGTGTTGACGACGATCGCGAGCACCACCGAGGCGAGCAGGATCCCGGCGAGCCGCGTGAAGGAGAGGATGTGACTGACGATGTCGATCAGTCCGAGGGCTCCGAACATCCCCTCGCCGACGATCAGCATCACGACCCCGATGGCGAGGCCGGCGATCGAGAGGTCGGTGACGAGGTCGAACGGAGGCGGGAGCGAGCGGTAGGTGAGGATCTGGAGGCCGAACCAGCTGATCCCCCAGGCGAACGCGATCCCTCCGACCTTGGTGATCACGCCCCGGTAGTGGTGGCGGTAGTACTGGTTCAGCGCGCCGAGCGCGAACCCCAGGGTCACCATCCCGAGGCCGATCAGCCCGGCGACCTTGAGCAGGAACCCGACCTGGTGGAGCGGGTCGGCGAGCGGGGCCGTCCCGATCAGGAGATGCAGCATGTGGAAGCCGAAGAACTCGTCGAACACGAGACCGAGCGCGATCGCGAGCCCGCAGCCGGGGAGGAGCGTCCAGGCGAGCTGTTGGAGGCCGCGGGGACTCATGATGAGCTTGATGAAGTGGCGGCCGAACTTCGGCAGGTGCTGGGCGCCCGGGAAGCCGCGGATCATCCAGAGGCAGATCACGAGGATCGTGATGCCGTAGCCCCAGTCCCCGAGCATGATGCCGAAGAGGACCGGGAACATGATCGCGAAGATCAGGGTCGGGTCGTACTCCGTGGATTGCGGCAGCGAGTAGAACCGGATGAAAAACTCGAACCGACGCACCCCGCGCGGGTTCGTCATCAGCGTGGGGGGCTCGTCCTTCGTCGCGGGCTTGTAGAAGTAGACACGGCCGCGGGTCGCCTCCTGGAGGGCCGCCTCGAGCCGGGCGACGTCGCGGGACGGGACCCAGGCCTCGAGCGCGAACGTCGACCGGCCCGCGCCAAGCTTCCCGATGACCTCCGACTTCCGGTTCTCGATCTCGAGGGCCTCGGCAATCGCCTGGACGGTCGGATACCATTCTGCGGCGATCGCCCGCAGCCGCGCGGCGACCTGGCCGCGTCGGGCTGCGATCTCCTCCGCCCGTTGCGCGAGCCGGACCCGTTCCTCGCTGGGCCTTCCCGAGAGCCGGGGGACGGCGGTCAAGCGGACGCCCAGGGACTGGCCGGCCCGGGAGAGCGCGTCCGCCCCCGCCGGTCGCAGCACGACCAGGAACTTGATGAGCAGGGGGTCGGACGCGCCGATGATCACTTGGGCGTCGGCGACCTGGGGCATCGCCTCCTGGAAGACGGCGAGCGGTCCCGGGCTCGCCTCCCCGTAGAACGCGAGGAAGTTCTCCGACCAGAGGTACTTCAGCGGCTCGTCGTAGAACGAGAGGTTGTCGAGGAGCGTCAGCGTGTCCCGCACGTCCTTCTCTTGGGTCACGAGCTGGTCGTCCTCGCGCTTCAGCGCGCCGACCTCATCGTCGATCGTCAGCTGCTCGGCCGCGGCCAGCACGTCCACGAGCGCCTCGAAGTGGCGCGGAGGGGCGGTGCCCACGGCGGGCAGCGCACTCAACAGCCCGCGGATCCGCAGGTTCTGGCTCGCGGCGCGCTGGGCGATCTCGGAGGCGTGCTCCGGTACGAGCTCCGACATCGTCCGGGGCGACAGAGGTTCGACCTGGGCGACCCGGAGGTCGTGAAGGGCGGTGAGGACCCGTTCCTCGTCGTCCCGCAGGGCGATGAACCCCACCTTCTCCATGTGCGCCGGCCGGAGCAGCATCGCGGGTCTCCCTAGGATTCTACGAACGGACCGAGCACCACGGCGAGCACTTCGCGCGGTCGGTCCTGGGGACGCTTTCCGTCGGGGCGCGCGATGCCCTCGGCCGCCCGCTCGCCCTCGGCCAGTATCTCCGCCACCTCCCGCTCTCCCTGGACCCGGGCTTCCTCGAGCGCGCGGGCCCGGGCCGCCTCGACGTCGGCGTGCGCGGCCTTGATCGCGGCGACGGCCTCCTCCTTGAGGCGACCGAGTGCTTCCTGCGACGCGTGGCGCGCGGCCGCGAGCTTCTCGTCCCATTCGGTCTCGACCGACTTGACGCGCTTCAGGACCTCGAGCGGCCCGTCGACCTCGGGGGCCGGGACCGCCACGTTCTTGTCGACCATCAGAATCCTCCGAGGAGCTTCGTGACCACGACGATGAGCACGAGGAACGCGGCGACCTTCACGCCGAGGCTCACGACCTGGAGGGTCGCCCACCGGCGAACGGCGTCTTCAGGCTGCAACGGCCGCCGCCTCCTGGTCCAGTTTGCGCTTCACCGTCTTCAGCATGGAGAACGAGTCCCGCTCCATCTCGTCGAATCGGAACTTGATGTACCGCACGGCTTCCTCGAGACGGGGGATCAGCACGTTCTCGATGACGTTCGCCCGGCGCTTCGTCTTCTCGATCTCGCGCAGCAGCCGACGCATGGTGTTCTCCTGCTCCGCGATGTCGAGGACGACCTGGTAGACCCCCTGGAAGTGGCCGATCGACTCCTGGATCGACGTCGAGAGCTCGAGGAGCTCCCGGGTGGCCACGGGCGCGTAGCCGCGGCGGTCGAGACGGGGCGTGCGCACGCCCATGACGTTCTTCGTCGAAACGCCCACGGGCCGGATGTCGGGCAGCAGCATCGCGATGTTCTCGAGCCGGGTCGGCCCTTCCATCATCTCCGCCATCCGGATCGCACGGTAGGCCGGTCCGTTCTTCGCCTTCAGTTCGTCGCGCAGTCGCATCGCCTTGCGCGAGATCGAGAAGAACTCGACGATCAAGGCCGAGCGCTTCAGCTTCAGGAGGTTCAGGCCCTTCCTCGCGACCACGATCCGCCGACGGGTGCGCAGGAGCTCGATGCGGGTGGGACGGATCTCCTCGTCGACCATCGGCCGCTCCTCGCGCGCTAGACTCCCGGGCCCATGCGAGAGGACCGGGACTTCGGAGAGCGCTTGACCGGCTTCAGGTCGGTCTCCGTGAGGTCGGTGAGGATGTCTCCTCCGGTCCCGAGGCTCCCCTCGCCCAACCGGATCCCGTGGTACTTCGCGATGAACTCCGGCCGGATCCGCTTAAGCTCGGAATCCGGCAGGTCCGACAGGATCTTCCACGCGATCGCCAGGCTCTGGTCGATCGAACGGTCCTCGTCGGGCCTCTGGTTGACGAACTCGTTCTCGAACCGGTCGGCGACCTTGAGGTAGGTCCGGTCGGTAGCGCTGAGCGCCTCCTCTCCGACGATTGCGGAGAGCGCCCGCTGGTCCTTCCCGGTGGCGTAGGAGGCGAAGAGCTGGTCCGCCACTCCCCGATGGTCTTCGCGCGTGCGGTCCTTGCCAAT
>JBEKJT010000096.1:0-6299 GCA_050011075.1 Thermoplasmata archaeon
TAGACCACATACACGAACACGCCGACGCCTCACCGAGGAATTGTGACGGCGCGCTATTTCAGCCCCGAGTTAAGCCGGTTTCACGCCGAATCGGCCCAGGACCTCCGGGAGAGGCCCCACACCGGCTCGAGCAGAGGGCGTTTGGGACCGCCAGCTCCGAGGTTTTACGCGCCGCTCGGGGCCGATTCCGCCCAGGGGGCAGGGGAGGCCGTCGAGGTGTCGGTGTCGCCCCGCAGGTTTCGCGCGATTTCGGCCAGCCAGGGCATTCCGGCGAGTGCCTCATCGATGGCGGGAGTCCGGGCATCGAACGTCCGCCAGCGGCTCGGGGTGAGAACCTCGAAGACCGGTACCGGCTTCGCCTGGCCAACTCCTGTCGCGATCACGGCTACAGAGAAGATCAGGAGCATCAAGACGGGAAGTTCGACGACGACGGCGAGGTAGCTGACCCACACCGTGCCAGTGGAGAAGCTAAGACCCCAGAAGATCGCGGCAAGGAGGGCCAGAGAGGCTCCCCACATGGCCGGGCCCGCCGCATACGCGTCCGTGCGCCAGTGGCGTCGCATATCATCGGCCGTCCGGGCATACTCCTGAAGCACGCCGCCGAGCGCGGACCCCGCATCGGGAAGCTGTCCGCTCGCGGTGTGCACCGATACCGTGCGAGCGAGCTCGAGCTCGACCATTCGGACGTTCGAGCGGTCGGTGAGCAACCTCGAGCTCAGGGTGAGCGAAAGTACCGCAGCCAGAATCAACACGAGCGGGACCCAGACCACGGACATGTTGGTCAGCGACGTGTTCACGGCAACGAGGAGGAGAACGAAGATCGCCCCGACGATGACGGAGACCGCGAGCACGCGGCCCTCTCGGGTGTCGGGCTGGGGGATCTCAGGAAGGCGGACCCGGGTGGGATTGGATAGCTCGGTCTGTGCCGAAGGGGTGGACATGGCTGATTTTAGGTGTGTGACCGCTTTAAGAAACTATCCTCGCGTTTGCTTCACGTTAAGAGAGAGTGTTTCCCGCGTAATCCGTCGCCGAAAACCCTCCCTGGGCGATCCGGTTTATAAACCAATTTGACCCGGGACGAATGGACCAACCTTTCTATGGCTTCGTCGTGAAGGCTCGTCGCGATGATCGGGGTACTCCATCCCTGCTCTAAGTGCGGTCACGAAAGCATGGATGCCTGCTGGAAAGCGTCCAGTGAGTTGCTCGCACGGAATCGCCGCATGTGTCTCGAGTGCCACGACGATTGTCTCCCGAGGCTGCGGAACCGTTCTAAGAAGTCGAAGACCCCCCGGGCTCAGAAGGTCGATCCCCATGCCCTGCATCGGCTTCTGTTCGCGTCGACCCTGGCGGGGTAAGTCGACCTTCAACGTCCCGCGATCACGCGGGAACGGGGAACGATACCGAATCTGTTTCCGTCAGGGAGGCCGTGCGGCCGACGGCTCTCGGTCGATGACCCGCTGTCCGGGTCGCAAAGGCTTCGCGGATCGTACGAGACAGGTGAGGGACGGTCGGGTAATCGTCCAGGTCCGCGAGCGTCACCCATGCGAATTCGCTGTGTTCCTCAGGGTCGAGCTGGGGAGTCTTCCGGGCGGGGGCCGTGCAATGGAAGTAGACCCCCACGACGCGTCGCATCTTGCCGCGCTTGGAGAGCGAACTGAATATGTCGGCATAGAACGCCGGACCGATGCGAACGTCGAACCCGGTCTCTTCCTTCGTCTCGCGCCGGGCCGCACGAAAGAGAGATTCCCCGGTGTAGAGCTGTCCCCCCGGAAGGTCCCAGATCCCCGGATTCGCTGCGTGGAGGGCACGATGGAGGAGGAGGATACGCTCACCCCGGAAGATCGCCGTCTTGGCGGCGACCCGGGCTCTCAAACTGGATGACATGGATCGGGGGAAAGGGCACGACCATCTCCCGGGATGAATACCTTTCTGTGCCCGTTTTGCTGAAATCCGTACTCTCAGATGCCACCGTGCATTCCAGAAGAAAGCAGCCTTATCGCCTGCAACTCTCCGGGGTTCTATCGCGCGACCATTTCGAGCTCGCAACTGTTGCTCCTTCGCGTATCGGAAGGGAACCACCTGCTCGCGTCGCCGGGCCATTCGGTGGTTGGGCGGCGAGACCGCGATCGCATCGGCGCGCTCGAATCGTTTCGTTCCCACGTCGCCCCAGATCAGCCTAGCCGACGCTATTCGGGCAATCCCAGGCTCTTCCAGGCCGGGTATCGCGTGAGGACGCCTTCGCAAACGTTGGCAAAGTAACGGTGCCTGCAGGAGAACTGCATTATCTGTTTTCCATCGCGGGCGAGCTGCGCCCATCTCGAGGTCTTCTCCGGATTCTGTTCGATCCCTTCGACGGGATGTTCTTCGTAGAACAGAGCTACCGTTCGAAGGCCCTGGTTCCGAGTTCGCCCGACCTTGTATCGCCGGCCCGTCAATTCCACTTCCGAGTGACTCTCAACCAGGGACTGACGCCATACTTCGATCAGCATTTCCCCCAATGTCATGGTAAACCGTCGCTCCGTGCGCCCGTCCTAAGGCGGAATGTCTAGGTGAAATCTACGGTGCGACCATTCTGTGGCTACGTCGGGTGTTCGAAACGAAGGAGCGCTTCCTCGAGCTTCGACCGCAGTTGGTGTCGACGCGCGTCGAGGATGAGCTCCTGTTCGAACGGGGTTAGCCTTCGAAGGAACTCGAAACGTCGGGCTGCCTCGGATGCCATACGATTCCAGTCCTGCCTGCGGGATCGACCGATCAACCGTTCGAGATCTGGCCAGTCGCTTCGGCCTTCCGCCAAAGTTCGTAGAATACCCTCGGGGTCGAACGCCTGACGATCGTTCCAGAGCTTGCCTACCGCCAGCAGCCGAACCAGGTCCTGGTCGAAGCCCTTTCGACCATATCGGGCGGCGTCGTAGAGGTCCCGTTCCGTCGCCCGCTGTTGGATCGCTCTGAGCTTTTCGGCGATCGCCTCCTCGCGTTGGAGGCAGGGAATTTCGGGAACCGGGAAAGGCAACGCGGAGAAGTACGATTGCGGGAGAGGCCGCCAACGGCGGGGTTGCAGAGAGGGTGTCTCACGATAGCTGATTTCGAGGCGGAACCTCCCCTCGTCCCATTCATGTACGTAGGATACGCCGCAGGCCCAGTTCCGAGCCGCGGTCCGGTAGGGCTCTACGATCCCGAACTGAACCCCGAAGTGGGGGTCCGCGAATGCATTCTCGAGCAGGGCCTGGGGGTCATCGGGAAGTCCGTTGTTGGTGAAATCCAGATCCTCGCTGAGGCGACCCGCATCCCCGGTGACCATCATTCGCACGTAGGTGCCGCCTTTGAAGACCAGCCGGTCCACCACCTGGTGGGTCGAGAGGGCGTTAAGCGCGTAGAGCAGAACGACCTCCTGTTGCGCGATGTGAAGGTCGACCCCCATGCGGTTGGCAAAGCGGTTCGCTACGTCGCGCGGGATCAACGGATCTCCCCCTCCGCAAACAGCTGAGCGTCGGGAACGTTGCGAATCACGTGCCATCGGGCGTCACGATTGCCCCGACGGCCGTGGGTTCTCGCTGGTCCGAGGGGGACGTAGGGCTCGCGAGGCTCCGCGAGTTGTGACCGGACCCAGGATTCGGGAGGGGAGACGGAAGGACGGACGCGTTCGGCAAGGTACCCTGCACGTAGATTGAGACTGCGACTCCCGAACCGGTCGAGGTAGCTTCCAAATCGAGACCAATCCAATCTCGGTTTGGCGAGGGCGAGTATCTGCGACACTCCTGCCATTCCTCCCGCAAGCTCGGGTCGATTTAGACAATCAAGCACGGTGCGTTCGGGGTCGCTTACGGTCAGTTTCACCCCGCGACGAACCAGGCTTTGGGTCCCGAAAAATCTCGCGGGTGTCACCCGGATGGCCCGGAACTGGCCCACTCGATCCTTGCCGGGAACCCAACGGGCGGTCGTGACGATGTAGTACACTCGACTGGCCTGGGGGAACAGACCTTCGAGTTCCGCGGCGGTGGCGTACCCGAAGTAGTACGGCTCTGCAAATCGGCTCCCGACGCTAAACGGGTCGCTGTCCGGAAGGGCATCCGGTCCATGGCGACTCGGATTGAGCAGGTACGTTCCTTGGCGAACTCTTTGTAACCACCGCTTTCGAACTAGTGCATGGGCCAGCTTGCGCGCAAAACCAGCCGAAGTCGCCGCTCGCCTCCGAATCTCCTCAAGAGATACGAGCTCGAGACCCTCCGCCTCCAGCGAGAGGATCACTTTCGCCTCGGTCCGAGAGAGGGAGCGAGAGTCCATGGTCAGAGTAGGTGTTCAATATACATGAATGTTACTGTAATGGTAACAGTGGTGTGCGTCTAACACGTCCGGCAGCTCCTATGAAATGGCCACTTCGGAAGGACGGGGTCAAACCTTTGGCAGGAACAGGGCTGGTTGCAGGTGCTTTTGCACCTACTTGTAGGGTGGGGCTAACAGGCACAGACAATCTCACGAACGTCTCGAGGTCCGCCGAGGAGATTCTGAGCGATCGGCGTGGGCTGAGAGGCGAGCGTGGGAGCGAGGCTTGGGACCCCGCTCGAGCGCTTCCACCTGTCGAGGAGTCCCTGTGAACAACGTCTTCGCATCCACGAAACATAGAGGGTTTCCGGAGGGATCGTCGGCATAGAAGGAGCGCTCCCCCCAGGGTCGTACGACGATGCTTCCGAGTGGGCTAGACGGATCATCGTGGAGAAGGCCCGGAGACAAACAGCCCAGCTTCCGGGCACGCCGATGTACCCCGGCCAGGTCCGCGGTCGCAAAGTACAGGGCTTCCGTGGGAGACGAGAACTTCGCCGCCTCCGCACTTGAGTAATCAAGGATTCCGAGCAGAATGGGACCACAATCGAAGTAGATCCGCCCCGGAGCGACCACTCGACCGCTAGTCGACAGGAGCGATTCGTAGAACCTCCGGGACTGCTCCAGATCCTTTGCAGGGAGAAGCACTCGGAATACGCGCAGGGGATGGGTTCTCTTCATGGTGGCCCGAACTCCAACGCGGATGAGCTCCATAAAGGGCGCGATGGGCATCGGTAGGGCTCGCCATGGCGCGGAATTGTTCCGAGGAACGTAACAGCGGTGCCTAGTGGTTTCGAGTTCGCGCTCGAGGCCTTTTCGAGGTTCGCTTCCTGTTCGGGGCTCGAGAGTTTAGGGTTGCCCGCACCATGGCGCTAGGTACCTCGATAAGCCAGAAGATGTTCCCGTCGAGGTCAGCGAACTTCGCTGACTTTCCCCATGCCTGCTTCTTAGGAGGTTCGGGAAGTCTTACCCCTCCTTGGGTCATGCGAGAAACCACGGCGTCCATTTCGTCGGTCACGAAGGCGATACCAGTGTCCCCCGGCTCAAGAGGCGCGAAGCCCTCGCACAAGTGGAGAACGAAGCGGTCTCCTGGCGGGGCGACGAGGATGGCATGCCCTGCGCCTCCGACAGTGTAGGTCGAGAAGCCGAGGTTCTTCACCCACCACCTTGCGGACGCCTTCGCATTCGAGACGACGATGGCCACGTCAGCGATCGCTATCAACGGTCGCCCGAAGCCTCATTCCTTCATGAATTGATAGGTCGACGACCCGCTACGGCAGCGCGAAAGGGGACACCGAATCGACCGCCCCACCGAAGCAAACAGGCCTACGTGCAATTTATCTTACAGCCACTTCAAACGCCCGCTCACGGGCACGACTCGTGGTGCTGCTGATCGTTGGCGACGAGACCAAGGGGTGCACCTTCCGAGGCGGGGCCGGTCCTCTTCGAACATTTGGTCTAACGAGACTTCGTGGGTGTAACGGACGTTGCACCCAGAAATGGGAATGGGTTGGTTGGTTCTCGTGGGCCAGCTGCGTTAATTGGGATTTTTCGCGAATTCGCGGATCCCCACGGAATCCTCGTTGAAAGCCATCTCCCACGCGCCGCGAACCATCGGTTCGAGTTGGGCGGGCGGCAGACCTGACGCCTGCATGTCCGCACAGATCGAAACTTCGGTCTTGGGCCCATGGGGGGTGTACGCTGTGAACATCTTCGAACCGGTCAAAGGGCCCTCGATCGCCTCCGCCATCATCCCAAGCGGGGGGAAGACCGTGATCCGATTCGCGACCTTCACCCAGGTTCCGTTCATATTCTGCTCCCACGACACCACGAACGAGGTTTCGGTGAGAGGCTTCATGGATCGGTTCCGGGAATTCTTGTGGGCCGTGCCGTGGGCCTCCGGGCTCTGTAGATACTTCCAAACGACATCCAGCGGCGCATCGAACTGGCTTCCTTCCTGGTCGTTGATTCGGACCATAGCT
>JBEKJT010000097.1:0-6241 GCA_050011075.1 Thermoplasmata archaeon
AGTTCGCGGACCCGTGCGTGCGGAAGCCACTCGTCGAATCGGGGACTCGCGGAGGCCATTGGATTTACACACTCAGGTGTGTTTATAACATGTACGGAGAGGAGCGCGATTGTTGTTCCCTTCCGGGGGCTCTAGCGCTCGAGGGCACCTTGATTTATATCGCGCGCCGGTGGATGCGTCGGAAGCGATCACGATGGCCTACGACATGTATCAGGAGGTCATTCTCCAGCACTACCGCTCGCCGAGGAACTTCGGACCCCTCGACGGAGCGAGCCGCGTCGGCGAAGAGTCGAACCCGCTCTGCGGGGACCATATCACCCTTCGATTGGTCGTCGACCCGGCGACCGAGAAGATCGACCAGGTCCGGTTCGAGGGCGACGGGTGCGCGATCAGCGTCGCGAGCACCTCTATGCTGACCGAGAAGGTCGCGGGTCTTACCTTGAAGCAGGCCGGCGAACTCACGCGCGACGACGTTCTCCAACTCCTCGGGATCCCGCTCTCTCCCGTGCGTGTGAAATGCGCGCTCACCGGATTCGCCGCCCTCGGTCGAGCCCTGCATCCCGAGGCGGCCAAGGCGACCTAAGGGTGGACGCGACCCGGGAGCGCGATCGACCGCGGCATGATCGTCATCGACCCGGACGTCTGCGTCCTCTGCGGCCTCTGTACCGGGGTCTGCCCGCCGAACGCGATGGAGCTCACGCCCACCAAGCTCGAGGTCCTGCCGAACTGCACGGACTGCGGCTGGTGCGTGCCCTACTGTCCCGTCGGGGCGATGTCGGGGGGCAAGGCGGTACCACGTAGGGCGGCCCCTGCTCCCTGACGGGAGAGTGAGCCCGCCGCAGACCGGGTCTCGACCCCGTTCAGCTCCTCTCCGTCCTCGGGTGGATCGGGCAGGGTCTTTTCAATCGACAGAGACGGCATTTTTCCGGCCGCACCGGCGGAATCGGCTTCTGCATCCGTCCGTACTTCCGGCGGGGCATGGCAAGGAAGGTTCCCCGCCAAGCCCGTGGCCCTCTTCAGGGTGACGCCGACGGGTCTTTCCCGACGGGGCAAGGTCTGCCTTTTCTGCGTGCTCGCGAGACGGTGCCCGTGCCGCCCCTGAAAGGACGAGCGACACCCGAAGGGACGAGCCGATTCCGGGGGCGAGCCGTTCGAGACCGACACCTCCCCGTGGAACATTTCCGGGAAGCCCCGGGAGGTCTCTCGATCACGTCCTTCGGCCTCGGGACGTACATCGGTCCGCCCGATGGCCTCACGGACCTCGCGGTGGAGCAGGCGGCGACGATCTGTCTCACCTCAGGGCGGGTCAACGTGCTCGACACCGCGATCAACTACCGCTACCAACGGGCCGAGCGGAGCCTCGGCCGGGCGCTCGGACGTGTGGTCGAACGCGGGGAGGTCGCGCGCGATGAGGTGTTCGTCGCGTCCAAGAACGGCTACTTCGCGCCCGACGCGGAGGCAAAGGTGGCGCCCGAGCGCTGGGTCGAAGAGGAGCTGATCCGACCGGGCGTCCTCGACCCGAAGGACATCGTGGATGGCTGCCATGCGATGAGCCCATCGTACCTCACCGACCAGCTGGACCGGACCCTCCACAACCTCGGGCTCGCGACGATCGACCTCCTCTACCTGCACAACGCCCCGGACGCTCAGATCCCGGTCGTCGGGCGGGACGTCTTCCTCGAGCGGCTGGAAGGCGCGTTCCGGTTGTACGAATCGTTCCGCGAGAACGGCCGCCTCGTGGCGTACGGGCTGGCAACGTGGGATTGTCTTCGGGCCCGCCGGTCCGACCCAGGATTCCTCTCCCTCGAGACCGCGGTTCGGTTGGCACGGAAGGTCGGGGGTGTAGAGCACGGCTTCCGTTTCGTCCAGTTCCCGTTCAACCTCGCGATGCCCGAGGGCGTGACCGCCCGTAACCAACCCGTGGACGGGGAACCGATGGGCCTCTTTGCCGCGGCCCGCAAGCTCGGGGTCAGTTGCTTCACGAGCGTCCCGCTCTCCCAGGGTCAGCTCACTCGCGCCGGTCCGAAGCGCAATGGGCTCAGCATCGCCCAGACGGCGCTCCAGTTCGCGCGGTCGGCACCGGGGACCCTCGGTCCCCTCGTAGGACAAAAGCAGTCCGACCACCTATCGGAGAATCTCGAGGTTGCCGCACGCCCGCCCTGGGATGCGGAGACGTTCCGCTCGCTGATCGCGACGACGTAGCGCAGAAGGCCCGTCGGCCCTCTCGAGCCGAAGAACGGGTCGCCGGCTCCTCGGGCGCCGGAGTCCCTCGGCCGTTACAGCCCGATGCCGATCGAGCCCGTGAACGACCCTTGGCCCGTCAGGACCACCGCGTCTTCCGTGGGGTTCGTCGTGGTCGAGAGGAAGAGATGGTCACCGAGGGCGATCGGTTGGGAGCCGCCCGCAGACCATAGCCCGGTGGCGAGGTTGTACGTCGCGATATTGGAGCCCGTGGAGGAGGTCGCGCTCACATTCCAATCGGCGAGGACGGGGACGCCGGTGTTCTGGACCTGGACCGTGAAATTGTCCCAAGATATGCCGTTCGCCACGGTCGTCGCCGTGTAGGTGTAGTTGGTGTACGGGGGAACGGCCTGGACCGATAGGGCATCGAACGCGATCGAGGACGCCAGAGGATAGGTGGTGCCGGTGGTCGAGGTGGAAGCGCAGTCGACGCCGGTCGTGCCCGAGTAGATGATCCCCCCCGTGGTGGCGTTCACGGTCGCGTTGAATTCGGACCCCGTCCCGGTCGCCGTGGGGCTCAGCGAACAGGTCGAGTAGACGATCGACCACTCCGCACCCACGCTGCCGAGACCGAAGGAGATGCCCCCGATCAACGCGAACTCGGCGCTCGCGTTGGGATTCGCGGTGAGGAACGCTCTCGCGCTCGGCTCGACCGCGGCGGCGGCCTGGGAGCTATCGATGGCATCCGAGGGGACGACGGTGAGCAGACCGAACAACGTAGTGCACTCTCCTGAAAGGTGTCCGATCACCGCGCCCTTTCCTGAGACCACGTCGACCACCGAAATCGCGTCCGCCCCGTTGCGATAGGCGAACTCCCAGGCGGGAGAGGTCCCAGCGGATCGGTTGGCGCTCGTTCCAGGGATAGTGACGCTATTCGCCGAACCGGTGGAGTTGAAGGTGCATTTCCCCGAATCGATCGCGGTCTCGTTGACTGGAATGGTTTCCGTGACGGCCGTATCGAACCCGACTGCTAGGACCAGGGACCAGCCTCCCCCCTGATACCCCGAGACCGTGCTCGCGGCGACAGGCTGAGCCTCAGAGTACGTCTGGCTCGTAATGGCCGACCCGCTGCTCGACGAGGTCAGGGACGGGGCTACGAAGACGAGGACCAGAAGGACCACGAGCACCACCGCGACCGCGGCGACGACGTAGACCAACTTACGGTTCGTTCCCTGGGGCGGCGGGGGAGGGGGCGCCAGCCCGGCGGTCGACCCTGCTCCGGTCACGGCGGTCTGCGCAGTCCCTGAGGGATCCATGGGTGTCGACATAGGAGTGTAGGATTGAAACAGCCGAGCTGGGGTTGATAAATCTTGGCGGCACCGACAGGGAATCTCCGAACTGGCGGGAGGAGCACTCGACCTTCGGGTCCGAAGGAGGGCGCCCGGACCGAATCGCCGGCGGAACCCCTCCGCGCATCGAGCCGGAGAAGATTGGTCGCCACCGAGGCGAAGTGTTTCCAACCCTAGGTCGCGGCGGGCGGAGGGAGTCCCGAGCCCACCCTGGGCTCCACGGTGCTCCGCCCGGTGTCGAGCCACGCTCGATAGTAGGCCACCAGGAACAGGAGCGCCGGGATCCCCTGAAGCAGCCCCAAGAGGGTGGATTCGTTCTCGAGATTGGTGATCGGAGTCGAGTTGAGGGTCGAGCCCGAGGTGGCTTGCGATATGGCGTTCGAGAGCTGAGGGTACACTATCGCAAAGATGGCGACGCTGATGGTGATGCTCGCGACGAAACCCACCCACAGAACGATGCGGTTCCGGTCGTCTCCCAAGTCGAACACCACGAAGACATGGGCCAGCCCGGATAGGATGGCGGCAACCAGCGCCAGGACGAAGATCCCGAGGACCGCGTTCTGCACCGCCGACCCGATCTGCGCGTTCGACAGGGTCGTGTCAGCGAACTCTCCCACGATAGAGAACACGATCACGACGGAACCGATGATGGTGATCAGAAAGGCGATGACGAAGAGGGCCGCACCGAGAACGACGAACCAACGGTGGGCCGGCCCGAATCCTTCTCGGCCCATGAAGACGAGGATGAGTCCGATGATCGAGAGGATGCCTCCCAGCGCGCCGATGTATGGGATCCATCCCAGCGCCAGTCCAATGATGAGGAAGAGGAGTCCGAGCCGGGTCCGATCCCGAGCCTGGTCGATCCGAGTAGGACCTACCGGAGGAGGGAAAGCGGGTGGGTAACCGTACGGGATAGCGTCCGTCGTTCCGCCACCGACGTTCGGAAAGCCCGGCGGCGCGGCCCCGAGCGAACGACCGCATCCCGAACAGAAGCGGGCGTCCGGCGCGGAGACTAAGCCACAGCTGGGGCAGAAGACCTCCGGTGCCATCCGATACCCAACCCGTCTCTCGGTTCTTAATCCGCCCGAGTCCTGGTCGATCCGATCGGAGCCGGAATCTTCACCCCGCGTTCGCCATGTCTCTTCGGGGACTGAACCGAATCTCACAAGGTGGCCGAACGACCCCGAGGGGTCGCCTTGCCACCGATGGGCCGGTCTTGCGGGAAGGTCGGTCGAACTTCAGTGGCTACGCCCTCGACCGAAGGGACGGACAGGGTCGACCGACCGCCCCGCTTCTCTACGCGAACCACCCGGTCGGCGATACTGGCCAGCTCCGCCTCATGCGAGACGATGACGACCTGAGGCAGCGCGAGCTCGTCCAACAGCTCGCCCATCCGGACGACCTGTTCGGGGGAGAATCCGTCCGTGGGTTCGTCGAGGAGGATCGTGTCGAGGCGAAGGCTGCCCAGGGTCCGCACGACCTGGGCGAGCGCGATACGGAACGCGAGGGCGAGGCTCGTCCGCTCCCCACCGCTCAGCGCCTCCGCGGGCGTCCACTCGCCCTCGATCGTCACGGCCGGGGTGAAGGCGACGTCCGTCCGGGCCACGAGGCCGGGGTCGTCGACCAGGGAGGCGAAATAACGTGCAAAATGGCGCTCGAACACGGCTTGGGCGTGGCCCAGGAGCTTCTGCTCCATGGTGAGGAGCGTGGTACGGAATGGTCCTGCGACCCACGCTGCCTTCCGCTCGAGGTCGTCCGCCTCCGAGAGCAGTCCCGCGCGTTCCGTGCGGCCCGTTTCCGCGGCCCGGATGCGGCGAACGGCATCCTCCCACCGTGCTTCGGTCCGTGCACGGACGACCTTCGTCTCCTCGAGCGACCGCCTCCGGCCCGCCAGCTCGGTCTCCGCCTCGGCCCGAGCCCTCGCCGTCTCGGTCGCGCCTTCGAGCATGCGCTCGAGGACCTGCTGCCGTGCGGATCGTGAGGACGACCTCTCGAGGATCGAACCGAGGTCGCGCCCGAGCCGCTCGAGTTCATGCGCGATCGCCTCGGCCCCGCTGCGCGCCGCATCACGGCGGGAGGAAGCCTCGACGGCCTTCTCGAGCTCTCGCGTACGCCGTTGAAGTTCCGATTCGCTCTCGGTCAGCTCCTGACGCAGCCGTTCCTCTTCGGCCTCTGCCGGCGCGAGCGATTCGACCCGTCGAAGCACTTCGGCGGCCGACGCGTCCGCGCCCCGGAGTGCTTCGCGGGCGCTTTCGGTCGCCGCGGCCGCTCGCGCGAGCGCGGTCTCGGCAAAGGCACGTCGTCGCTCGGCCTCGGTCCAGCGTTCGTGGGCCCGCTCGTACCGCTCCCGAGCTCTCCGCTCCAGCTCAAGGTTCTCCCGCTCGGTGACCGCGGCCCGGTGAGCCAGTTCGAGGGTGCGGGTGGCCGTGGTCGCCTCGCTGCGGTGGGACTCGAACTCCGGGGCACGGACGGCTTGATGGCAACGAGGGCACACGCCCTCCCTCAGCAGATCTTCGAGCTCGGCCAGAGAGCTCTGGCTCCGGGAGAGCGCCGCGAGCGAGGCTCCTTCCCCGGTTCGGGCTTCCGCGAGAGCGGCGTCGATAACGGCGAGAGAACGGGGTGTGGGCGCGGGAGGTTCTCGCGCCGGGCCCTCTGCGAGCGCCTTCTCCTTTTCCCGAGCGGCCTCTGCACGGTCCGCCTCGGCGCGGTCG
>JBEKJT010000098.1:0-6169 GCA_050011075.1 Thermoplasmata archaeon
CTTCGAGGGACTCTTCGGGCTCACCGCCAGTATTCTCGCCTCGAACGGCACGACCGTGTGGAGCGAGAACTTCTTCATCAAGGCAACGGCGCCCTACTCGATCCTCGCAGCCCTTCCGATCATCCTCGGCATCATCGGGATCTGGGAGCTGTACTCAGTGGCCCGCTCTGGTCGGCAGGCAGCTTTCTCGGGGAAGGGCAAGCCGCCGGCCTCTCCTCCGCCCCCGCCGACCACCCCGGAACCCCAAACGACGACCGGCCCCGGCGAGACGCCCACTTCGACCGAAGGCTCGGCCGGGGAGGGGACGCCGTGAGCGCGACCACGCACGGCATCGCCGCGGGCATCGTCTTCGGCATCGTCGTCGTGCTCCTCGGGCAGCAGTTCGGGTACCTCAGCCTGAGCCAGCTCACTCCGGCGATCCTCTACTTCGTGATCGCCATCGTGGTGGGCGCGGTGGTCTTCGGCCTGATCGGTATGGCCCTGGGACGTGCGTACCTTCGAAAGCATCCACCGGAGTCACCTGCCCCTGGGCAGAACTGAGACCTCCTGGCCTTCAGTATCTTGTTGTCTCGCGCTCTGTGGTCGAGTCCGCAGCGTTCAGGTTTCTGTAGAAACCGGTGGCCGAGACCTGCGGTTCCGCCGATTCCGTAGGATCACGAGCACGGCTCCTCCGGTGACGACGGCGATCGTGGCCCCCGCAACCTCGAGGATTGGGACAACGCTGTTAGGGGGGGTAGAGTTCCCTCCCACGGGAACCACGACCGAGACTACGTTCGACTCCGGGCTCTCGCCCCACGGGTTCCAGGACGACGCCGAAAAGTAGTAGGTCGCTCCCGCCGGTAGATCCGAGACCGTCCAAACGACCCTGCCGCGACCGACCGGAAGTCCTAGGGTCTGGCCACTGAGGTAGTGGGACCAGGACCCGGGGGCGGTTCCCCAGACCAGGGTGTCGTTCACGATCGGCCCGTTCCCAGTGAGGCCCTCGGTCAGGACGACCGTGAGATTCGCTGCGCCGGGATGGGGTACTCTAGGGTCATAGTCGAACGTGGCCGAGATCACCGGCGCCGCGGGCACGACCTCGTTCCCGAGGGTTAGCTTGCCGACGTTCGGCGTGAACCCGTGGAGGTTCCACGCGTCGACCTGATAGTAGACCGATTCTCCGGACGCGAGCCCGGAGAACGCGCAGTGGGTCGCGTTGCCCGGGAGTGAGACCCGGTTCGATTCCGTCCCGACGGAGGCTCCCCAGGCGACCGTGTAGTTGATGATCGGATCGGGGTCGTTCGACGGCAGCGTCCAGTTGACCTCCACTCCCACGGGGGTTTGTACAGCGGTCACCTGCATCGGCGGCGGTCCCACCGATTCGGCGAGCGGAGCATCGGAAGGGAACGGAAACTGCGGCAGGCCGAGCCTCCAGGTCCACCAGAGCGTGCCCGCACGGCTTCCGTGCGAGGTACCGAGGAGCGGGCAGGAGGTTCCGGCGGTACTCACGCGCTCGCATTGGTCGGACCCGGTGAGGATCGAATAGCTCGTGTTGTAGAAGAGGCTCCCGTCGACGTTCCAGGCCGTCATGCTCTGCGAAACGTTGGTCGGCTGGTAGGTCGAGGTCGAGAGAGGGTCGGAGAGCCAGCCGTCAGGGTTTCCCAGCTGGGGCGGCGAAAACGCGGGAGGTCCGGTGACGACGCTCGGCCGGTGCTCGCCGGCCAGGACGCTCGCGACGGTCCCAGGACGGTCCGGCCCCGTTACGTTCGGGAACCCCGTGACGACCGCTCCGGGTCCGAGTTGGGCCACGATGCTCAGGATCTGCCCGCTTCCCTGCCAGTCGACCTCGAATGCGACCTGCTGGCTCAGGACGTCGACCCAGAGGCCGTCGACGCCCCCGATGGGATAATGGCCGTTCGAATAGACGAACGGTCCCGCCGTGGAAAGGGTGGGGTCCGCCGGGTTCCCTGAGAGGATCGCCTGGACCACCTCGTCAAAGTTCGTGCCGTCGGCCGAGACGTCGAAGAACTGAGAATACTCCGGGAGCCAGTAGAGGTTGTTCGCCTCGAAGATCGGTAGGTCCCCCAGTTTCCATTCGACCCCCGTCCACAGGTTGTAGGCCCACACCGTTCCATTGTGCGCGCTTCCTCCCAACGGGACCCACGTCACTGTGAGGGTCAGGATGGAGTCGTTCCCGTCGAGTCCCACGAGATTCGTCTGCGCGTTCCAGTACGTCGAGTACCGACCAGCGGAGACGCCCGTGAGTATCCCATCAGACCATGTGTGCTCGAACGTGCGCCCCGTAGAGACGTTCACCGCGTAGCTCGTGACCTCGACTCCGCCGCCCGTGCGACAGCTCACGGTGAGACAGCCGAACTCGTACACGTACGAGCCGTCGGCGGTGATGTACTCGGTGTTCGTCGCGCCCGCATAGTCCATCGTGTTGTCGAAGAGCGGGAGCCATGGCGCAATCCGTGTGACCGTGCCCGTCAGGAATGAGTAGTAGACGAGGTCGAACGACGCGTTGACATAGAAGGCCCCGCTCGCCGTCCACGAGACCAACGGGACCTGGGAACCAGCGAAACCCAGCCGGGGGCTCACGAAGCAGTTCTGGTTCACGCTGACGGAGACGTTCGTGTTGCAGTTCCACGCGAACTGCGATAGCGAGTTCCATTCTGGGAGGACGATGGTCACGTTGCCGTACGCGACATAGGGGCCCGCGACAGGCGCGGGTCCGGCCGACCGGCCGACCTCGATCCCTCTTCCCTGGGAGGAGGGTTCGGTCGGGGCGGCGGGCAGCCCGCTGAACAGGGAGAGCCCGATCAGGAGTAGGAGGACGAACCCGACGGCGACCGCCCGGCGCGATCGCCGACCCCGTGCGAGGCCTTCGCCCATCATTGCCGCGACGCGTAACGCCTTCTCAGTAAATACTGCCGAGGGAGAGGTCATTCGGGCCGATTCGCCGGTGCGGCGTTCGTGGAGGGCACCGTCGTTTGGGCGCGTTCGTCGACCCAGGCCCTCACCCTACGCTCGAGCCGGCGGAGTGGGAGCGCGCCCTCCTCAAGCACGACGTCGTGGAATGCGCGTACGTTGAACCGTTCTCCGAGACGACCCTCGGCGAACGTTCGCAGCTCCCGGAACTTCAGCTGACCGATCTTGTATGCGAGGGCTTGGCCGGGCCACACGATGTAGCGGTCGACCTCCACTCCCATCTCGAGCTCGCTCATGCCGGTGTTCTGGCGGAAGAGGTCGATCGCCTGTTCGCGGGACCACCCCTTGGCGTGGATCCCCGTGTCCACGACCAGGCGAATGGCGCGCCACATCTCGAAGGTGAGCTGGCCGAACTTCGAATAGGGGTCTTCGAAGAAGCCCATCTCGCCTCCGAGGCTCTCGGCATAGAGCCCCCAGCCCTCGACGAACGCGGTGCACGAGGAATGGCGCCGAAAATCCGGGGTGTCGGTCTGTTCCTGGGCCAGGGAGATCTGCAGGTGATGACCGGGGACGGCCTCGTGCAGCACGAGCGTCTCCATCTGCCACCGAGGCCTAGACCCGACGTCGTGAGTGTTCGCATAGAAATACCCGGGACGGCCGGTGGCTGGAGCCCCTCCGATGTAGTAGGCCGTCGGTGAACTGGGGGCTCGGAACTCGGGAACCGCCTCCACGCCGTACGGCAGGCGCGGAAGGCGCCCGAACAGCCGAGCGAGGGTCGGGTCTGCCTTCTTCGCGATCACCCGATATCGGTCGAGGAGCTCCTCCGGGCGTTCGTAGAAGAACCGTCGGTCGGTGCGTAGGTGGCGGAAGAACTCGGTGAGGCTACCCTTGAACCCGGTGTGACCGACGACCGACTCCATCTGCGCGCGGATCCGGGCAATCTCTCGCAGGCCGATCTCGTGAATCTCCTCAGGTGTCTGGTCGGTCGTGGTTTGCCATCGGACCCGGTACGCGTAGGTTGCGACACCGTCCGGTAGGCTCGAGACTCCCACCGTCTCGCGGCACGAAGGCAGGTAGCGATCGACGAGGAACTCGCGGAGCTTCTCGAGCGAAGGGACTACCGAGTCCGTGAAGGTCCGGCGGGCCCGAGCCCTCAGGCGCGCGCGTTCTCCCTCTCCGATTAGGGCGGGAAACTCGGAGAACGGTTTCAACAGTGCGCTCGCCAGCGGGTCCGGCGGGATAAGTCCGGAGATCTGATCGGGGACGCCCCGAACGGCGTAGCGCGACGGCGTGTAGCCTCGCGCGAGCCCGCCCTCGAGCAGCGCCAGGGTCTGGTCCACCGCGGTGTGCAGCGTATCGAGTCGGGAGAGGATGTCCCCGTAGTCGCCCACGGTCTCGCGGGGCTGAAGGCTGAGATTGTCGGCCGCCGAAGTGTGGATCCCGTCCATTTGGTTGATCGGCATCCAGAGGTTGTGGGGCATCCCGAACTGGTAGGGAAGGGCGTCGTCGCCGAACCTGAGACCGAACTCGGCCGTCTCGAGCAGGTCCTGATAGAGGTCGAAGTTGAGCTGGTCCACGGAGGGGAGGTCGGCGCGCTCGATCGCCCGAAGCTCGTTTCGACTCCGAGCTAGGTGACGTCGACGAGTCTCGATGCCGGTCGGCGAATCGTCCATCCACCGGTCGTTGAACCCCGGTACGCCGACCCCAGTAGCGATCTCGGGCACCTCGGAGAGCCATTGGAGCCAATCGGCGGCGAGAAAAGAACGGAGCTGAGAGGAAGCATCGGACCCCGAGCGCCCGGAAGTCGTCAGATCGATCTCCCCCATGGGGCGAAGGCGAAGAGCTCACCCTTGATAACGCCGGGGCCCACCCAGGTCTGGGGAGGTGCGGACGGTGACCGGCGAGGTTAACTGGCCGTTCGTTTCGGAGTGAGGATGAGCCCGAGCTCTTCGCCCATCCCCCGTCGCCGCCCGTCGCCCGAAACCCCGTACATCCCGCACAATCGTCGCACTTGGGACCGCACGAGCGCTCGGTACGACCGGAAGTTCTCGAGGGTGCTGGGGGGGCGTTCAGCCGAGGCCTGGGGGCTCTGGAGAGACCCGGAATCCCGGCTCCACCTTCTCGGATCGCCCCGCGGTCAGCGCGTGCTCGAGCTCGGGTGCGGGGCGGCCCGTTGGTCGATCTCGCTCGCCCGCCGTGGGGCGCGGCCCGTCGGCCTCGACCTTTCGAAAGCCCAGCTCTCCCGCGCGAAGGAACTGAGCCAACGGTCGAGACATCGCATTCCTCTCCTGAGGGCCAACGCTGAACGGCTGCCGTTCGCCCCGGCGAGCTTCGACCTGGTCTTCTCGGACTGGGGTGCGATGACCTTCGCCGACCCGTACCGGACCGTCCCCGAATGCGCGAGGGTGCTTCGCCGCGGAGGACGGTTGGTGTTCGCGGCCGCCGGCCCATTCTCGCTCGCGGCGTGGGACGTTCGGCGGGACCGCCTCGGCCGATGGCTGCGGAACGAATACTTTGGGCAGCATCGGGTCGAGTTCAAACGCTCCGAGCCGGTCGAGTTCCGGCTGACCTACGGCGACTGGATCACCCTGTTCCGCGATTCGGGATTCGCCATCGACCGGCTCGTCGAGTCCCGGCCGCCCCCTGGTGTCGAGAGCGCATACCTGACTCGGAAGGCCTCCGAGTGGGCGCGCCGGTGGCCCCTCGAATGCCTCTGGCAGGTGCGCAAAGAGTAGCGGGACCCCTTCTCGCGTCGGGCGAACGCCGGGAGCGGATCGATCTACGCCGCCGTACCGGTGACGGCCGAAGGAACCGGAGGGCCGGGAGCGTAGCGGTTGCGCAATCTCACGAAGAAGAACACCGCCACCAGCACGAGCGGGAGCGTGTAGGGCAGGCCCAGCGTGAGGAGCACTCCAAAGAAGCATTGCCAGAGGACAAAGCCGAACGCGAGGTTGACGAGAAGGTACTCGTTCTGCCGGCGTCCCATGCCGCGACGTGCCACCTCGAGCAGGACCGCATAGAGCACGACCTCCGTTCCGATGACGGCGGCGGGCGGCACGGCGGTCGATGTGAACCCGTATTCGAGGAGGAACGAGATCGGGAAGACCGCGAACCCAATGAGGATCGCCGAGCGCGGGGATAGGGTGGGCTGGTCGACGCTCGCACTCAGGAGTCCCGAAGGTAGACGGTACGCGAGGAACACCAATAGGGCGATTGCGGCAAGGCCCGAGAGCATGAGGGGTACACCGATCCAGAAGTG
>JBEKJT010000099.1:0-6088 GCA_050011075.1 Thermoplasmata archaeon
TGCGCGCGATCCTACCCGCTGCCCTCGCGAACGAACCCCTGCCCATGACGTTCCTGTCCGCGGCCGAGGGCCTCTCGACCGCCCGGCTCGCGGGGCTTTCCCGGATGGGGATCCTCCATGAGACCCTTCAGGGGCGCGTCGAGGTCCTGCAGGTGGTTCGCGCCGCCCTTCTTGCTCGGGTGAGTACCTCCGAAGAACGGGAGGCCCACCTTCGACTGGCCACGTTCTACTCTAGAAGCCATCGTCCCGAGGCCGTGCGAGAGCGCTTCCTGCACCTGGTCGACGGAGAAGCGTGGAAGGTCGCGGCGCAGTTGCTCGTCCAGCAAGAACGGGTCGTTCTCAGACTGGGATACTCGGAGACCCTGCGCAACGCGCTCCGTCACCTCGCGACGGTTCTCCCTCGCGGTCAGACGAAGGTGCGGGTCCTCATGGTCGAGGCCGCGCTCCTCCGCCACCATTCGGACTACTCCGAGTCGGTACTCAGCCTGAGGCGCGCGCTCGGCGAAGCGCAGTCAGACCCCAGGGTCGCGGCCGAGTGTCGCCTCGGCATGGTCGAACTCTACGTCCGGATGCGAGAGCTCGACCAGGCACGGAAGGAGTTCGACGAGGCCAACAAGATCGGTCCCCAATCGCGGCGGTTGCAAGCGTTCTTTGCGCTCTCCGAAGCGCGGCTCGTCGAGTCGACCGGCGACAACCATGCGGCCCAACGGGGGTACCAAGCAGCCTTCGAACTCGCCCGCCGATACAAGGCTCCCGACCTCGCCCTGGAAAGCATCGCCGCCTGGTCAAGACTCGCCGAACTGCAGAGCGGACCCGATGTGGCCCTACGGATCATCACGGAAGCGTTGCCCGAAGCTCGAAAGGCCGGTCGAATGGACCTCGTGTTCAATCTGTTGCTCGTCCGGTCTCGCGCCTACGCCGAAACCGGGAGGGAGGACCTCGCTGAAACCGAGATGAAAGCGATCCGCTCCGAGGCAGAATCACTGGGGTACCTGAACCAGCTCACGTACACTCTCAGCGGTCTCGCCGCGATGGCGATCGAGGGCCGACGGTGGGGCGAGGCAGTGGGCTACGCGAAACAGGCGAGCGCCCTCGCCGAGCGACTCGGAAACGACCTCGTCTTCGGACACACCCTCGCTCTTCTCTGCACCACAGAGTATCGTCAGGCGGACACGGGCGGAGAACCCGGATTGATCCACGAAGCCGTCGCCCATGGTGAGAGAAGCGTGGAGGTACTTTCTCGGTTGCCCGCATCGGATTCGCTGGTCCTGGCGCACGGGTACCTTTCCGAAGTCTACGCGTACCAGAAGAAGCACGAGTCCGCGCTCGAGCACTATCAGGTGGCCTTACAGCTGGCCGAGCGGCTAGATCTGACATGGCTTCGCGAACGGCTCGTCTCCGAGGTGGGCCCGAAAGTCGCGGGTACGCCACGAGCGGAAGATTCGAGTCAGCTCGAAGCTCCGACGAGAGCACCCGCCTCGTAGGAGACCGGGGGATCGGGGATCCCCCGAACCCAGATCGCTTAGAGCTGGTCGCGGGGCATCGGGGGGAGCGCAGGCAGGTACATACCGGAATCCACCTCCGGGCGGACCCGCGCTTTTTTGCTATTTAATGGGCTCGATTTTACGTCAGAAAGTAAGACAAGTTATACCACCCGTATAGATGCGCGCCCGTGCGCATCTAAACCAGTTTCCTGTTGAGGAAGAATGCGCTACGTCGGCGACCCGTTCTTCGGCGTGAGAGGACGGAAAAGGGACCCCTTGCGCATGCGGTGGACGACCGTCACATCGTCGACTGTGTAGCGCGTTTCGGCCGACGGTTCTGCGTCGTTCGAGTAGCCCCGTTCCTCCCAGCATCCCGGCTCGTCGGCCCGGACGAACTTCAGTCCCCGTAACCACTTTGCCGACTTGTAAAAGTATCGCTTGGGCACGAGCATGCGCACGGGTCCCCCGTGTTCGGGAGGCAGGGGAGCTCCTTCGACCGAATACGCGGGCAGCATGTAGTCGTGGCGGAGCGCTTCGTACGGCAAGGGGGTCGTGAACCCCTGCTCGCTGCGTCAGGACGAACCGCGACCCGGCGCAGGTCAGCGGGCCTTTCGCCGGATTTCGACCTCGTCCCCCGTCCAGTCGAACGTGAGCCGCGGACGCGCGCCCCACCGGGAGCGCCGGTCCCAGAGGGCGCCGACCAGGAGCGGGAGGCCGATGGACGCATCGAGGTGCGCCATCGCTCGGGTCGCGGTCCGGGAGATCTTCCCCCAGGACTGGGCCTCGTCCAGCGTGCTGCCGGAAAGTCCCCCCCAGTGTGGCACGTCGGTCGTGATCTGGAGGGCGTAGTAGTGGCCTTCGCCTTCGCGGCCGAACGCGTAGTTCGCCATCACGATCCCGTCGTTGATCCAGTTCTTCGGGGTCCCGCCGCCGATGTAGATCACGGCCGTACGGGGAGAGTGCGCGAGGATCTGAACGAGCTCGTAGTTGTCGCGGACCGCGTCGAGCATGAAGCGGGCTTTCTTCGTTCGGTTCGCCTGGTAGTGGAGCGTGAGCCCGATCCCGATCGAGCTGTCGATCAGGGCGGGGGAGAAGACCGGCACACCACGACGGGCTGCGGTCGCGAGGATCGATTCCGGGTCGGGAAAGCGGGACCCAAGGAACCCGAGGTACTCGCGGGAGGAGGCCGGGCGCGCGGGGAAATCGTCCGTGATGCGGCCGATCACGCGGTCGGTGTCCTCGAACTTGAGCTCGTCGACGTAGGTGTCGTAAATCCGGTCGAGGTACAGGTCCCGGAGCTTGACGTCGTCCGCGCTCGGGGTCCCGACCCAGTGACGACCGCCGATCGATTGGTAGAGGTCCTGGTAGAGGACGGCGCCCGTCGAGACGACGACGTCCACGAGGCCCCATTCGACAACGTCGCGCAGGACCTTGCGGAGGCCCGCGGCGATGAGCGGACCCGAGAGTCCGAGGAAGATCGTGGGGCGCTTTCGGTCGGTGAGGGCGTTCTCCCAGACCTCGAGGCAGCGGCCGAGGTTCCGGGCCTGGATCGAGGTTCCCTGGAACTGCTCGAGAAGGTTTCCGAGCCCCGTGACCTTCGTCACATCGACCGGCCGAACGGTCTTCTTCAGGAACTCGCGACGGCGCGCTCGGATCGATCGCGGCACGGGCGCCCCAGTCCGGCGAACCTGATAAACGCTCGCGGACCGGCGTCGGGGAGAACTTCCGGCCCCCGGCGCGAGCATTAAATCCTCCCTCGGGGCATGAATCGGGGAGGTACCGGGTGCCTGCTCTCCCTTCCCCGGTCCTTCGCGCGTTGGAGGGACTCGCGGAGGGCTCGGGCCGCACTGTGGCCATTGCCGGCCCCCCGACGAGCGGCAAATCCGCACTTCTCGAAGAGATGAAGGGCCTTCTGAGGGCCCGCGGTGCTCGCATCGTGGAACTCCGGGGAACCTACCGTGGCCGCTCCGTCCCGTACGGCGCGCTCGACGGGCTACGGCCGGAGGCTCTGGCCCCGGTAGGGATCGTTCCGGAGTCCTCGGGTGACGGTTCGTCCAGGGAGAACGGAGGTCCGGAAGGACCGCTGCCGGGGATCCCTTACCTGACCGATCGGCTGCCGCGTAGTCGACGGAGCCGGGCCGAGCGGCCTCGAGCGACCTTCCTCGGTCAACCGATCCGGGGTCGCTCTGCGAACGAAGGCGACCCGGAGTCGTACTGGCGCGAGATCCTCCCCGAGCTCAAGGGCC
The DNA here is from genome assembly GCA_050011075.1 of Thermoplasmata archaeon. Classification (GTDB taxonomy): domain Archaea; phylum Thermoplasmatota; class Thermoplasmata; order Lutacidiplasmatales; family UBA184; genus Lutacidiplasma. The sequence goes on from JBEKJT010000099.1 coordinate 3,731, forward strand.
CTCAGGCTCATCCCATCGCGATCCTCATCGACGACGGATCGCTCTTCGATAGCGAAAGCCGGGAGTTCATCGTGGCCCTCTCCCTGCGGGCCCGCCTGCGACCGTTCCTGATCGTCTGCGCCCTCGACACTTCGGTCGCGGGATTCATGGCATGGGAAGAGGCGTTCCTCGGTCGCGGCGATGTCGACTGGGTGCGCTTCGCGCAGAGCCTCCCGGACCCTCGAGAAGCGCATCGATTGAAAGCTGTGTATGACGACCTGCCAACGGTCTCCCAGCGGGCCACGGGCTACGTGGCCCTGCTCGGGGGCACGGTCGGCGAGGTCGTGCTATCTCGGGTCGCCCGGCTCACGTTCCCCCAGCTCGCCGAGGCGCTGCTTCCTGCGACCGGCGTCGGTCTCATCAAGGTCCAGGATGGGAAGGTCACGATACCGCATCAGGCGTGGATCCCCTTGAGCGTCGACCTCATCCCGGAGAAACAGCGTCGGGAGATGCACCTTGAGATCGCGAACGCGCTCTCCGCGCTCTCCCCCGAACCGAGCCTCGCCCGTCGCACGGAGGTTGCCCGGCACTATCTCGCCTGGTTCCCGGGCCCCATGGCGCTCCGCCACCTTCTCGATGCCGCGGAGATCAGCCTCGAGCTCCTCGCCTTCGACTCGGCGGAGGCGCTGCTCGCGGAGGCGATCGGGTGTCTCGCGAGCCTTCCTCCCGCCGAGAGGGACCCCCTCGAACCCGAACTGCGTCTCCTCCACTCCCGGGCGCTCTTCTCGTGCGGACGGCTCCACGAGGGGGAATCCGAGCTGCGGGAAGGGCTCGACGACGCCCTGCGAGCGAAGATCGCCTCCGAGACGCTCACCGAATGGCTGGAGCCGCTCCTGCTCACGATGCGAGTGGTGGGGCCTCGACCGTCGCTCGCGACGGTGCTGCTCGAGCTCATCGAGCGGTGCCACGATGCCGAGATGGTGGAGGTCGAGGTCCTCTTCGAGGCGCTGGTCGCCGAGTTCCACTACGAACGGGGCTGGCCCGACAAGGCCCGGTCGGAGTCGCACCGGGCCGCTCTGCTCGCCCGCAAGCTTCCCGAGGGACATCTTCAGGCGTTGGCGCTCCTCGCGGTCGGGCTCTCCCGGATCGAAGGGACCCCGGAGGAGCAGTCGCTGGCCGAGCGGTTCCTACGGGCGGCGCGGACCCTGCTCGGGCGCGCTCGCCGCTGGGAGCTGGATGCGCTCGCCGAGGACCTCGAGGCCCGCCTCCTTGACACGAGGGGGGAGCATCAGCGGGCCCGCGAGCTCCGAGAGAGAATGGTGCCGGTCCTCCAGCGAATGCACCTGCTCTCCCTCGAGCTCTACACCCAGCTCGGGATCGTGGAGAGCCTCCTGAACCGCGAGAACCCGAAGGGCGTCGAGGTTCCCCTCGAGCGCGCCCATGCCATCGTGGAGACCCTGCACCTCCTCCCCCCGTCGCCCGGCCTCCTCGGCCTCTGGCTCTTGGAAGGCCGGTACCGGGCGAGGAACGACGCTCCGGACGAGGCCCGCGATCGGTGGGAGGCGATCCTGGACGAACCCGGTCCGGCGACGATCCCCCGCATCCGGGCGGAGGCGATCGTGCGGCTCGCCCTCCTCGAGTACGCCCTTCGTCCGGAACGGGCGGCGGAGGTCGCGGCCCTCCTGACCGACCCCGAGGTCGTCGCGCTCCTTCCGACGGCCTGGCGATCGTTCCTCCTGGACCTCCCAACGGTCGCGTCGCGGAGCGAGCATGGCGGCGGCCCGCTGCCCCCGCCCTCCGCGGACCGCCGGAAGCCCTCAGAGCGCCGGGAACGCCCCCGGCGCGAGGCCGTATAGGATCGTGAAGGCGCCGACGATCGTCAGCACGACGACGACGACACGATTCAGGGTGCGCGGCTTCAGGCGCGTGCCGAGCTTCTGTCCGAGAAACACGTTCCACGCCGCAACGCAAACGAGCGCGAGCGCGCCCGCGACCAGGACGATGAGCCATCCCCAGGTCGGGACGAAGACGATCATGAAGATCATCGTCGTGTCCCCGATCTCGAGGAGAGCGATCGTGACGAAGGCCGCGATGAACGCCGAGCGGACGTCCTCGCGCAGGTGCGGGGACTCCTCCTCCTCGGGGTGGAAGTAGACCCAACCAGCATACACGATCAGGAACGAGCCGCCGCCCACGCGCAGCCAACCGAGATGTCCGGGCCCCAGCGCGGCGACGAAGGCAACTCCGACCGAGACCGAGATCGCGCTCGTCAGCAGGAAGGCGCTCGACGCCCCCGCCCAAGTCGCCCGACCGTGGGACCGAGCGGCGAGGGCGACGGTCGCGAAGCTCGTCCGGTCGAAGAGTTCGAGGCCCCCGATC
>JBEKJT010000100.1:0-6068 GCA_050011075.1 Thermoplasmata archaeon
CTGGGAGAGCACCCTCCGAAGGGTCCTCCGAGCCCCAACGTTCCGTACTTCCGAAAGGAGGGATTGTAGGTGGTCCAGCTGCCCCCGCTCCCGCAAGACCCAATCCTCGAGGAGTTGCGTTCGACGGCCCTACGGCTCGACCTCGCCCGACGGTATCAAGAACTCGACCGGCACCCTTCGTTCCCCCGGCAAGAGTTCCGCTCGCTCGGGGAGGCGAAACTGCTCGGCCTCCACACCGCGTCCGCCCTCGGAGGACGCGGGTTGCCCCTCGCCCGGACTGGGGTCGCGCTCTTCCACCTGGCGTACCTCGGCGGCACGGTCTTCGCGAAGCTCTCCCTGCAGCCCGAATTCTCTTCGGTCCTGGCCGACCATGGTTCTGCCGCTCTCGTGGACGCATGGTATCGTCCCATGGTCCGAGGAGAGGTCGTGGTCGGGAACCACATCACCGAACCCGGTGCCGGCTCCGACGCGGGAGCGATCGCGGCGTCCGCGATGCCCGACGGGGACGAGTACGTCCTGACGGGGGAGAAGAGCGAAGCGGTGTTCGCCGCCGACGCGGACGCGGCGATCGTCTATGCGCGGGTACGCGGGACCGACCCTCGGCGGGAGATCACGGCCTTCCTCGTCCCGCAGACGCTCGCGGGGATCGAGCGTTCCACCTCTACAGGGGACCTCGGAGAACGCTGGCAACGCCGCGGCACGGTGCGCTACGACAAGGTACGGGTGGCCCGTTCGATGCGGATCGGCGAGGAGGGCATGGGATTCGGTTACCTGCGCCGAGAACTGACGCAGGAACGCGCCCTGCTGGCCGCGATCTACCTGGGTGCCGGACGGGCATCGTGGGACGAGACGGTCGAGTACGTCGGCCAGCGAAAGGCCTTCGGTCTGACCCTCTCCGCTCAGGAAGCCGTCGCGTTCCCCCTGGTCGAGGACGGGGCGGAGCTAGAGGCTGCGTGGCTCTACACGTCCCGGGTCCTCGAGGGCCTCGACCGCGGCGAGAAGCGGGACGCCGAGGCGGCGATGGCCAAATGGATGGCCACGGAGGTCGCGCTGCGTGCGATCGACCACGCGATCCAGTTCCATGGGGGACGCGGATACTCTCAGGAGTTCCCCCACGAGCAACGCTGGCGGGATGTCCGCAGCGGCCGGATCGCGCACGGCCCGTCCGAGATCATGCGCCTGGTCGCCGCGCGCCAGCTCTGGGGAAGGGCGGAGCGGCCCTCGTGAACCGGTCCGGTCCCCTTCGGCCCGATCGATCCCTCGGACGAGTCAGCCCGCTTTGGAGGCGGCGGTCCGGGACCGGTGCGGGGCTGCACCCTTCCGGGGGTCGGGCTTCGCGCCCTGGAATTGCTCCGCTTCGGTCGAGCCTTCCATCGCGAGGGTCGTGGTCATCCCTCCGGAAAGGACCTGAGCCACGTCGTCGAAGTACCCCGTCCCGACGAACGACTGGTGCTTCACGGCGGCGTACCCTTCCTCTTCGGCACGGAACTCCTCTTCCTGAAGTTCGGAGTAGGCGGCCATCCCGCTCTGGGCGTATCCTTTTGCGAGTTGGAACATCGATAGGTTGACCGCGTGGAACCCGGCCAGGGTCACGAACTGGAACTTGTACCCCATCTCCGCGATGGTCGCCTGGAACTCGGCGATCACCTCGGGCTTGAGCTTCTTGCGCCAGTTGAACGAAGGGGAGCAGTTGTAGGCGAGGAGCTTGCCCGGATGCTGGGCGTGGACCTCGCGCGCGAACCGCTCGGCCTCCTCGAGGTCGGGACCTCCGGTCTCGAACCACAGGAGGTCGGCATACGGAGCGTAGGCCAAGCCTCGCGCGATCGCCATGTCGAGTCCACCGGTGATCTCGAAGAACCCCTCCGGAGTCCGCTTCCCGGTGAGGAAGGTTTCGTCCCTCAGATCGACGTCGCTCGTGAGCAGCTTCGCGGAGAGCGCGTCCGTCCGGGCGACAATGACCGTGGGGACGCCGAGCACGTCGGCCGCGAGCCGGGAAGCCCACAACTTCTGGTTGAACTCCCGGGCCGGCACCAGGACCTTCCCGCCCATGTGGCCGCACTTCTTCACCGACGCGAGCTGGTCCTCGAGGTGGAGACCCGCGGTGCCGGCATCGATCAACGCTTTCGTGAGTTCGAAGACGTTGAGCGTGCCCCCGAATCCGGCCTCGCCGTCCGCGACGATGGGAGCGTACCAGTAGACGTCGGTCTTGCCGAGCGCGTGCTGCTTCTCATCTTCGCGGCGAAACGCGTTATTGATCCGGCGGACGAGGTGCGGCATCGAGTCGGCCGGATAGAGGCTTTGGTCCGGGTAGGTCTGGTCGGCACCGTTCGCGTCGGCGGCGACTTGCCAGCCGCTCGCGTAGATCGCGGGAAGTCCGGCCGCGACCATCTGGACCGCCTGGGTCCCGGTCATCGCCCCCAGCGCGGGCAGGTACGACTCCGAATGGAGGAGCCTCCAGAGACGTTGCGCCCCGAGGGTCGCCAGCGTGAACTCGATCCGGATCGACCCCCGTAACCGCTCCACGTCCTCGGCGCGGTACGGTCGAACGATCCCCTTCCAACGGTCGCTCTTCTTCCAGTCCGATCCTACCGGTTCCCTCATGTCCCGACCGCCTCGGGCGCGTCCCTCAGCTCCGGGTAGACAAGCTGTGGGATAAACTCCGCGAATGACCTAGACGTAACGACCCGGTCGAGAAGGACCCCAGCCCGCCGGAGCGAGTGCAGAGTCCCGACCCCAGCCTCCTCGGCACGGAACGCTCTGATTTCCGAGGCGAGGTGCTTACGGAACACGTCGCGACCGACGAAGCCGCCTCCCTCGAGCGGGGCGTGATGGTGTATCCACTGCCAGAGCTGGGAGCGGGCGATCTCGACCGTGGCCGCGTCTTCCATCAGGTGGTCGATCGGGACGCACCCGATCCCGCGGAGCCAGGCCTCTAGGTAGCGCAGCGCCACCCGAGTATTCCGGCGGACCCCTTCGGAGGTGGTGGGCCCGGTCGGGACCGCGATGAGCTCTCGGGCCCGGATCGCGGCGCCCCGCGTCGGTCGGTCGATCTGGTTGGGACCGGGCATCCTTGCGTCGAAGACCCTCTGGGCTATGGGCACGAGTCCCGGGTGTGCGACCCAGGTCCCGTCGTGGCCGAACCGAACCTCCCGTTCCTTGTCGGCGACGACCCGCGCGATCGCTTCGGCGTTCGCCGCGGGGTCGTCCTTGATCGGGATCTGGGCAGCCATCCCCCCCATCGCGTGCGCCCCACGACGGTGGCACGTCGCGATGAGAAGCCGGGCGTAGGCGGTGAGGAACGGCGTGGTCATCGTCAGGAGGGAACGGTCGGGGAAGAGCGCGTTGGGGTCGTCCCGGAACTGCTTGATGAAACTGAACAGATAGTCCCATCGTCCGCAGTTGAGCCCGACCGAGTGCTCTCGGAGCTCCCAGAGGATCTCGTGCATCTGGACGGCGGCCGGCAACGTCTCGATGAGCGCGGTCGCGCGGATCGTTCCGGGGGGGAGACCCAGGCGATCCTCGGAGGCGGAGAAGACGTCGTTCCAGAGTCGTGCCTCGAGGTAATGCTCCAGCTTGGGCAGGTAGAAGTACGGCGCGGATCCTCGCCGCCGGAGCTCGGCCGCGTTGTGAAAGAGGAAGAGTCCGTAGTCGAAGAGGCTCGCGGAGATGGGACGGCCCTCCCGCTGCACATGACGCTCCTCCAAATGCCAGCCCCGCGGACGAACCATCAATGTGGCGGTACGATCCTTCAATCGATACCCTCGTCCGTCCGGGCTCTGATAATCGATGCGGCGACGGACGGCATCCCAGAGATTGACCTGGCCGGCGACGGTGCCGACCCAGGTCGGCGAGTGCGAGTCCTCGAAGTCGGCCATGAAGACCTTCGCTCCCGAGTTGAGGGCGTTGATAATCATCTTGCGGTCGACAGGCCCGGTGATCTCGACCCGGCGGTCCGTCAGGTCCGGCGGGGGAGCAGGAACCTTCCAGTCGGAGGTCCGGATCGTCCGGGTCTCGGGGAGGAAGCCCGGCCGGGTCCCCGCGCGTAGGGCCGCCCGGAAACCCCCCCGAAGCGAGAGGAGCCGTCGTCGTGTCGGCTCGAACCGCACGTCGAGCTCGGAAAGGAAGTCGAGGGCCTCGGGGGTGAGGATCTCCTCAAACCGGGGGCGGGAGGTGCCCTTGACACGCAGCGGTGCATGCGTTCGCGTCCGCCTACGAGAGGGTTTCCTAGCGTTCATGGCTCCCGGGGTCATAGCCACGGATACCCGAGGACGAACTCCTCACGCGAAGCCCGGGGATGCGCGCTCAAGGTCAGCACGCCATCCGCCTTCCTCGCAAGTATTTTGCGAAGACCCAACCCATAGGGGCGACCTTCGAAGGAACGAGCCCCAGTTTCCGCGGCACGGGTCGGCGGCGCATCGCCGAAGTACGTCCGGCCCGGTAGTGTGAACTTACGAGCTATATATTCCCACACCAGCTACGACAACGTGTCGGACGAACCGGTGCCCGGCTCGTCACTTTCTCTGCTCGCCCTCCGCGAGGTCCGAAAGTACATCCGTAAGTCCCACGCCGTGATGATGACGGTGACCTTCGCGGTCCTGTACGCCCTCGGGTCGATGGTGATGGGAGGGATGCTCGTCCTCTTCAGCGAGCGGGGAGGGTACACGGTCGGGGTCCTCTGGGGCAATCCCCTCGGCCAGAGCCCCTGGCTTTACCCCGGCCTCATCGTGAGCGCTCCGTGGGGGGTCCTCACCCTGCCGTTCTTCGGGACCCTCTCCATGATCATCGTCTCGATCGGGGTCGGGATCGGGATGGCGGTGGCGGTCCTGCTCGTGATCGCCCTCGTCCGGAATCGTGGCTCGTCGGGTCGTGCCAGTTCGGTCGGCTCGGCCGCCGGGCTAACTCCCACCATGCTGGCACTCGTCACGCTCGGAGCCTGTTGCTCCACGACCGCGGCGGCCACCGCCGGGGTCGGGCTCGTCGCGTCGGTGAGCGGGTCGAACACCGACAACCTGCTTCTGAACAACTGGTTCCTGGGAGTGTTCCAGATCGCGATCGTTTGGGTGGCGCTGCTCGCGCAGGAGCTGGTGCTCCGGGTCTATAGTGGGATCCTCGGCCTCTCCGAGCCCGGTATCCGGACGACCTACATCGGACCGCGCTATAGCTCCCGATTCCTGACGGGCAGCCTCTTGCGGGTCGCCCTCCTGGTCGGAGGGGTCACCTGGTCTCTGACGATGCTGGTCGAATGGACCTCCACGGGCCCGTTCAACGCGTCGGCCGCCTTGTGGTTCCGCTGGATCGTGCAGCATCAGCTGCCCGCCTTCCTCGCGATTATGGCCGCCCTCTTCCCCGCGGGCACCGCACGCGCCCTCACGGGTGCAATGCGCGCGACCGGACGCGGACTCTTGAGAGTGGGTTTGCTCCTCGCGGGGATCACGCTCGTGGCGGGCGCCCCACCCCCACTCGCCGGGTGGGGCATCGAGGGCCTGGGGAACGAGGCGATGGGAGTCCTGGGCTATTCGGCCTCGATGGGAGCGGTCACGCCCGTATTCCCCCCCGGACTCGACCTCGCCTTCCGATGGGGGCTGCAGTACCTCCTCCTCGGCGGGTTGGCCATCGCGGTCGCGCTCGTCCCTGACCGTGCTTTCGCACCCTTAGGATGGACCCTCGGCCACACGGTGACGGAAGTCACCCGTGCACCGGCAACGGACGCGTCGTCGCCCGGGGCACCCGCCCGGACGACCTTCGACCGGGAGAAAGCTCCCGCGGTGGATTCGAGCGCTCCCCAGGGGTGCGCGGCCGAAGGTCCATGACCTCTCTCGGCCTGGGGTCCTAGAACCGAACCATGGTGGACGCTGTCGTCGTCCTCGCGCCCTTGGCGGCCGGGATGGCGGTCGCGACGGCCTACCTCGTCGCGTGGGCCGCCGAAGCGCGCACTCCGCTGCGTGCGTCGACCGTGGTCTTCTTGCTGCTGATGATGGTCGCGATGGTCGCCGGGGCGGCCGTCTACTACGCGAACCCAAGCACGCCGGCGCTCATCGAGGGGTTCTGGGTCGCCAGCGGGCTCATGT
>JBEKJT010000101.1:0-6055 GCA_050011075.1 Thermoplasmata archaeon
TCTTCACCCCCAGCAGCTTGACGTTCGCCTTGGCGGTCGGATGGACCGCCGTGGCGCCGCCGATGAGTCCAACCGGTGCCGGTAGCTCGATCGTCCCGACGAGGTTCCCGTCCGCGTCCTTCTCGTACGTGGTCAGGGGCCGGACGACCGCGCCGGCGCTGGCCGTCCAGGCCGCGTAGGTATGGGCGCCGCTCTCGATCGCGCGGAAGTCGTTCCCGGTCGCGAGGACGACCGCCGAGATCCCATTCATGATCCCCTTGTTGTGGGTGGCGCACCGGAACGGGTCGGCGACGGCGAACGCGTAGGCATCGAGGATCGCGTCGACGACCTCGGCGCCGCTCGCGGTCTCGGTCTTGAGGAGCTCGGCCGGGAACGTCGCGCGCGCCCGGGCCAGTCGGTGGATCGCGAGGTTCGAGATGATCCGCAGGACGACCTTTCCCCCGGTGAGCCGCGCGAACTCGGGGGCGAGCGCCTCGCACATCGTGTTGACGGCGTTCATCCCGCCAGCGTCGCGGGCATCGACCAGGAGGTGGACGATGAGCATCGTGCCGCGGGGAGACGGGACGATCCGGACCTCGAGGTCCTTTGCGCCGCCGCCGAACTTCACGAGCACCGGGTCCTTCGCGTTCGCCGCCGCGAGCAGCTCCTCCTTCCGGTCGAGGATCTTGAACCGGGCCGCCGTCGGGTCCGGAACGTGGAGGATCTGGACCTGCCCGATCATCACGGGGGCCGTGGTCTGGGCGAAGAATCCGCCGGCCGTCCGGGCCACCTTCGCCGCATTGGACGCCGCGGCGACCACGCTGGGCTCCTCGATCGCCATCGGCACGAGGTAGTCCTTCCCGTTGATGCGGAAGTTCGTGGCGACGCCGAGAGGGATCGGCATCACGCCGATGACGTTCTCGATCATCCGGTCGAGCGTGGCCGGGTCGATGCCCGGCGGGAAGTCGTAGGCGCGCGCCTCCTCCTCGGAGAGCCCCGCCCATTCGCGGGCGAACGCGCGGCGCTCGACGATCGTTCGCTTGTAGAATCCCGGGACCTCGGAGGACTTCTCCATCGTCGGTGCTCTCCTACGCGTGCTTTTCCTCGGATGCGGGGGCGTCGGCGTTCGGATCGGGGGCGCGCCCGCGGGCCACCACGACCATCGCCGGACGCAGGAGCCCTCCGAAGAAACGGTATCCTTGCTGCACGACCTGGACGACCGTACCCTCGGGATGCTCCGAGGTCGCCGGCGCCTCGCCGACGGCTTCGGCCTCCTCGGGACGGAACGGCCGGCCAACCTCCGCGACCGGCTCCACTCCTTCGTGCTTCAGGAACTTCATCCACTCGCGGTCCACCAGCTCGAGGCCCTTGCGGACGGGGTCCGAGCTCGGCAGGTGGTTCAACGCATCCCGGGCCGTACGGAACGCCTCGATGATCGGGAGGAGCTCCCGGACCATTCCGCCGCGGGCCTGGCGCGTAATGCCCTCTCGCTCTCGTTCGACCCTGCGCCGGAAGTTCTCGAAGTCGGCCAGCAGGTAGCGGTAGCGCACGGCCCAGTCCTCTCCGGGCGGCGGTGGGGGGACGGGCTCGGCGGGGGCCGGGAGGTTCCCGGGCGGGACGGCTTCCTTCTCCGAGGCCTCGGTATCGTTCTCGGGCATTCGGTCGGACGCGAGCAGGGGAGCGGCGACTATTAGGTGTTATGCGACCGATCGCGGGGGTCCGGACGGAGGGTCCGGACCCCGCTCCGACGAGTCCAAATCGGGGGTCCGAACGCAGGGCCGGATGGGGGGCGACAAGGGGGGTCTTCGTGCATCGATTTTCCACCGAAACCCAAGCGTTATAACGCATTCCCGGCTCGGTTTTTCTAGTCGGTTCCGGCCGACGATTTCCGATGGCACAGCAAACGGTCGACGCGCCCGTGTACGACGCCAGTTCCATCCAGGTTTTGGAGGGACTTTCCGCGGTCCGCCGGCGCCCGGGAATGTACATCGGGTCGACCGACGCACGCGGGCTTCAGCAGCTGGTCAACGAACTCCTGGACAACGCGATCGACGAGGTCCTCGCCGGGGCGTGCAACGAGATCATCGTGACCCTGCACTCGGACGGCTCCTGCTCGGTCAGGGACAACGGACGGGGGATCCCGGTCGAGAATCACCCGAAGTACAACAAGCCCACGCTCGAAATCGTCATGACCGTCCTGCACGCCGGCTCGAAGTTCGACCGGAACACGTACAAGGTGTCGGGCGGGCTCCACGGCGTCGGTGTCCACGTCGTCAACGCGCTTTCCGAGTGGTTCGAGGTTCGGGTCTGTCGGGGCGGTCAGGAGTACTTCCAGCGCTACGAACGGGGCGCGCCGGTCGCTCCGGTCCAGGCGGTCGGGAAGTCCGACGCGACGGGGACCGAGGCCCGGTTCAAGCCCGACGCGACGATCATGGAGACCGTCACCTTCGAGAAGGATACGATCGCCCGCCGGTTGAAGGAGCTCTCGTTCCTCAACGCCGGCGTCACGATCCAGTTCCACGACGAGCGGGTCGACGCCCACGAGACGTTCCACCACGCGGGGGGGATCACCGAGTTCGTGGAGGACGTGAACCAGGCGTCGAACGTGCTCTTCCGCCCCCCGATCTACTTCCACACGAAGCGCGAGTCGACCGACATCGAGCTCGCGATGCAGTACAACGACGGCTACAACGAAACCTCCCTCGCGTTCGTGAACAACATCCATACCGCGGACGGCGGGACCCATGTGGTCGGAATGCGCGCGGCGCTCACCCGGACGCTCAACGATTACGCCCGCAAGCGGGGCTTCATCAAGGGCGACAAGGAGGGGCTCACCGGGGAGGACGTCCGCGAAGGCCTCACCTCGGTCCTCTCGGTGAAGGTGCTGGAACCGCAGTTCGAGGGCCAGACGAAGGCGCGGCTCGGCAACTCCGAGGTGAAGGGCCAGGTCGAGAGCGCGGTCAACGAGAAGCTCGCCGAGTTCCTCGAGGAACACCCGGCGACCGGACAGTCGCTCCTCATCAAGGCCGTGCAGGCGTCGCAGGCCCGCGAGGCGGCACGCAAGGCCCGCGAACTGACGCGCCGCAAGGGCCTTCTCGAAGGCGGGGGCCTCCCGGGCAAGCTCGCGGACTGCCACTCGCGGGACCCGGCCGAGTGCGAGCTCTTCATCGTCGAGGGGGACAGCGCGGGCGGGACCGCGAAGCAGGGCCGGGACCGGGAGTTCCAGGCGATTCTCCCGCTCCGGGGCAAGATCCTGAACGTGGAGAAGGCCCGCCTCGACAAGATGCTCGAGAACGAACAGATCCGGGCGCTGATCCAGGCGATCGGCATCGGGATCGGCGACGAGCAGGACCTCACGAACCTACGCTACCACAAGATCATCCTGATGACCGATGCGGACGTGGACGGCGCCCACATCCGCACGCTCCTCCTGACGCTCTTCTACCGGAAGATGGCCGGGCTCATCTCGGAGGGCCGGGTCTACATCGCCTGCGCCCCGCTCTACCGGCTGCAGAAGAGCTCCCGGATCGTCTACGCCTACTCCGACGAGGAGCGCGACAGCACCCTCAAGGAGTTCGGTGGGATGAAGGGGGTCACGATCCAGCGCTACAAGGGACTCGGTGAGATGAACGCCGAGCAGCTCGCCGAAACGACGATGCGACCGGGCGCGCGGACGCTGCTCCGCGTGACGGTCGACGACGCGGCGCGCGCGAACGAGCTGTTCCAGATCCTGATGGGCGAAGAGGTCGAGCCGCGCCGGGTGTACATCCAGGAGCACGCCATCGAGGTGACGAACCTCGACATCTAGCCGGGGAGGCACGCTGACGGCCGAAGCGAGCATCACGACCGTTGCCGAGGCCCTCGCCGCCGTCGGCCACCCCGGCACGGCGCCTCCGCGCCGTCCTCTCTTGCGAGGTCGGGAAGGTACCCTGCTCACGCTCGCGACGCTGGACGACCAGGGACGCCCGACCTGGCACGGCCTGTGGATCGGGAGGTCGAAGACGGTCGCCGTCGGTGCGACCGTTCCCTCGAGCCTTCTTTCGGAGAGCTCGCATCTCAGCGGGACCTCCGCTCATCTCGTCGACCTCCTGCAGGCCGCCGCCCGTTCCTACGTCGAGTTCCTCGAGGGGATCGCGAGCCGGTTCGACCAGCTCGAGGCCCGGGCCGACCCACCACCGCTGGACGAGCTCGTGGCGCTCCAGCGCGCGGTCGCTGCCGCCCGGCAGCACGTAGTGCGGGTCACAGTGCTCGTCGCGGACCTCGAGGGACCGCTCGGTACCTCGTTCCCGGGCATCTCGGGGGCCCTCGCGACGGTCCGCAGCGAGGTCGGCCAGCTCGAGGCCCTCTCCTCGGGGCTCGCCCAGGGCGTGCGCGACCTGGTCGCGATCCGCAACGCGCTCGAGGCGAACCGACTCGCCGAAGCAGCGAACCGGCTCGGAGAATCCTCGAACCGCATCGCGGCGCTCGCCAATACGTCCAACCTTCGGATGCTCGGCGTCGCCTACCTCGCGCTCTTCCTCGCGCTCGTCAGCGTGGTCATCCTGTTCCCGAACACCGCGGCGACGATCCTCGGCATGCCGAGCGCGGCCTGGGTCCCCGGCCTGTGGGTCGACGTGGTCCTGGTCGTCCTCGCGATCGTGCCGATGGTGTTGATCTTCTCCCGGCCTTGGGTGCGACGGATGCTGTCGGGTCTCGCCACCTACGAGAGCCGCTCCGCGGAAGGGCTTGCCGACCTGCCCGAAATTCCCCCCGGCGCGGCGAACGACCCTTCGGCGGCCGAGGGTCTAATACCGCCGTCCCGGTAGCCCCGCCGATGCCCCCCGAGCCGTCCGGGCCTCCGTTGGTGGTCACGAACACCCTGCTCGTCACGCAGGACCCTGCGCGCCGCGTCGTGCGGGGCGACCTCCGGGTCGAGGGCGGGCGCATCACCCATGTAGGCCCCGATGGCCCCCGCGAGGGCGCCGTGGTCGTCGACGGCCACACGTTCGCCGCCGTCCCGGGCTTCATCAACACGCATACGCACGTCGCGATGGCGCCGCTACGCGGCGTCGCCGACGACCGGGACCTCGCCGGGTTCCTTGAGACCCTGTTCGCCGTGGACGCGCGGCGCACGGAGCAGGACGTGGAGGCCGGTGCCCGGGCCGGCATCGCCGAGATGCTCCTGTCGGGGACGACGTCGTTCCTCGACCTGTACTACTTCGAGGACGCGGTCGCCCGGGCCGTCGAATCCCTCGGGATCCGGGGGTTCCTCGGTTGGGCGGTCCTCGACCCCGAGCTCACGACCCAGAAGGGGAAGCCGATCGACAACGCCCGGGCGTTCCTCGGCCGATGGAAGGGGAATCCCCGGGTCACCCCGCTGCCCGCCCCGCAGGGGGTCTACGTCTGCGGCCGGGAAACGTGGCTCGGGGCCCGGGAGCTCGCCGAGAGTGCCGGGACGCTCTGCCACTTCCACCTCTCCGAGACGCGTCGCGAGGTCCACGAGCACGAGGCGAAGACGGGCGTCCGCCCCGCGCTCTGGCTCGAACAGATCGGGTTCCTGGGGGTCCGTTCCGTCGCCGCCCACGCGGTGTGGCTGACGGGCGAGGAGATCGCGCTCCTCGGTCGCCGCGACGTCGGGGTCGCCCACTGTCCGAGCTCCAACCTGAAGCTAGCCTCCGGCGGTGTCGCCCCGGTCGTCGAGCTGCGGGCCGCCGGCGCGACCGTGGGGCTCGGCACCGACTCGGTCGCGAGCAACAACTCGCTCTCGATGCTGCGGGAGATGCACCTCGCCGGGCTCATCCAGAAGAACCAGCGCTGGGACGCCTCCGTCCTTCGGGCCCAGGAACTGCTCGACCTCGCGACGGTCGAGGGGGCCCGGATGCTCGGCCGCGCGAACGACCTCGGGTCGCTCGAGGTGGGCAAGCGCGCGGACTTCTCGCTGGTGCGGCTCGACCACCCGACGCTCGTGCCGGCGCGACCGGAGGCGATCGTCTCGCACCTCGCGTACTCCGCCTCGGAGGAGGCGATCGACTCGGTGTTTGTGGACGGCCAGCCGGTCGTCCGTCACCGGACGCTCGTCCGAGGCGACTGGTCAAGG
>JBEKJT010000102.1:0-5967 GCA_050011075.1 Thermoplasmata archaeon
CGAGCCCGCCGCGGCCGACGCCGCGCGCCGGTACGTCAACCAGTGGGTCGAGACGGAGGCGCTCGACGGTGAGCGGGTCCGGGCGTTCGTCCTGATCCTGAAGACGCGAGGCTGCTACTGGGCGGACCTGAAGGGCTGCTCGATGTGCGGCTACGCGAAGGATACCCTCGGCCGCTCGGCGACGCCCGAGGAACTCGCCGAACAGCTCGCCCGTGCCCTCGACCGGTACCACGACGAGCCCTACGTGAAGGTGTACACTTCCGGCAGCTTCCTCGACGACCGAGAGGTCGACCCAGAGAGCCGCCGCGCGATGGTGGGGGCGTTCTCGGGGCGCGCGCGCCGATTGCTCTTCGAAACGCTACCTGAGTTCGCGACGGAAGGAACTCTGCGGCCGCTCACCGAGGCGTTCCAGGGCCAGCTCGAGGTCGCGCTCGGTCTCGAGACGACCGACCCGGTCGTCCTTGGGCGCTACGTTCACAAGAGCGCCGCCCCGGAAGAGTATCTGGCCGCGGGGGACCGGGTCCGGGGCCTCGGTCTCCGCGCGAAGGCCTACCTCCTCCTCAAACCACCGTACCTCACCGAAGCGGAGTCGGTCGAAGACGTCGTGCGGTCGGTGGAGGAAGCGGCGCCCCACTTCGACGCGCTCTCGGTGAACCCGGTCCACATCCAGAACGGTACGGTCGTGGAATGGCTCTACCACCGTCGACAGTACCGACCGCCGTGGCTCTGGTCGGTCGTGGCCGCGCTCTCCCAGGGCGCTCTCCGCCGGGGGACGAGCCGCCTCGTCTCGTTCCCGACCGCCGGAGGGCTCGCGCGCGGCCCGCACAACTGCGGGAAGTGTGACGCTCGGGTCTTGGCCGCGATCGAGGAGGCGTCTCTTTCCCAGGAGTTCTCGGGCCTCAACGCGCTCGAGGGATGCGCCTGCCGCGAGCCGTGGGAAGCCGCGTGCCGCCTCGAAGCGCTCGGGGTCGAAGCGTGAGCGACCTCATCCCCCGACTGCCGTCCCACGCCGAATCGACCATCCAACAGTTCCTGCGTTCCCATGCGCTCTCGAACGGAGCGAACGGCGTCGCGATCGGGCTCTCGGGGGGCATCGATAGTGCGCTGGTGGCCCGGCTCGCCCGCGACGCCCTCGGCCCGGACCATGTGCTCGGGGTTCTTCTCCCCGCCGCCGGGTTCCCGACAGAGCTGACCGCGGAGACCGAGGAGTACGCCCGCACGCTGGGGGTCGCGAGCCGCACCGTCCCGATCGAGCCGCTGCTCTCGGCATTCCGTAGCACTCTCCCCGAGGTCTCGGACCGGGTCGCCCTCGGGAACGTCGCCGCACGGGTGCGGATGGTCATCCTCTACTCCGTCGCCGGTGAACAGCGTCTCCTCGTCTGCGGCACGGGCAACAAGTCAGAGCTTCTCCTGGGGTACTTCACGAAGTACGGCGATGGCGGTGTCGACCTCCTCCCCCTGGGAGACCTCTACAAGACGGAGGTCCGCGCCCTCGCCCAAAAGCTCGACCTCCCCGCGGCGGTCCGCGAGCGACCGCCGACCGCGGGCCTGTGGGAGGGTCAGACCGACCAGGAGGAGCTCGGCATCTCCTACGACGACGTCGACCAGATCCTCTACGGTCTCGAGCAGGTACGGACGCCGGAGGAGATCGCCGCGGTGACCGGCTTCCCTCTCGCCCGCGTCCTCGAGGTGGTCGCGCGGGTCGACCGCTACCGGCACAAGCGGCGGGCGCCGCCGATCCCGAAGGTCGGGTTCCGCACGATCGGCCTCGATTGGAGGGACTGACCCCCGCGGTGGGCCGAGCCCGAGCGCTGCCCAGCGGTACGTTTTACCCGTCGGACGCTCAGACCTGCGAACCCCGACCCGGATTCCTCGCATGGATCGCCCCACCTACCAACGCCTCTTCGATGCCCTCGTGACCTACGACGATGTCCACCGGATCGCCCACGAGGAGCACTGGGACGAGGAGCTCCTGTTCGTAATCCATACCCACCGGGTCACCCGCGACGCGACCCGTCGGTTCTACGTCGTGCGACGCCAGCTGCCCCGCCTCGTCTCGCAGTGGAAGCGTGGCCGCTCGATCCTCGACATCGCCCAGGAGTGGAAGTTCCCTCCCGTCCTGATGGGCCAGCAGATGCTCGGCGAGCTCGGGATCCCCCGCAAGAAGGTCTGGCAAACGTTCCTCAACCCCGAGACGGCGCCCGACGCGCGGCTGCGCAAGGAGGTCGAAGCGGTGCTCTCCGCGGACATGATCTACTCGCCGCGCGGCATGGAGCTCCAACGCGAGCGAGGGCGCAAGGGCGAGGAGCGGCTCCAGCGCTGGCTCGAGAAGCACGGGGTCGGCTTCCGGACCGAAAAGGACCTGCGGGGAAAGTACGCGAAGACGCCGGACGCGCTGCTCGACGCGCCGATCATGTTCTTCGGCCAGAAGCTCACCTGGATCGAGTCGAAGGCGAACTTCGGGGATGACGTCGAGCTTCGCAAGAACCTGAAGCGCCAGCTCGGACCCTACACCGAGCTGTTCGGGGAGGGCGCGGTCGTCTACTGGTACGGGTACGTGGACGGGGCGGAGTCCCCGCCGGGGATCCTGCTCTGGGACGGCGACACGTTCGAGTCGATCACTCCGGTCGTGCCAGCGCGTCCCGAGCGACCTCACGCTGCGCACCCGACGCGAGATCACGCTCGACCACCGCACCCGGTCCCGCCTCCTTCAGCCCCACGATTAGGACACGACGACTCCGACGGCGGGCCGCCTCCTTGAGCTGCCGGGACATCGAGCGGGCAAGCAGGTCGCAGTCGGCGCTCAGACCCGACCGGCGGAGCTCCTGGACGATCCCGATCGCCTCGGCGTGAAGCTCGGGACGCACCACCACCACGTAGGTGTCGAGCGGCGGCTCCCCGTCCGGCCATCGGCCGGCTCCGCGCAGGAGGAGCTCGAGGGTCTGGTCCCCGATCGCAAGACCGGCCGCCGGGGTCGGCGGTCCTTCGAACAGCTCGATCAGGTGGTCGTACCGACCCCCGCCGAACAGCGCCCGACCGTCCCCCGAACGGGCGTAGGCTTCGAAGACCGTGGAAGTGTAGTAGGCCAGTCCCCGGACGACCGTCGGGTCGAAGACGATCCGGTCGGCAAGCCCGGCCCGTCCGAGCAGCTCGAAGAGTGCGCGCACGCGGTCCGCGCCCGCCCGGGCGTTCGCGTCGAGGCCCCGACCGATGAGGTCGGTGAGGAAGCGCTCGAGGTCCGCCGGGAGGATCCCGCCGCCGACCCCTTCGAAGAGGGCCGCGAGCTCCGCCGCCCTCTCGGTCGGCACGCCGGCAGCGGCGAGCTCGGCCTCGAACTCCGCCGGAGTGGCCTTGTGGTAGCGGTCGACCGCCCGGAAGAAACGGGCCGTGTCGCCGGCGCCGTAGAGCCGGCCGAGGCCCTCCGCGAGGGCGCGGTCGCTCAGGCGGAACGCGTAGAGGCCGGTCGCGCCGACCTCGTCGAGCAGGAGCGCAGCGGCCGCGAGGAGGTCGACCTCCGCCTCCACCCCCGGAACTCCGAGGACGTCGAGATTGAACTGAAGGAACTCGCGGGTCCGCCCGGCCTGTGGTTCCTCGTAGCGCCAGATCTTGGAGACCGTGAACCACTTGACCGGGAGCGGCTCCGACTTCGCTCGGTCGACGTAGACCCGAGCCAGGGACGGCGTCGTCTCGGAGACCAGCGCCACCGCGCGGTCCCCTTTGTCGCGGAAGAGCCAGGTCTCGGCCGCGATCCCTTCTCCGCTCTTGATCTGGTAGAGCTCGAAGCTCTCGACACAGGGGGTCTCGAGCTCGACGTAGCCGGCCCGGCGCGCCGCGGCCCGCATCCGCCTTAGGATCTCCGAGCGGGCACCGGCGTCCGGCGGCAGATAGTCCCGGAATCCGCGCAGTACGTGGAACGGCACGCTGGTGGAACCTCTGTCGGCCTATTTGATTATGAGGACGGTGTGGGACGCACGGTCGCCGGCATCTCGGGCGTGCCGGCCCCCTCGGGAGGCCCCGCCCGGTCGATGAACGCCTTCAGGCGGCGGTAGGAGATCACGGTGCCGACGAAGTTCCGCTGCCGGAGCTCGGCGGCGACCTCCCGCAACTCCTTCACCGCCGTGCTCACATCGACCCCCGAAGAGCGAAGCTCGACCATTCGGTCGCGGAGGCGGCGCAGGTCCTCGAAGAACCGCGGCTGGAGGAGCGTCCAGAGGGCGACCGCAGCCCGCGCGAGCAATCGCTCCGCGTCCGCCCGGTGTCCCGTCCCGAAGCACCGCCGCCCTTCCTCGAGCGGACCTAGGGCGGTCGTCGGGTCTCCGCCGAGGTCGCGCAGCGTCTGGACCAGGAGGTCGCACTCGGTGACGAGGATGCGCCCGACCTCCCACTGTTCCTCCACGCGCAGGAGCTCGTCCCGCACGTGAAAGAGCCGCCGTTGCGCGCCGTTCAGGTCTCCGACCCCGATCGCCTGGCGGATGGCGTTGAGCTCGACGTCGACGCTCGCGGTCGAGACGAGCTGCGCGAGCTCGTTCCGTCGGGCGAGCACCCCCTCGAACTCCTCGGCGATCGCGCTTGCGACGTGGACGAACATCTCCCGGGCGAGGACCTCGAGGGACGGGAGGTCGTCGACCAGCGCGGCAGCCTCCGAGCGGACCTCGAAATCGGTGAAATCGAGACCGAGGCGACGGCCGAGCTGGAAGTACTCTTCGATGCGGTGGCGGAGCTCCTCCGAAGTACCGGCGGCGGGCAGGGCCGGAAGGTCCCGGAGCGGGGCGACCCCCGGCGCCGTTCGCGGGCCGGCCGCGGCGGCCCGGGGCTCGGTCGAAGGGACCGAGGGGAGCGCGGGGAACCGGGAGGGTCGACTAAGGAGACCTTGTGCCGGCCCCCGGGACGGAGCCGAGGGGGTATCGAGGTCGACGGTCGCCAGCAGCTCCCCGATCGTGCGCAGGTAGGTCGGGTCGGGGGAGGCTGACGTTCCCGCCGCGTCGCGCACCGCAGCGAAGAGCCCCGTGCCAAGATGACAGTGAGGACACTCGGCGACGGCGTCCCCCACTTCGGTTCCGCAGGCAGGACAGGCGGCCATGGGTGGTCCAGGCTAGCCCCACGCCGGTCGACGGGACGAAGGGGATGATGACGTCGGAACCCGGACCCGAAGCCGGACCCTCGGAAGGCCGCCCTTCCTCACCGGCAATCCGGTGATGCCCGTGGACCGCACGGCCTTCGTCGGGTCGGGTCCTGCCATCGGGGCGCCTCCGTGACGTAAATACCCGCCGCCCCCTCAAAAGCTCTCGGTGGTCCCCGCCCGGGCTAGTTCTCGGGCGCCCTCGGCGCAAGATGTCGGCGCGCGGACGGGGTGGGATGGTACTCGCCTAGCGGAAGGGACGTCTTCGCCCGGCGGGGCCGACCCGCCTCGGGCGGGAACCGGCGATGACACGACGGGCACCGGTACCCTCGTGCCGTACCGAGCGATCGGGTGGCTCGGTCGCAGGCGTCACATCGCGGAAGCCGGCGCCCGACGCCCCGGTCGACGAGCCCGACCAGTCGGATCCCCTCCAGGCGGAACGGGGAGTCGCGGCCACGGCTTCCCCAGAGGACGAGGCGGTCGCCCGGCAGGAGTCGCTGGGCCACGCGGGGAAGGGTCTTGGTCGGCTCGAAGGCGAGGCAGTCGACCGTCGCGCCATCGTCACCGGTGACCCGCAGTAGGACGTGTCCCCCCGGACGGACCTCGGGCGGACTCGTGACGGTGGCCCGGAAGCGGGCGGAGAGATACGGCGCCAAATCACCCGCCGACCGTGAAGCAAGGTGGTCACCGCTGCCCTGGTTCGTGCGGAAGAGCACCCATCGGTCGACCGGTTCCGAGCGGATCGTGCGGCGGGCGCGCAACACTGGCCCCGATCGGGTCGACCGGAGGCCAAAGAGGACCGGGCAGGCTGTATGGGGCGAAACGAGGAGGCGACGGGTGCGCGGGTC
>JBEKJT010000103.1:0-5959 GCA_050011075.1 Thermoplasmata archaeon
AGGTCCGGGCCCGCACCCTCCGCGAGAGCCGAGAGGGAGTCCTCCACCGACGTGGCGAGCTCCACCAGGAGGGAGGCCTGTTCGATGCACATCCCAAGGAGGTCCTCGTCGAGCGTGTGAAAATACCGCAGGAGCTCGGCCTTGACCTCGTCCCGAAGCAGGACCCGCGGGTCGCCCGAGGCCAAGCCGTGGGCGGCGGTGCGGAAGACCCACTGGAAGTACTGGCGGGTCCGCGTCGCTCCGAGCACTTCGCTGAGGCGCTCCCGATAGTGGAGCTGGCCCTTCGGTGCGAGGTCGATCGCTTCGAGGATGAGCGCGCGGCCGTCGAGCAGGAGGAAGGCACGGTGGCCCACCTCTTCGGTCGCGGACCACTTGAGCAGCGAGACCGCCTCGGGATTGCGCATGAACGCCCTCAGTTCCTTGCGCGCGCGGTTCCAGTCGATCAGGAAGACGACCTTCGAACCGAGCGTGGCGAGGGTCGTCTCGAGGTCGGCCGGAGAGGGCGGCCGGCACCGCCCCACCGCGAGGAAGTAATCCTGCCGCTCCAGCGCGTTCGAAGTCGTCCTGGTCGCCGTCTCCTCCCAGGCGAACCCCGCCGTCCGCAGGAGGTCCTCGAAGAACTCGAGCCGGTTCGCGTGGACGTCCGAGTACGCGACCGCGACCTCTCCCGCCTCCACCGAGACCACGATGACGTGGGCGTCGGTCTCCCCGATGTCGTTCTGGATGACGAGCCGTTCCCCGATGCGGGTCGCGGTCGTTCCGAGGCCGGGATGTTCGAACTTGAGGGGAGCCGTGCGGTGAACGCCCGCCATGAACGCTCGGACGAGGGGCCGGTCCTCCTCCCGGAGGCCGTAGGTCGAGGCGCCCTCGACAGCTTCGGTCGTGAGCGTCGCCTGGATCGCGAGGATCGACTTGTGCAGGTCGAGGACGAGGAGATGGAGGCTGTCGCCTCGGACCCGATCGCCCGAGGTGAGGGCATCGATCGCGGCTCCGAGGAGGACCTCTCCTTCGGGCGGGACGACCTCCGTGCGGATCCGTTCGAATCGCTCGCGGAACCGGGTCGCCGCCTCGGGTTGCGCGGTGGCGACCGGAAGGATCATCTCGTCGACCGCGGCGAACGCCTTCGCGAGGATCGTGGAACTCAGGGGGATCGCGTACCGGTCCATACCCGCGCCCCGAGACTCTCGGACCACCGAGTCGAGCCGCGCCTCGGGCTCTCCAGCCTGCTCGCGCTCGACCGAGAGGCTCGGAAGCTCCGTCGTCGGCCGGTCCGCCTTGATGCGGGCGCTCTGGAGCAGCGCGAAAAGGTACTTCACTCGGTCGTTCGCGCGGAGAGCGCGGCCAACGGACGCGGGAAGGAGCAGAGTGCTCTCGCCGAGCTCGGCGACGATCGCCGCCTTCTGCATAACGACGAAGGGAATTCGGTGGGAGCGACCTTAGATGTTTCGTCAACTCCAGCGCGGAACCGGGGAGGTGCCGGGCCTGGGGTGGGGCCCGTGGCGGCCCTCTCCTGTAACTATATCCCCCGACCACGATGTCCCGGGACGTGACCCGCCGCTGGATCTCCGAGCGGAAGACCATCAAGGTCCTCGTAGAGCCGCAGGGAGCGATCATTGCGGTCACGATGAAGACCTACTCGTACCTGTTCATCGTCTCGAGCCGGTTCGTGGGCCTGAAGAAGATCCGGACCCTCGACCGCGTCGTGGCTCGCGCGGGATACAGCACTCCCCGGGTGCTTTCGCTCATATCGGAGCTCTACCCTCACGGCCCGTGAACCCCGGGCTCTCGACGGCGGACGGGCGCGGCTCGGCCCCACGCCCGGGACGCGCCGGTGGCCCGAGGGAAGGAAGCCCGGCTCCGCGGGCGGTCCTCGAACTTTGGACCGGATCGGACCCTCCCGTTCGCCTGTTGTTCGTGGAAGAGGCGGGTATCACTTACGTCGTGCCGAGCGAGTCCCCGAGCGCCTGGTTCTCTGCCGCGGTGCGAGAACGGGCGTGCCGGGCGCGCTGGCCGGACGGTCGCGAAGCCGCCGCCTCGGCCTCGATGACCGGGGGACCGACCGTGATAGATCACCTCGCCGAGCTCTTTCGCTCCAAGTACGGTGACGAGGTGTGGAGGCGGCACTTCGCGGGTCGAACCGAGGCGCTCGCGATCGACCCGCAGCGATCCCCGGTTCCTCCGACCGCGGCGGAGCGGATACGCGGTGAGTTCGACGCGGTCGCCTCAAGCTATGACGCGAGCATGGCCGGTAAGCCGATCGACCGTTATCTCAAGGACCGAGTGGCGGAGTTCGCCCGCAGGACCCTCCAAGGCCTCGACCCGGTGCTTGAGATCGGACCGGGGACCGGTTACCACACGCTGCGCCTCCTGGGCGAGGGGCACCGGGTGCTCGCCGTCGATATTTCCGAACGGATGCTCGAGAAGCTCGGGCGTCGTGCGGAGCTCGCGGGCCTGGGTCGATGTCTCACCACGAGGTTGGCGCGCCTCGGCGAGCTCGCGGAGGCTCTCGGGGACCTTCCCGAGGCGAGCTTCGCGGCCGCCTTATCGGCGTTCGGCCCGTTCAACTTGGAATCCGACCTCCGGTCGGCCGTGGCCGCGCTCGGGCGGTTGATCCGGCCCGGAGGACTTCTCGTCTTCACTTCGCTCAACCGCCCCGGGCTGAGCCCCATCGCCTGGGAGTTCGCGCTCCTTCGTCCGTCGGCTGCCGGCTACCGAATGAAGGGAACCGTCCCGGCGGGAGCGATCCGCTACCCGCTCGAGCTACACCTGCGGACCCTACCCGAGTGGGACCGCACCTTGTCCGGCGGATTCGTGCGTCGTGAGGCCCGGGCCGTTTCGGTTCTTGCCCCTCCGTTCGACTCGGACCGCGTGCCTCGCATCTTGGGCGTGCGGGGAGCCGACCGCATGCGTCGCTGGGACGCATTCCTCGCCGCGCGAGGGCGGGCCTGGGTCGCGGCCGAGTGGGTCTTCCTGGTCTACGAGCGGTACTCCCCGCGCAGGAACACTGCGGTCTCGGACCGCACCCTCGCGCAGCCGACTCCCTAGATCGGCGCAGCGAAGCCAGCCTCTCTTGAAGAGGCGAGTCCCTCCCGCCAACCGCTCAGCATCGCCGCGAGCAGGGGGACAGGGCGACCGTCCGGCCGAATCCCTGCGGCGAGGAGCTTTGGGACGATGAACCCCACAGCGTGGTACGACGCACGGACCCCGAAGAGCGTGTGGTCGCCGTTCCAACGTCGATGGAACCGGAACCAATCGGCCACTTCGAGGCGGCAGCGTTCGGGATTCTGCACGGTATGTTCCGCCCAGTACCCCGGCACGCCGGGAGGCTCCACGTCGTGTCGCGTCAGCACCCCCGTGTCCGCGTAGACCTCTCGCCCGGTCCGCTTGATCCGTTGGCAGAGGTCCGCCGAGCTGTTGAACGGGAGGCGTTCGTCGAATCCGTTCACGTTGCGAAGAGCGTCGACCGAGACCATCGATAGGTTCGGAAGCGCATCGGTCGGCAAGATTCGGCCTTCGAGGGCCCGGGCGCGCGGCGCGTTCCGCCCGAGCAGCGCGAACCCCCACCGATTGGGACGGAACGGGGTGGCATAGACCCAGACCAGCTCGGGACGGCGATGGTAGAGCACCCCCGGCATCACCGCTCCCCAGTTCCGGTGCTGCGCGAGGTCCTCGGAGAGACGGGCAAAGAGCTCCGGGGTGACGCGGTTGTCGTCGTCCACGAACGCGACGAACTCCGAGCGGCACCGGGCCCAACCGAGATTCTTCGCCCGAGAGATGAGGGCCCGGCCGTCGGGCCTTACCGTGTCGAGCGGGAGTTCAGGAAATCGCTCCTTCCATCGTTCGGTACTATGCGAATCGTCGACGAGCACGATGCGGTCCGGTCGTGGCGAGAGACGGCCGAGGTCCCCCAGGAGGGCGGCCAGCGGTGCGGGGCGGTCCCGAGTCGCGATGACGATATCGAACGGGATCGTCACGAGTCGGTCCGGTCCGCGGTCGCGAAAGGGCCCGTCCTCCTAACGGCTTCGACGGAGGCTCCTCGCCTAGCAACCTCCGCGAACAGCCGGGCGTACCCGGGGACGACGTTGGACCATGCGAAGCGGGCGGCACGCTGGCGTCCCTCCGACCCCCAGCGGCTCCGAAGCCCGGGGTCGTCGAGAACCACCCGCATTGCTTCCGCGAGGGCCAGAGAGTCTCCGGGGGGGACCAGGAGACCGGTTCGTCCCTCCTGCACGATCTCCGGTACTCCTCCGACGCACGTCGCCACCACGGGGAGTCCCGCCGCCATCGCCTCGAGGAGCACTACCGGGAACGAATCGAAGAGCGACGGCAAGACGAAGAGGTCGGCCGCGGCGTACTCTTGGAGGAGCTCCTCCCGGGTGACGGCGCCGAGCGCGACGACGCGGTCGGCGAGGCCGAGGGAGCGGGCCAGGGCGAGCGCCGGCTCGCGTCCCCCCCAATCGTCGCCCACGAGCCGGAGGAGCGGCCGGGTCTCGGCCGGTAGCCTCGCCATCGCCCGAACGAGCGGTACGAGGCCTTTCTGTTCTGAGTAGAGCCGGCCGACGAATAGGACGATCGGACCTCGGGGGTCCCGGTCGACGCGCGGAAGGCGCTCGAACTCGCCGAGGTCGATGCCCGGGGGGATCACTCGGATTCGTTCTGGCGGGACGCCGAGCTCGGAGAGCCATGCGGCCTCGCGTCGGCTGAGCGCCACCGTCCGGTCCGCCCCCCGCACCGCGGTCCTCGCGACGAACCGCGACCATCGCCGGGCGAGCGTGGTGGCCGAGCCCGGGTCCGAGTGCGGGGTCACGATGAGGGGAATGCCTCGAAGTCCGCGCGCGAGTTGGCCCGCCCACAGGGGAAACCGACCGAACGAATGCGCATGCATCACATCGAACCGAGATCGCAGCGCATCGAGGGCCATTCCGGGAAAGACGATGCCCGTGCCGTGGGGTGCCGAGGCCGCGAGGACCGCACGGTGACGTCGCACCGGGACGGACCCCTGAGATTCGGGGAACTCCCCCCGCGAGAACGGCCGGTCGCGCACAACGTCCGAAGTGGAGACCTCGACCGTCGCGCCCGCCCGCGTGAGCTCTCGGGCGAGTCCTTCCACGTACCGTTCTACCCCTCCGAGCGCGGGCGAGAAACGCGGGGTCAGTTCGAGGACGCGCAGCCCCTCGAGTGAGGGAGACTCTGTACGGGCGTTCATGGAACCGGTGCGGAACCCACCGCCCCTTTCGCCCGTCGTCTCCACACGAGGAGCCACGGTCGAGGTCGTGGTTCGTCTCGAAGGATCACTCGCATCCATTGGACGAGATTGACCGTGACGAGAGCCGCGAGGACCGCGAGTGCGACCGTCCGGGCCAGTCCCCAGCCGCTGCTCGCGTCGGCCGCCACCGTGAGCGCGAACAGCCCCGGGTCGGCCGGCGTGATGAACCGCACCGCGAGGTCGTTGTTCACGACGAGATAGAGGGTCGACAGGACGAAGGTGAGGAGCAATAAGGCCCGCCGCCCCGGGTGGAACACCGCGATATCCAGGGCGGCGGGTGCGAAGAGGTAGAGCATGTACTGCTCGTAGAGCCCCCAGCGCAGCAGCAGGAACACCGTCACGATCAGCAGCATCGCTCGAAGCTCTGCGAGCGGGGTGTCGTCCGCGACCCACTTCGCGGCTACCCACCCGGCGATGACCACCCCGGGGACCCATGCCCATGCGGCGGCGGTGTAGAAGTACGGCACGACGGAGAGCGGCCCGGAGACATAGCTCAGGCTCAACAGGAAGGCGAGGTTCATGCCGAACCCTCCTCCGTGGCCCTGGGACGTCGAGAGGGCCGTCAGGTGGGAGACCGACCAACCCTGCGCGAGGACCACCGCCCCGGTAAGCGCTATCGGGAGCGTCACAGCTCCGAGGACGAGGAGCCGACGGAACCGGCGTTCCCGCAGGAACTCGAGCGGGAGAAAGACC
>JBEKJT010000104.1:0-11713 GCA_050011075.1 Thermoplasmata archaeon
CTCCTCCTCTGGGGACTGCACGCTTCTCGGCGGCCGGCGGACTACCATTACCCCTTCGGGCGGGGGAAGGAGCGCTTCTTCTGGGCGTTCGTTTCGATCCTCATCACGTTCACGACCGCGGGGATCATCGCCCTCGTTACGGGAGTCGAGCAGGCGGTGAACCCCCAGCCGATCACGCACATCGGCCTCGCGCTGGCGGTGGTGGCCGCTTCCCTCGCCGTGAGCCTCGGGGGCATCTGGATCACGTTGCGGGAGCTCCGTATCAGCCGCCAGACGCTCCAGGCGCTCCTCGAATCCGCCAACCAGGGGTTGAAGTCGATCTTCTACCAGGACCTCGTGACGATCGCCGGCGCTGTCGTCGCGCTGGCCGGTCTCGCGGCCGTCTACCGGACCCACCTCAACGCGATCGACGGGATCACGGCGGCGATCGAAGGGTTCCTCCTGGTCGCGACCGGCTTCATCCTTACCGCCGAGAGCCGGGAGTACCTGATCGGTCGAGCCCTGGAACCCGGGGTCGCACGGGCCTTGCTGGGTCTCGTGGAACAGGACCCGAGAGTGGCCCGGGTCCGAAGCCTTCAGTCGATGCTACTCGGCCCGGACGACGCCCTTCTCGCCCTTCGGATCAACTTCCGGGACGGGCTCACGACCGACCAGATCGAGCACGCGATCGACGAGGTGACCCTCGCCCTCAAGGGGAACTACCCCGTGCTCCGGCACATCATCATCGAGCCGGAGTCGTAGGCGGTCCTCCTTGTAGGCCGGTCTCCCGAATTCGGGCGATCGTGAGCACGACCAGGGCGGCCCCGACGGTCCCGAAGAATGCGTAGAGCCCGTCGTTGGCGAAGTGGGCGTAGAGCTCGGCCGACCCCGCGATTCCGAGCACCATTCCCAGCGAGATGGTGAGAGAGTAGATGGCCATGGTCGTGGCCCGACTCATTTGGAACGACAGGTCGGCGAGAGCCGCGAGAGCTGCCGGGCCGTACGCGAGCGCGACGACCGCGCTGATCCCAAGGGCGACTAGGGTCGGGATCTGCGGGGGGGAACCCTCCGAGATAAGGAAGCAGGCGGACACCATCGCGCCCACGAACCCGATCGCGCCCACCGTCATCAGCCGGGTCCTGCCGTGCCGGTCGGCGAGCCGACCGTAGTACGGTTGGGTGAGGACGAGAAGGACGCCGCCCACGGCGATCACGACCCCCACCAGTGTGGGGGAGATCCCGGCCCCCACCGTGGCGGGGCCGATGAACACGAGGACGGTCCCGATCAGGACATAGATGACCAACCAAGGAAGCGTCACGAGGAGAACGCTCTTCCGGAAGATGTTCCCCATCACGGTCGAGAACGAGTACTGCGGGGTCCCGTGATAGAGCTCGCTTCCCCGGATCAGGAGCACGGTCACGCCGAGGCCGGCCGCCAGGAGCCCCGCGCCCAGAGCGAAGACCCAGCCCAAGTGGTCGTTCGATAGGCTTCCGAGGAACCCGAGCCCGATGCCGAGGCCGGCGGTCCAACCGAATAGGTTGACCGCATCGAACCGGCCCATCTCGTACCCGCGGTTTTCCTCGTGCGCCCGATCCCCGATCACGGCGAGGCTCGCGGCGAGGATGGCGCCGCTCCCGACCCCGAAGAGAAGGTTGAGCGCTCCGAGCGCGACGACGTTTCGAGTGAGCGCGACCAGCGCGAACAGCACGGCGGCACCTCCCATGCCCGAGAGCAGGACCGGCCACCGACCGTAGCGGTCCGCGAGGGCACCCGAGAACAAGACGGTCGAGAACTCACCCACCGGAGCCATCGCGCTCACGACGCCGGCGATCCCGACGTCGTTCCCCCCAAGACCGGTCGAGTGCTGAGTGATGTAGCTCGCGAAGACCGCAAGGGTGATGCCGAACGCGAGCCGCACGAAGAACGTCGCCACCAGGACAGCGAAGAGCGGGCGGCGGTGCTTTGGCGGTGTCGGTACGGCCGCCACCAGGGTCTCCGCTCCCTTCTACGCGGTCGCCTTAGCGCGCTCGATCAGTTCGATCCACACGTCGTTCGGGTCGAGGATGAAGGCGATCCTCGTCGAACCCCCGGAGAGACGGTAGGGTTCCTTCGCGACTCGCACGTTCTTCGTTCTGGCTTTGAGAAGGTAGCGGTCGAGATCCTCGACCTCGAAGGCGAGATGGTCGAGCTGCTCCCCCGGCTCGAAGGAGTCCTTTCCATCCCAGTGCGTGAGCTCGACCCGTGCTCCCGAGACGGGGTCGTGCACGAAGGCGATCTCGGCGTGGTTCTCGGGGATCGTACGGCGTCGCTCGAACTCGAGCCCCAGGACCTCGGTGTAGAACGCGATGCTCTCGTCCATGTGCCGGACCGTGATCGACGTATGCAGGAACTTCATGGTCGCTCGGGGTACGGGAGCGACTCCCTCCTCTACTAACGTTCGGTCCACCGTTATGGGTGACCGAAGACGACGCGCAGGGGGTTCGTGCCCGCGACCCAGTCGGCGTCGACCCGAACGAACCCGAACCGCTCGAACTGGAAGATCTGCCGGGGTTGAGCCGAGCGCAAGGCCGACTCGCCGAGACCCCGAAGATGTTCTCCGTCGATCCCGAGCACGTCCACCGGCACGGCGTCGGCGGCGCCGACCCACTGGAGCCGGGGGAGCTTACGGTTCTCCCGGCTGGTGAACTCGACCCGTACTTTCCCTCCCGGCGGGGGTATCTCTCGCGGTAGGCGCACGTTGATGAGTTCCTTCAGACGGACCTCGGAATCGGAGTGCGCCGAAAGGTCTCGGTGGGCGAGGTGAAAGACCGGACCGGCCGGGACGAGGCGAGTCCCGAGCTCGGTGCGGTCCGGATGGTTCGGTAAGGTCACCTGGGCGAGGTCGAACGGGTAGCCCTCGACCTCCACGGTGACCGGATCCGCGACGAACGCGCGACGCTCGGTCGTCGCATCGATCCGCTTGCGGTTCTCGGCGTAAAGGGTCTCGGCCGGCACCTCGATGTCCGCGAGCGACAGCCCAAAGGAAAGCGTGAACTGGCGTAGGGCCTCCATCGAGATCCCCCGACGGTCGAGCGAACGGAGCGACCAGGTGCGCGGGTCCGCCCACCCGTCGAACAGCCCGCTCTTCACTTCGCGGTAGGCCTTGCTCTTCGCGACCTTCGCCTCCCGGACACGCAGGATGCCCCAGTGCAGGAACGGCGGTCCCTGCACTCCTAGGAGGTCCCAAATGTACCGCTGCATCCGGTCCTCGATCACGAGGTCCTTGCCGCGGATCACGTGCGTCACGCCAAGCTCGATGTCGTCGACTGCCCACGAGAACTCGAGGAGCGGCCACACCCGGTACTTATGCCCGACGCGGGGGTGGTCGAGGTCGCTGATGCGGAAGAGGACGCGGTCGCGGAAGGCAGGGTCCGGGTCGCTGAGGTCGGTGCGCAGCCGGAGCACGGCCTCGCCCGGACCGTACACGTTCGCCAACATCCGGTCCCACTCCTCGAGGGACTGTTCGATGGTCTGGTCTCGCTCCGGACACGCCACGCCCTTCTCTCGGTTGTCCCGCAACACTTCGGACGGGCAGCGGCAGACGTACGCGCCCCCCTTCTCGATGACCCGGCGGGCCCAGGGATAGTGGAACGGGATCCGGTCCGATTTGTAGACGACCGCGTCCGGTCGGACCCCAGCGAGCTCGAGGTCGCCCCGGATCAGGTCGAAGAACTCCGTCTCGACCCGTTTCTCCTCGGAGCCGATCGTGTCGTCGAAAACCAGGAGCAGCTTTCCCCCGTAGCGCTCCCGATAGTACTGGTTGACGAACAACATCCGCGCGCTGCCGATGTGGAGCCCACCGCTCGGGAAGGGCGCCATTCGCAACACCACCTTGCCAGGAACGGCCCCAAGGAGCTCGGGAAAGCTCCCGGCCTCGCTCCGTTCCTCCTTCGGTCGCTCAGCCTCGGGACCTCCAACGGCGGCGAGGCGATCCTCGAGCTCCGCCGCCGGCAGACCGCGGATTTCGGCGACGACGGTCGAGACGAGAGTTCGAAGCTCTTCGCCATGCGAGCGTAACGCCGGCTCGGTGGCCAGCAGGCGGGCCATCACCGGTCCCGTCTCCGCCGAGCCGCTGTGAGCGACCGCGTTGGCGAGGGCGAGCCGACGGACCCGTTGCTCGACCTCGGAAGAGAGCACCACGCCCGGGGCGACCCGTCCCTCGATTATATCGGTTCGTGCAGGGGGTTGGGCTTGGTGCCGGTCGGAGCCGTGGAGCGTCGGGTCAAGGCTTCATCGACCGCCTGCGAGAGGGTGATTTCCCCTCGGAGTACCCGGTGGGCCGAGACTCGGGAGATCGTGACCCGGCCACCGCTGCCTTCCCGACTGAGACGTTGGAGGTTCGAGACCTCCCCTGGCGTGATCGTCCCCGACAAGTGTTCGTGGGCCGGAGTTCCGAGGGTCCGTGCGATCGACCGGGCCGCGGCGGCGTCCCGGGGCCGTCGACTGCCGCGCGGGGTGGTACCCCTTTCGTTGACGAGCTCGACCGAACGCGCGTGGTCGAGCAAGGTGTTCACGATACGGTTTCGGGCCGGCGGGTCTCCCAAGCCGACCCGGAACAGGACGTGGCGCGAGGGGAAACGGTGCCGCAGGTGGCTCGCGAACGATTCGGTGGCCTCGGGGGAATCGAGGATTCCCTCCCCGATCACGGTCCCTCCGGCGAGGACTGCGTAGCCAGGGCGGGGACCCGGGTCGATTCCCACGACGATCTCCTCGGTCGGGTCGCCGACCTCGAGCGCGTGTTCCACGGCCGCGCCCAGGGCCCGGCGGTCCACCTCTTCGCCAACGGTGAACACGCGGGGGTGGGAGATCAGTTCAGCCTCGCCGGGAGATGTGAGAACGACCGCTACGCTATCCGGGATCCGGTCTCCGGGCAGGAGACTCACGGCCGACCAACGTCGTTCCCTCAGCAGTCCTGCCAGCTCGTGATAAAGCGCAGGGTCTCGGGTGACGAGTGCGACCGACCGGTGTCTCACCGGGGTACCTGACGGTGATATACGCCATTAATCTTGCCCCCTGCGTGCCCGTCTGCCTTCATTGCGGGGAGCTCGGACCCGAGGGAGCGCTCTTCTGCGCCAAGTGCGGCTACACCCTTCCCCAGCCCGACGCGGCTCCCGTGCCCTCCTCTCAGCCCGCTACAGGTGTGTCGCCTCCCTTGCGAGCGGTGGCCCCGCCCGTGGAGCAGCCCCCGTCCTCACTCTACTCACCGGTCCCTCCTCCACTGTCCTACGCAGCACCCTTCGTCGCACCGCCGGGAGCGGTCGGACCGATCCCGCCCCCGCCAAGCGCGAAGTACTGCGTCCGATGCCGAACGATCATCGCCCGTCCGGCGGTGTACTGCCCCGTATGCCAGCAACCGCAACCGTAAGGCGAAGCGGCCGTCGTGGCCGCCGCACCGGGGTCATGGTCAGGATCGCTCGGGATCGAGTGTCGGACCTCTTTGGACTCGCCGAGAAAGAGGCGTCGAACGGACACTGCGAACTGGCGGACCGATACGTCGCGCTCGCCCGCCGCATCGGGATGCGATACAACGTTCGTCTGTTGACCGAGTACCGTGAACTCTATTGCCGAGGGTGCTCGACGTTCTGGGTCGAAGGCCGGACGGTTCGAACCCGGATCCGGGGCGGTCGAAGGGTGCGCACCTGCCTCCATTGCGGCCGCGAACGGCGGACGATCCTCCGACCTCACAGTTCCGCTCCCGCGGCTCCGGGGTGGGAGGGTCCGAACGCCGTGCATCGGGAGGATGGGGTCCTCGCCGGTCCGCCGTCCGACGAGGAAATCGAGGACCTTTCGGAAGAGGAGACGGAAGAACCATAAGCGGCATCGTCCCCTGCGGCGGAGGACGCCGGGGTGGCCGAGCGGCCAAAGGCGGCAGACTCAAGATCTGCTCTCGCAGGAGTTCCCAGGTTCGAATCCTGGCCCCGGCACGAGCCTAGGCAGGATGTCCGCGTGAGAACGCGCACAATCGGCGACGCGGCTGGAACGAAGCTCGAGCCCTTGGAGGTCGGACCACGGACTCGAATCCGGAAGGTCCGGCAGAGAACTTCGCCCCGGTAGACGAACCGGAGGTCTCCATGGTGGGGCGAATCGGGCCACCCTCGGGGGCCCCGACCGCCGAGACGGGGAGCGGAGGCTTCAGTTCCGCCGGGAGCCCGTGTAGCTGCTCGTCCAGGATCCGGCGCGCAAAGGCGCCCGGCGATTCCCGTGCAACCGCTGCGAGGCCGGTAGCACCCAACCGTGGCGCAACGCCTCGACGCGGTCCGGGGCGAGCCACCCGAATTGGTCCAACGCGGCGCGAGGCTCCATCCGGCCGACGAGAACTCGCGTAGGGTCGTCCGACGGCGGCAATCCGAGGAAGGTCGGGAGGCAGAGACCATCCTCCGGCATTTCATGGACGCAGAAGCGAACCTGCCCCTCGGCGAACCGACAGAACGGTGAGAAGAGTCACTTCGCGTCCTCGCGGTGTCAGGATCGCGTTTCGGGCAATCCTCGAAGTCGGCACTACTCCGGCTGAGACCGGCCGTAGAAACATACCTTCGTTCCGACCAACAGCCCCCGGCCGGGCCGCCCCGGCACCATGGTGAGGCCCATGGACAGGGCTGCAGTGCCGAGCGCAACGAATGCCTCCTCGGGCAAGTAGACACGATCGACGGACGGGGGACGATAGCGGAACTCGAACAGTGTCGGGGTCCAGACGAATCGAGGGTCACTCTTCATCGGCGCTCGGTAATCGAGGAGTGCGAACTGGCACTCGGGATCGTCCCACCGAAGCTCCTTGGTCCCGACTTCGCCGTACTCTATTCGGATTCCCGTACCGTCAATGGTGAGGCGGGTGGGCGGACGACTCCAAAAGTGCCGGCGCGGGTTGGATGTAGTCAGGTCGAAGGTTTGGGGAAGGATCGAGCCCGACATCTCGCTCAGCTCTCGGGGACGTCATTGAGCAACGGTCGCAGCTAAAAGAGCCATCGGCCCGATCCCGTTCTTCTGTTGGTCCCCTCGTCGACTCGTGAGGTCGGATGGGGAAGCCTCCAGAATGCCGCTCGTCGTGGGGAACCCCCGCCCGGCACTCACGCGGCCGCGGGTGGGGGAACTGGGCTCGATTTCCCCGAGCTCGGGCCGGAGAGGTACCCCAGTTCGGGAAGGAGTCGGATCGCCTCAGGCAGTCCCTCAGGGGCGCGGTATTCGGAGGGCCTCGATCCCGAAATCCGCAGGACCTTCTCGGCCACCTGTCGACAGTACCCGCACGCCGTGCACGTCGTGTGCTCGCAGTCGACGGCAGCGATGTGGCGCAGGAATCCGTCCGGGAACCCGGTGTTGTCGATCGTGATGTCCTCCAGCGGAGCGAAGGCGGCCTGAAGAGCCGCCGCCTCGGGGTTGCCAGAGCTCGTCACGATGCGTCGTAGGGCCGCGCGCGGACCTTTCAGTTGGACCAGACTGAGGATGTCCGCAAGGTCGCCGGGGTAGGAGCGGGCGCTGTAGGCTCGCGCGGCGTGGACGAGCCAGTCCGTGCTTCGATTCCGTCCGGAGATCTTGAACCGCGAGACCCCCACCTCCTCGTAGACCTCGAGGTCCTCGGGGCGGACGAAGATTCCCGAGATGATCTTCGAGGGGTCGCGCACGTACTCGACCCCGCACTCGAGGATCGGGTACTCGAAGGAGGGGCATGGGGCCCCCGGCTGCGATGCGAGGGAGCTCGTGTTCAGGTGATGGCCGCGATACGGACAGGACGGCAGGCACGACTGGTTCACCAGGATCTCGACTTGGGCCCCGAGGCGGACCAGGCCGCGGATGAGACGGAAGTCGCGGTTCGCCTCCTCCAGGATGATCGTGCGGGCTCCCATGCGCAGAAAGTACTCCGCCTGGGTGACGGTTCGGATCCGAGCGAACGTCGAAACCGAGATCGGTACGTCCGGCCACGCCGTGCGAACGGCTTCGATCAAGGCCGGCAACGCGATGACGAGCCCGTCGACCCCGAGGTCGAGGAGGTCGCCGACCTCGCGAAGGAACGCTTCGACGTAGCCCGTCCGATATTCGTGAAGCCCGAGGTCGTTGCTGTTGACCGTGGCGATGAAGTTCCTTCCGAGGCGGTGGATGGCTTCGAGGTGCTCGCGGAACCTCTCGGGTTCGACCGGGGGAAGGATCTGGGGAGGTCGTCCTCCGCCCGTCAATTGAACCGGGAATCCTCCGAAGAACGTGGACACCGGAAGGTCCGCGGTCTCGGCCACCAACCGGTCGTCGAAGTTGGAGGCGAGGACGAACTCCATCGACCGGAGCTCACCCGGACGGCGGGCATGAGCCTCCTCCCGCACCGG
The DNA here is from genome assembly GCA_050011075.1 of Thermoplasmata archaeon. Classification (GTDB taxonomy): domain Archaea; phylum Thermoplasmatota; class Thermoplasmata; order Lutacidiplasmatales; family UBA184; genus Lutacidiplasma. Next base: position 8,328 of record JBEKJT010000104.1, read on the forward strand.
TGCGGGCAAGGGGCCTTTTGCCCGCCGGGCTCGTTAGTCCGATGGAAGCTCACACCCCGCCTCGAGCCTTGGTTGACCTGCGCGCGGAGCTGGCCCGCATCGACCGGGAACTAGTGGAGTTGCTTGGGGCGCGGCTTCGGGTCGCCCGACGCGCAATCCGCGTACGGGTATCCGCGGGAGAGGCCATCACGAACCGCGCACAGGAGCGACAAGTGCGAGATCGGGCCCACCGATGGGCTATCGAACTGAGGATCCCTCCCGAGCTCGTCGACCGCCTGTTCCGTGAACTGATCCAGTGCGGGAAGGCGGGCGTGGGCTCCTACGAACGTTCCGTGCCGAGGACCAGAACCCTCCGCGCCCCGTCCCTACTTCGGGTCTCCGCCCCCGCGGCGGGCGCGTAGATCTCCCCGGTCTAGAATCGCTCTCCCGCGTGCTCCAAGGAAGAATAGTGACGACGCCCCAATCTCGAGATCGCCCGCCGGAGCAACTCGAGCGTGGCCGATCGACCTACTCGTAGGGCGCGAGCCACGTCTGCCAGCTCGGCTCGACGGGGATACTCGAAGTACCCGAGCTCCAGCGCCGCCCTCAGGGCCTCATCCTGACGTTGGGTGAGCATCGAACGAGGCAGGAACTCGCCCATTCGTTCGATCGCCGCCGTTCCCAGGACTTGGCGGGCGAGCTCGCGGCCGAACTGGTACGCCTCCCCATTGCGCGGCAGGAGGACCCCCACAGGAGGCAAGGTCCCGCCTTCGGCGGAATGCTCGAGGAAGGGGCAGGTGACGCAGACACCGCCCGCCGTGAACACCGCCGCACAGAGTCCGGGCAACGGGACCGACAGCCGTAGGATCGCCCTCCCTCGGTTCACCGCGGATATCGCCACCGACTCCGGCCCCAGTGTCCGCTCTACAGCGTCCTCGAGCTGTTGCAGATCGTACGGGGTCGCCTCGACATCGAGCCACCGCAGTAGACGGGCTCCCGATCCGGACCCCGAGGCGCGGCAGGCGACCAGGCGAGCCCGTGCGTGGTGGTGCTGGAAGAGCCCTCCAAGCCCCTCCTCGGGGACGCTCGTGCGGACCCGAACCTCGATGAGCGACTTTCCCGACGAATCGGCCTTTTCGGCCCGCGGGACGCTCGTGGAAGAGGGGGACGCAACCATCTCTCTCTCCCCGTCAAACGGTATGGACGTCTACCTCTATGAAGTATCGGGGGTAAGGACGGTTTTCCTGTGTTCCCGCGCGAAAACGGGATGCGGGCGGCCAATAGGTGCGGACGTGACGTTGAAGGTCGGTTGGGAGGACCTTGCCGGAGGGCGGGACGAACGCATGGGTGAATAGGCTGACCTCCGGCACCGTGCGATCATCGACCCGACGCTGCCCGCGTCGTCGGGTCGGTTCGAGACCTGCGCCTGCTCCGACCTCGCGTGTGGAAATGGCTACCTGACGAGGCGTTGGGCTCGGAAGGGGGCCGCTTACGCTGGGGGGATCGACCCTTCCGCGCGGAGCCTTGAGTTCGTCCGGCGCCGGGAACGGGCCCACCCGGGTGGTGCTGAGTTCGTGCGTCGCGATGCGAGCCGCCTGCTCGGCTTCGGCGACGCCTCGTTCGCCCTGGTGGTCGCGAACATGGCCCTCATGGACATCCGCGATGCGCGAGGGGTAGTTCGGGAGGTCGCCCGAGTCCTCGACCCCCAGGGCCGGTTTGTGCTCTCCATCTCTCATCCCTGCTTCGACCTCGACGACCTTTCGGCCTGGGTGGTAGAGCGCGGACGGGGACCGACCGGGGCCCCCCAGGACGTTGCCTGGCGCAAATTGCAAAGATACCGGGAGGAACGCGCATGCGCGTCCCCTGGTAGATCTCGAAGGCGGAGACCGGGATCACGACGGGTTACCATCGGACCCTGAGCACCTACTTTCGCCTCTGGCGCGAGGCGAACCCGTGCATCGTTCGCCTCAAAGAACCTGTTCCTCTCCCCGAGGCGATCCGGGAAAGCCCGACCCGCCGCTTCCTCGTCGAGGTCCCGATGCATCTCGTGGTGGAGGCGCGGGCGCGCCCCGCGCTAGCATTCCGGCCGAGCGGACCCCGCCCTAGGCCACGGGCATCGCGAACGTCGGGACGTACTCTTCGGAGAAGCGACCGACGATCGGGATCCGGTGCCCGCAACGCTCGCACCGGTTCTCCGAGTCGAGGTTCCAGCTCTGGATCGTGAAGCCGTACCGCCGCACTGCGACGGTCCCGCACTTTGGGCAGTAGGTGTGTTCCAGGGGGTGACCCCACACGTTGCCGAGGTACGCATACTCGACCCCTTCGGTCTTCGCGACGGCGTGCAGGCGCTCTAGGGTCGCGACCGGCGTTTCGGGGAGGTCCATCATCTTGTAGTCGGGGTGGAACCGTAGGAGGTGGAACGGCGTCTCGGGTCCGAGCTTGTCCACCACGAATCGGGCTAGCTTTCGAGTCGCCTCCACGGAATCGCCCACCTCCGGGACGATGAGGTCCGTGACCTCCACATGAACGCCTCGCTCCTTCAAGCGCACCGCGGAGTCGAAAATCGGTTCAGGCCCTTTCGCCGCGACGTACTTCCGAAGGAATCCGGGCTCCCCGCTGCCCTTGAAATCGACGCTCACCGCGTCCAGGTGAGGCCCGATCATCTCGACGGCTTCGGGGGTCATGTAGCCGTTCGTGACGAAGTTCGCGAAGAGCCCTACGGCGCGCGCCTCGCGCATCACGTCGAGCGCATACTCGGCGAAGATTGTCGGCTCGTTGTAGGTGAACGTCACTCCCTGACAGCCGTAGCGACGAGCCCCAGCGACCGCCGCCTTGGGGGAGAGCGGTCGGCCGACGATTTCCCGCTCCTGGGATATCTCGGCGTTCTGGCAGTAGAGACAACGCCAGTTGCATCCGACCGTTCCGATCGAGAACACTCGGCTCCCCGGATGGAAGTGCGAGAGCGGCTTCTTCTCGATCGGGTCGACCTGAACGGCCGACGCCTTTCCGTAGCTCAGCAGGACGAGGCGCCCGCCGACGTTCTTTCGGACGAAGCAGAAGCCGTGCGACCCCTCGGGAATCGTGCAGTATCGGGCGCAGGCCGTGCACCGGACCCTGCCGCCGTCCAGGGGCTCGTACAACGTAGCTGTATGCCCGAGTACGGCCGTCACCGACCTCCCCCATATCCGGAATCACGCGCGGCGAAATAAGGGCTGGCCCGGCGATACCGGCGGTTCCACGCGAAGGTTCATCTCTCGCGATACGTCCAGAACCCTTCGATGAGCGGCCTCGGACCACCGGCGGAAGTAGGGCGGGAGGCCGACCGCGTGGAGGCTGCGGTCTCGGCCCGCCTCTCCCCTTCCTCGGAGTTCCTGGAACGATTGGCGCACGTGCGGACCGAGCTCGTC
>JBEKJT010000105.1:0-5926 GCA_050011075.1 Thermoplasmata archaeon
GAGCTGCCTGGCGGGAAGTTTCGTACGGGGTGATCATCGCGACCAGCACCGCGACCCCATTACGCGCCAGCATCCGCGCCACGTAGCTGACCCGTCGCGCATGGAACTCCCGGTCCTTACGCGAGAATCCGAGCTCCGGGGAGAACATTTGACGCACTTCGTCGCCGTCCAGGACTTCCACGCTCCGTCCGGCGGCTCGGAGTCGGTCGGCCGTCGCCTTCGAGAGTGTGGTCTTTCCCGAGCTTGGAAGACCCTCGATCCAGACGACGAACCCTTGGTAGCCCGAAGGAGTCTGGGGGCACATCGGGGACGCGACCTGCTCCGTAGTAGAAATCGGTTTCTCCTGTATTGTGTGGGCCAGCCCATCCTGTGCGCGGTATTTGTCGCTCCCGAAAAAGACTGCCCATAGCTCTCGCGTTATATCTCCCGTGCAAAGTGGCGCCGCACGTGTCGCGTACCATCGAAGCCGCCGCGGGGACGCGGTCGACCAAGTGTCTTCGAGAGCCCGCCCGGGTCAAGCTCCCGAGGTCAGTAGAAAACAAGACCATGAGCCAATCGATCGGAGGGGTCCGATGAGCACAGGCGAAGCCCCGGAGCCTACGGCCTCATCCTCGCCGCCGCCCCCGCCGGCCGTCAAGCGCCGCAGTGGGAGCACCGGTGTATGGGTTGCGGTCGGCGTGGTCGTCATCGTCGTGATCCTTGTCGGCGTGGGATTGGCGACCAACTGGTACGGTCTCCAGAAGTCGTCGTCTACCAAAGAGGGTGCGTGTGTCGCCGGGGTCACGCTCCAGGGTAACGGCGCTCAGTTCGTGAACCCCCTTCTGACTACGTGGGCCGGCACCTACCAGGCGGCGACCAGTAACATGCTCAACTACGTCGATGGCGGATCCGGGACGGGTCTGACCGACTTCTCAGAGCATCCTCCCCTGACCGACTTCGCGATCACCGACGAACCGGTCACCGCCGCTCAAGTGTCGGCGATGCCCTCACTTCCGCTGACCCTTCCGTTCGCCGGAGGAGCTCTCACCATCGTCTACAACCTCCCTGGCGTCTCGGGCCACCTCAATCTGACGGGCCCCGTGCTCGAGGAGATCTACAACGGCACGATCACGACCTGGAACAACACGGCGATCGCGAGTCTTAACACCGGAGTAACCCTACCGGGCACGACGATTGTTCCGGTGGTCCGGTCGGACCCCGCGGGAACGACGTATGTGCTCACCGACTTCCTGTCCCAGTCGAGCCCCTATTGGGCCTCGCATGTGGGCAAAGGCATCTCGGTCAGCTTCCCGAAAGTGGCTGCGGAGACGGCGGTCAAGGGAAACTCCCTCGTCATCAGCACGGTGGCCAAGACCACGGGCGGGATCGGGTACGCGGACCTGACGGACGTACTGACCTACTCCACTCCGCTCCAGTACGCCGCTATCCAGAACCCGGCGGGCAACTTCATCGTGCCGACGATTGGGAACACTGCGTCCGCGATCTCGGACAAGGTCGCGAGCCTCGGTTCAAACATCCCGGCCTCGACCGACGCGAAGGACTGGTTCAACATCAGCATGGTGAACGCGAAGGGTACCGCGGACTATCCGATGGCGACGTTGGTGTACATGTTCGTCTACCAAGCGACCGACAAGGGGTACGAACCGACGCTGAACCGGTCGCAGGTCCTGGTCCAGTGGCTCCACTACGTTCTTTCACCGGCGGCCCAGGCCATGGTGAACGAGACCCAGCCCAGCCAGCTCTACTACACCGCCCTTCCTGCCGCGATCGTGGCAGTGGATGAGGCCGGCATTCAAACGATGACTTTTAATGGAGCGGCCATCCCCGGCTGTACGTAGGGGGGAGCGTGCCGTCCCAGCAACGGAAGGAATAGGCTCAAGGCCGGCGCGTCGCCTCGCGCAACGAATTCGCCTGCTCCGCTGGCTGGGAGGCACGTTCCATGCGGCCACGGCCGCCGTGGCGGTCGGGGTCTTGCTCCTGGTCGCGACGCTCGTCTACCTCCTGGGCCAGGGAGCTTGGCTCTCGCTCGTCCAGTTCGGGCCGGGGTTCCTGACAGGGACGACCTGGGACGCGGTCCACAACGTCTACGGAGCCGGCCCCGCGATCGCCGGAACGCTCATCACGAGCGCTCTGGCCATCCTTCTGGCCGTACCGGTCGCCTTGGGCGTGGCGATCTTCCTTTCCGAGGTCGCGCCCGTCTGGTTGCGCCGACCCCTGATCTACGTCGTCGACCTTTCCGCGGCCGTTCCGTCGGTGGTCTACGGGTTCTGGGCATACATCGTGCTCGTGCCCCTCATGCAGGCGAGGATCGAGCCCGGCCTCGCGTCGCTGACGGGCGGTCGTTTCCCATTCTCCTCCACCACACCAGGGTATGACATCCTCACCGCGACGCTCGTCCTCGCCATCATGATCATCCCGACGGTCGCCGCGGTATCCCGGGAGGCCTTCCGGGCCGTGCCTCGGATTCACCGAGAGTCCGTGCTGAGCCTGGGGGCGACCCGATGGGAGGCGACCCGACTGGGAGTCCTAAAGTCCTCCCGAAGCGGGATCGCGGCGGGGGTCATTCTAGGACTCGGGAGGGCGCTCGGGGAAACGATCGCCGTCGTGATGGTGATCGGTAACGCCTACTATCTTCCTGGAACGCTCTTCTCCCCGGGCTCGACCCTGGCGAGCCAGATCGTCAACAACTTCAGTGAGTCCCAGCCTGGGATCAATCGTAGCGCGATCGTCGAGCTCGCGCTGATACTCCTCATCATCACCGTCGCGGTGAACGTCGTAGCCCGGGGGTTGCTCTGGAGGTTCGGGGATCGCGACGCGGACGACCAGCTCTCTCGACCTCGGCGATTCCGCCGGCCCTTCCGTCTCCGTCGTCGGACGGTGGCTGTTCGCCCGGAGGTTGAGAGTGGTCGTTCGGCCGGTCCCGCCGGCGCTCTATCCCGGCTCCCCTCGGAAGGGCCGGAGTGGCGTCGCCGAGCTTTCGCCGGAGCGCCTCGGCGTATCTTCCGCCGTCGAGTGGTCGAGTGGTGTTTCCTGGCGCTCATGGGGGTCTGCGTGGTCCTCGCGGTCGCTCCCTTCGCGAGCGTGATCTATACAGCGGTACAGTACGGCGGCTCGGCGGTCATTCATCCGTCCTTCTACACCTCCCTCCCTCCCCAGGGCTGTAACCCGAGGCCCGGGCTCAGCTGCTCCCTCGGAGGGATCGGACCCGAGATCCAGGGAACGTTGATCATGCTGGGCCTGGGGGCGCTCATCGCGGTGCCCGTAGGGCTCCTCACGGGAATCTACCTCGCCGAGTACGGGCGGAACCGATTCGCACGGGTCGTGAGCTTCCTGGCCGACGTGATGACCGGGGTGCCGACTCTCATCCTGGGGGTATTCGTGTTCACCCTCTTCCTGTACTTCGACCACGATGCCGCCCTCAGCGCCCTCTCCGGAGGGGTGGCGCTCGGCGTGCTCATGATCCCGATCGCCATCCGCGGCACCGAGGAAGCGCTCCGTGCCGTACCGTCCGCGGTCCGGGAGTCGGCGCTGGCGCTCGGCTTCCCGAAGCACCGGGTCACCCTGCGGGTCGTCCTGGGATGTGCACGAGGGGGGCTTGTCACCGGGATGCTGCTCGCCGCCTCCCGGGCCGCCGGGGATACCGCCACGCTCCTTCTGACCGCGGGCGGGAGCAGCTTCTGGTTCCAGAACCTCCACACGCAGACCGCCGCCATGACCCCTTTCATCTTCAACAACTTCGGCTCCTCCTACCTCAATCTTCAAGCGGACGCGTGGGGAGCGGCTCTCGTGCTCCTGGGGATCATGCTCGCGATCAGTCTGGGTACGCGATTGGCCCTTTCAGGGGCTCAGGACGCGGCGGAGGCCGCCTAGGATGATGGCACAGCCGAAGATGCAGACGATCGGGCTCAACGCCTGGTACGGTCGCCGGCAGGTCCTCTACGACCTGACGCTCGACATCCCCGGGGCCGCGGTCACGGCGATCATCGGACCTTCGGGATGCGGCAAGTCCACGTTCCTGCGGTGCCTGAACCGGCTGCACGAGGAGCTTCCCCGAGCGAAGGTCACGGGCACCATCCTCCTGGAAGGCGAGGACCTGGGGTCGAAGGACGTTGTGAGCGTGCGGTTCCGCGTCGGCATGGTCTTCCAGAAACCGAGCCCGTTCCCCAACATGTCGATCTTCGAGAACGTCGCGGCGGGGCTTCGATTGCTCGGGGTGCATCGACGCGACGAACTGAACGAAGGCGTGGTGGATGCCCTCGTACACGCCGGTCTTTGGGAAGAGGTCGAGGACATGCTCGATGCCCCCGGAACCAGTCTCTCGGGAGGGCAGCAGCAGCGTCTCTGCATCGCACGAGCCTTGGCCGTGCGCCCCGAGGTCCTCCTCATGGACGAGCCGTGCTCGGCGCTCGACCCGATCGCCACCACGAAGATCGAGAACCTCATCGGCAAGCTCCGGTCCGAATACAGCGTGGTGATCGTCACCCACAACCTCGCTCAGGCGAAACGGGTCTCGGACTTCACGGCGTTCCTGTACCTGGGCAAGCTGGTCGAATCCGGTCCGACGGAACAGGTCTTCCAGCGTTCGAAGGAGAAGTTGACGGAGAACTACGTCAATGGCCGTTTCGGGTGACGATAGGGCGATATCACTAGAACCTCCCCGTTTCAGATCTGGCCGGATTTTGCGTCACGCGAAGTACCGGGTGCCCACGGTCCTCCGGAATCTCCCTCGTAGGACGTAATCGTGCGGGTCGGTCCGAACCGCAAATCCCGCACCTGTGCGGTTTAACTAGTACTACTTGGTACCAGCGATGGGGGATATCGCCTTGGACGAGAAAAATCGAACGAGAGTGACTTGGCTGAACAAGGACCGCGGACCATCGAAGACACTGGTGCTCGCCGTGGTTGCCTTGAGCGTCGTCGGATTCAGTATGTCGACGCTTTCGGCGGCTTCGAGCATGGTCTTCCGGACGGCGGAGAACGTCGCGTCGGAGTTCGGGCCCACGGCGGCAGTGGCGCAGCACCTGGCAGCTCAGACGGCAGTTGCCCCGACGAAGGCGCTGGCCGACCCGAGCCTCGCGCGGATCGGGCCGACCATGGCACCAACGAAGGGCAACGCCCACGTGACCTCGATGCAGCCGGGCTGCCTGTCGGCTCCATGTCCGATGGGTGTCGCTGACTACGGACTCACGTCGACGGGAGGCACGTATACGGAGAATCCGTTCATCGTCTCTTCGTTCCTCGACATTGCTGAGCTGGGCATCGGCGTTGCGAACGGCGGCGGTTGCTTGGACCCGAACGCGGAGTCTGGAGTCTGCTTCACGATCCAGCAGAACGCCGTCCTTCACCACGTATACGTTGAGAACAACCTCGGAAGCTACTGGACGCAGAACGTTCCGGAGATCGCTTACGACCCGAGCTGCTCGTCCCCGTGCGTTTCTGGGACGTACAGCCTCACCTGGCTCGACAACATCTGGAACTTCAGCTACTCCGGCGGCGTCTGCCCTAGCGACACCGATTCGGGCAAAGGCTGCATCAACCCGAGCAATATCGTCGGGAACTACGCGGGAGGGTGCCTGTACTCTGGTGGACAGCCCGAGTTCTATTACTGCGTGGGACCAACAACCTATGACCTGCTGCCGCCTTTCACCGTCTGGACTTGGACCGACGTTGATACGTACGGCCCATGTGCGGCGAGCTCAGCGTTCGCCTGCGTGAACTTCTACGGTGCGATCGCCCAGAATGGGGGCCTCCTATTCGGCGGGTATTACGACGGGGTATCGTTCTACGCAGGTAGCCACAGTGCGGCGATGGCGCAGTACTACGTCCACGACTCGGACTCTCCCCTCGGCCTCCCGTACGACTTCGAGTGGGTCGCGGGCGGTCCCGGCGGCGGGTCGTCGAACTCGGTCCTGATTCTCGGGACCAT
>JBEKJT010000106.1:0-5925 GCA_050011075.1 Thermoplasmata archaeon
GGTCCGCCAGTCGATCGACGCGCTGAACCGCGACCAGGTCGACCCGGCCCGACAGCTGTTCCGCCGCGACGATGCGGTCGACCGCATGCACCGGGATGCGAGCCAACTGATCATCGAAGGGCTCGAGAAGGACCCCTCCGCAGCCCGCCGCCTCGCGAGCGACCTCCTGGTCGCTCGCCACTTCGAACGGATCGCGGACAACGCCTGCAAGATCGGCGAGAAGACGATCTACGCGCTCACGGGCCAACGACGGTCGGAGTACCTGCCCCGCCACCCGTACCGGCCGTACACCCTTGAGGCACCCCGGCGCGACGGGAAGCCGGCGGACGATGTCGGGCCCCCGAAAACACGACCCGGCAATACGAAAGCTCCATAGCGAGCCGGTCGCGTGCCCGTTTCCGCGCGGACGGGACGCTCCCGTAGTCTAGTCCGGTCAAGGATTCGGCGCCTTCGACGCCGTAACGCGGGTTCGAATCCCGCCGGGAGCATACCTCGAAGCCCGGACGACGCTCTCGGCTTCGAGCCACCGTAGTGGACTCCATCCCATGGCGCCCGGTCGACCCGCGCGATCTCGGCCGCACCAGTCCGTGGGTGTCGCGGTCACCGTACACACCATAGTCTTCGTATGACAGCGCAAGTTGCGATGTTCAACCGTCATCCCACCGCGATGCCTCGCGTCCCCGGAGCATCGGATGGAGGGACGCAAACTCCCGCTGGCCGGCGGTTCGACCTACCTCGTCTCCCTGCCCAAGGGCTGGGTCCGGAACGCGGGACTCAAGGCGCGCGACATGCTACTGGTGGAGACCGCCACCGATGGCGCGGTCTCCGTGCGGCCGCATGCCACGGAGAAACCGGCCGCGCGCCGTAAGGTGTTCCGGGAGAAGAGGGCCGAGGCACGAGAGCACCTCCTGCGGAAGTTCATCGGGGCCCACATCTCTGGCTTCGGGGTCATCGAGGTCCGCTTCCCCCCCGACCGGGGACCGTTCGCGCGCCGGGTCGCCCGCGAATTCTGTCCCCTGGTCATCGGTCCCGAGGTCATCGAGGAGAGCCGGAACTCGCTCGTGATCCAGGACCTTTCCGACCCCTCCGAGCTCAGCTCGGAGAAGTGCCTTCGGCGCATGCACCTGACCGTACGGACGATGGTGGAGGACGCCGTTCTGGCCCTCAAGAGATCGGGCGGCGCCCTGGCGAACGACGTCGCCCTGCGCGACCAGGACATCGATCGGTTGTACTGGATGGTGGCCAAGCAGTATCACCGGGCCGGAACCGCCCCGTCCTTTTCCGGCAACGGGTTCAACCCTCCGACCGTCCAAAGCTACCAGCTGGTCGCAAAGCTCCTCGAACGGATCGGGGACCATGCGCAGCGGATCGCGAGCACCTATCCCCACGTGGCCGAGGGAAGTGCGATCGACCCGAGGCTCGCGAAGGACCTCGAGGAAGCCGCCGCGTCGGCGGTCGTCATCCTCGACCACGCGTTCCACTCCCTGATCGTGGGGACATGGACGCGGCCAACGAAACGATCGATGCGGAGTGCCGCATAAGAAGCTGATCGACGCCCTCTTCCACCGTGTCGCCGTTCGGAAGGGAGAGGAGCTCCCGGGCCTCGGGACGATCGTCGACCGCTTGAGCCGAACCGCCCGGTATTCCGCGGACAACGCGGAAGAAGCGATCAACCTGGCGGTACTCACCGAGACGGAGCAGAAGTAACGACGGCTCGTCGAAAAGAGCCCGGCCCTCGCCAAGACCCGCGAACCCTGGTCGGCCCCCGCTCGGGCCGCAGCCGGTCGACCACGACCGCCGGGCCCCGCGTCGATCGAGGCCACGACTCCTGCGGTGCCACCTAGGACCGGCGTCCTCCGACGACCCGAGGGAACATCGTCGTCCCGATCCGTCGCGAGTGGTGGTCAGCCTCCCGGTGCGACATCGTCTCGATGTCGGTCGGCGGCCCTTCCCCCGTCGCACGGGCTTCGAGGGCACGCGCTTCTCCGACCAGGTCCCGTTCGAGGCGTTCCAACGGAAGGCGGTCGAACTCGGCTGCGATCCTCTCCAAAATCCCCGACGGCGGCGGAACCACCCTGGGCCAATCCTCCGCCGGACGAGGCGTCTCGCGTCGGAGGACCAGAGACAGGTCGGCCGCGACCGCGTCCCGGTGCGTCAGGGGAGCCCCCAAGTTCCAGTGTTCTCGAAGGGTCCGGATCACGGACGTGCTCCGGTACTCCTCCGTCACCACAGTTCCCGGGTCGATCCACGCAGAGATCGCCACCGTCGGGATCCGAACCCCAGAACGGTCGAAGCGGAACCCCTCTTCCCCCTCGGGGACGGAGGGGTCCGGGGGCGGAACCGCCGGTGGCGGGACATGGTCGTACGTCCCGCCGTGCTCGTCGAAGGTCACCAGGAGCAACGTGTTCCGCCAGTTCGACCCGTCCGGCGTGCTCGAGGCCCGGATCGAGTCGTAGACCCGGGCGAGCAATCGTTCGCCCCCGAGGATCGAACCGGCCGCGGGAACGTGGAGTTCGCGGCGTATCCGGCCGCCGCCGGGCGGATGCATGTCGGTGTGAGGGTGGAACATGTTCGGTTCGAGGAACGAGTACGCCGGCAGCGTCCCCCGTCGTGCGTCGTCGTAGAAGTCAAAGATCGTCGAGAAGCGGGTCGCGAAGTACGGTGAGAGCCGGCGTGCGTGAATGAGGCCGGTGGCCGAGAGGATCTGCTCGGGGTCGATGTAGACCTTCCAGGGAAGCTTCGCCGCCTCCAATCGTTCGAAGATCGTCGGCGCGTCGTTCCGAAACGAGAACTTTCCCGGAGGGGCGTTGAGGACGTACCCCGAAGAGGACGCGGCATGGAAGAACGAGCGGTTGGCGTACGTCTGGGTGGGCACCTCGCAGAACCAATGGTCGAAGCACGCGAACCCCTTCGCCAGGGCCGATAGCACCGGCAGCTGCTCGGGAGTGTAGCAGGCCATGATCTGGGCGTATTCGTCATAGTTCGGCCACCGCTCCATCTCGACCCGAAACGCGTTCACGTAGTCGGTGACGAACCCACTCATCGTCGGCGGTTGCGAGGGGTCGTCGGGCGCGTTGAACGGGGACTTCATCGCATCGCCCTTGGCGAGCCGGTTCTCCGGCGGCGCGACGGTCCCGTAGAGCTGAGTGTTCGTGTGCGGGTGCTCCTCCCCCGGGTCCGGGTCGGGAGTGTTCATGTTCGCTGCGGGGTGGACCGGGACGACGTTTCGACCGGCCCCGGGGACGTCCGAGGGGATCGGATTCGAGAGTTCCCGGCCGACCACTCCTTCGAAAGCCGGAACCTCGCCGGGACGATAGAGGTAGCCGAGAAGATGGTCGAAGGAGCGATTCTCGAACATGAGGACGACGACATGGTCCAATCCATGGTCGCGGCCGGTCCCCGGCATCATCTTCTGCTCACGGGCCGATGGCCCGATCGACCTTGGAAGAGGGTCCGGCTACAAGGACCTGAGGAGTCGCTCCCACGGGAACGGAGGAGGGTCACGGGGGCGACACAGACACACCGCATGCTAAGGTTTGTCACGATAGTTGGACCGCCTCACCCCGTCCCGATTTGGGACCGTTATCGAGACCGTGCTCTTTCAGCACCGACGGCCGGCTTATACTCCGAACCACGGTGGGCCAGGGCGACCATGACCGAGGAGGGAGAGCATGCCGGCGGGTCACATCGTCCGAGCCAACCGCGCTGCGGACTCGCTCTTCGGGGGGGTCGGTGTTAGGGAGTTCGCTGCCTGCGAGTTCCCGCGCGAGGACATCGCTTGGGTAGCTGCCCGGACCCGGCGGCCGGGTACTCCAATGGTGGCGGCCCGCCCAGGAAGGGGGCGATTCTGGAGAGGGTTCGGCACCCCCCCGAAAGGCGAAGTCGTATTCCGAGGCGATTCCCGGCCCAGCCTCCGTGTAAGCGGGAACCCTAGGGGCACGGGGAACCGGTGATACTGGAACCCCGGGCCAACCACTTCTGCCGTGGTACTCCTGCGGTACTCCTTGGGATCAGCGAGTGATCCCGCCGGATTCGATCCGCGGTGAGACCTCTAGGACCGCGAGGAGGTCGGACCCGGGCGCATTCCGTCGGGGGGCGGTGAGGGGATGAACCCAGTGGCGGTGCAGCCCGCTCCACGATGAGCGACTCCCGCCGCCCCGAGAACTTCGAGGTCGTGGTCGTCGGTGCCGGGTTCGCCGGACTTGCCGCGGCCCTACGGCTCGCCGCAGTGGGCGTCGACGTGCAGGTGGTCGAGGCGAGAGAACGCGTCGGAGGACGGGCGCTCACGGACTACCGGCTCGTTCCCGGCGTTCCGGTCGAGCTCGGGGCGCAGATGGTCCACGGCCGTGCCGCGGTGACCCACCAGTGGGTGGGCCGGGCGGGCCTCTCAGTGCGGCCTCTCGCGGTTCACCAGCGCAGCCGAATCGTCGTAGGCCGGCGCGTCGGCCGCTTCCCCTGGTTCGGCCTGCCGTTCCACCCGGCGGTCGGCGGGCGTGCCACCTGGCAGGGATTCCGGACGATCCCGCGAGCCCTCGCAAGGTATGACGGCGAGGATCGGACCCTCCGGGAGTTCCTCGACGAACGGAGCGTCCCACCCGCAGCCCGGGCCCTGGTGGACGTGCTCCATGCCCACACCTACGCGACGGACCCGGAGTCGATCGGTGTCCTCGGCCCTGCGGAGGAGCAGCGGGTGGCGACCGAGCCGTTCGGCTTCCGTAACTTTCGCGTGGTCGAGGGGTACTCGGCCCTCGCGGACCGGGTTGCGACCGCCCTCGGGGACCGGGTGCGCACCGGTACGCAGGTGACCGACATCGTGCTGGGCCAGGACGAGGTGCTCCTCTGCCTCGCGGGCGGGCCCGACTCTCCGGCTCGGGAAGTGCGCGCCCGATACGTCGTCGTCACGGTCCCCCTGGGGGTGCTCAAGGCCGGATCGATTCGCTTCGACCCTCCGCTCCCGCCGGAGAAATGGGCAGCGATCGATCGGCTCGGGTTCGGAGACGCCTACGCCTTGCAGATGACCCTTCGGGGAGGTACGATGCGCCGTAGTCTAGGGGATTTCGGTATCCTGTGGGGCGACACGGCCACCAGCTTCCATCGGCCCCGGGTCGGCCTCGGGGAGCCGGTCGAAGTGGTGACCGCGTTCACCGTCGGACACGAGGCCCGCCGGCGCTGTGCGCTGGACGACCGGGCGATGGTCGAGGCCACCGTGGCGGAATGGGACGCGGTCCTGCCTCCCGGAGTGACCCTCGGCTCGGTGGATCGGTCCTCCGTCCATCGCTGGACCGCCGACCCGTGGGCGTGCGGTGCGTACTCTTTCTTCTCCGTAGGCAGCGGGCCCGCCGACCGGAAGGTCCTGGCCGCCCCGGTCGAGGACCGCCTGTTCTTCGCCGGAGAGGCGACCGATACCACCGGCCAATCCGCGACCATCGCCGGGGCGATCTCGAGCGGCGAGCGGGCCGCCGTGGAGCTGCTCGCGGTCCGACGCGCGCGGGCCTCGGGGACCTGATCAGGGAGGCTCCCGCCGGCCTATCGGCTATCCGCGCCGGTGTCGTGCCTTGGTCCATGCCGTCCATCGACGCTCTGGTCCGCGAAGCCCGCCGCACTCCGAACGGCTTCTCCGAGTTCCTGAGGGTCCCCGCGATGAGCGCGGGGGTGTACGTGCTGGCCGCCGGAGCGACCGACGTACAGAGCCCCCACCTCGAGGATGAGGTCTATTATGTCGTCCGGGGTCGAGGAAAGTTGCGGCGCGGGAAGGAGGATGTGTCGGCGCTCCCGGGCGATGTGCTGTTCGTGAAGGCCCGCGAACTCCACCACTTCCACTCGGTCGAGGAGGAGCTCGTCCTCCTCGTCGTCTTCGCCCCGGCCGAGCAGCCGGCCTCCTGAGGGCGGCCGGGCCAGCGGACCTAGACGGACTCCTCGATCTCG
>JBEKJT010000107.1:0-5893 GCA_050011075.1 Thermoplasmata archaeon
GAATGCTCTCGAGGGTGTAGACCCAGAACGTTCGTCCGCGGGGTATGCCCAACGCCTCCGCGAGCCCCCACGCGCTCCCGAGCGATATGATGACGAGCGCGAGGAAGGCCGCCGCGACCAAACCGACGGCGAAGGCGTACGGAAGCAGCCAGCCTCCCACCGTTTCAAAGGCCGAGGCCACTCCGCTCGAAGTGAAGAGGTCGGTTCCGCGCGGAAGGCCCGCGCCGAGCATAAGGAACGCGACCATGAGAAGCTCGCTGACGATGGCTCCGACCAGGGTGCCGAGCCGAACGCCCCTCACGGTCGCGTCGGGCTTCTCCGCGGTGGCTGAGGACTGATAGAATAGCATGAACGGCATGATGACGGCCCCCGCGTTCGCGGCGAGCAGGAACACGAAGGAGGGACTCCCCGAGACGAGGACCGCGTCGTTCGAGACCACGCCCCTCATCAGGAGGGCGGCCGCGACGGTGACGATGAAGACTCCCGACACCCCGAGGAGTACGCGCTCGACCCACACGTACCGACCGCGGGCGACCAGGCCGATGTGGACGAAGAACGCCGCCGGCAGGGAAACGTACAACGGCACGCCGAAGATGCCGAGGCCGATCGCGATCGCAGCGTACTCCGCGACGTAGCTCGCCACGTCGGCGAGCGCCACCGGGAGGGCCAGTCCGAGACTGAAGTTCGGCGACCGTGTCTGGCGAACGAGTTCGCCGAGGCCGCGATGCGTTACGGCCCCGATACGACCGGCGGCCTCCTGGACGAAGAAGAGGGGGATGATCAGGAGCAAGAGGAACCAGAGGAGGTCGTACCGATACGCCACCCCGGATTCGAGGCCGGTCAGGATGCTTGCGGCATCGACGTCGGCGATCATCACGAGCCAAGCGGGACCCCATCCATGGAACCACCGCCGGACCGTGCGCACCCGTGGGTAGCGGACGGGCGGAGCCGTCACGCTCACGAATTCGGTCGTCTCCCCGGTACCTGTCACGGCGTTGCTCCGCCGTGCGCGGAGCCGTCCGGGGGATTTCGATGGCTCGAGGCTACTTAATTCTCCCGTTTGTGAAACTTCACGCTGAAAATTCACAATGTGACTTATGAGCGAACCGCGGCCACCGCGGACCCAATCCCCCCCCGCGGCCGTCCCGGCGCAGAGACTATCTGGGGTCCGGGTGTGGACCCACGAGCGTCTCGAATCTAGGATTCGTTGACCCAGCGTGGGAGAGGGATCGTTGACTTCGGACCGCGTGTCCCCGGCATCGTGGGTCCAGCTCCTACAGGCCCTGACCGCCCGCGAGCTCGTCGAAGGCCTCGGGATCCCCTCCCGACAGGCGGCCGAGATGCTCGGCCTGGCCCCCTCGGCCATCTCTCAGTATCTCTCCGGCAAGCGGCTTTCGCGCCAGTTCGCCCGCTACGCTTCCAACGAGCCCGCGAGCGGGGTCGCCCGCGAGGTCGCCGGACGACTAACACAAACCTCACCCACGGGGGTCGAGACGACCCGGATCCTGCTCGAAGGCGCCGTGGCCCTCGCCGACCTGGCGGGTCCCGCGCCCGGGCGCGGTAGTCGACGTCGCGCCTCGGGCTCGCCCGGGGGCGGGGCCGCCCAGACCCGCGCGCTCGCGAAGTGGATCCGCCAGCGCGTCCGCGTCGAGCAAGCGGCGGTCACCCAGTGCATGAACCTGGCACAGAAGGCGAGGGACGAGCTGACGCGGGCGATCTTTCGCCAGATCGCCTCGGACAGCCTCCGCCACGCTGAGATCGTCGCCTCCCTTGCCCCGTACCTCGACCGGGGGATCGCGGCCGCGCACGCGTCCGGCGTGACCGTAGAGGAGGTGGGTGCTCTCATCGAGGGGGAGCGGCAGGCGGAAGCTCAGGCCGACACGCAGATGGTCCGCCATCTGGGCGGCACGATGGCCCTCTTGATCGCGAGCATGGAGGCGGACGAACGAAAGCACGCGGAACTCCTCCGAGGGTTGCTCGAGTCCGGCTTTCCCGAGAGGCTTCCCCCACGTAGACGGAGCGGACCTAAGGCACCGGCACCGGAGGCGTAGTCCCACTCCGCCGCCTCCGTGCGAAGCTCCGGGACGGGCCGAACCCGCTCTCACGGTGGATGGATCAATGCGAGCCAGGAAACTCCCGGTCGTGGGCAGATACACGGGCCCCTACCCGTAGGCGGAGCCGCGGGTAAGGCGGGTCACCTCTGTCGGCCCCTCCCGCGGTCGTCCCGCGAACGAGTGACGAACGTTGCGCCGCGCGCGATGCGGGACCTTTCGGGGTCGTTCGAACCAAGCCACGTCCCAGTACTCCCCGAACTTTCGGCCCACGCGCGAGAAGGTTCCGACATGACGGAAACCGAAGTGATGGTGGAGCGCGAGCGACGCGGGATTGGGGAGGGAGATCCCCGCGACGATCCGTTCGATGTCCTCGGACCGGATCGATTCGAACAGGCTTCGATAGAGCCGGGAACCAATCCCTTGGCCCATCGAGCTCGACTCGACGTAGACCGAGGATTCAACGGTAGTGAGGTAGGCCGCACGTGAGCGGAACGGGCTCGTGGTCGCCCAACCGCGGACCCCGGAACCCGCGGCGACGGCTACCCACAGGCGATGTCGACCACCGAGAGAGTGCTCGCGGAACCAATCGAGTCGGTCGGCGGGCCGTACCGGCGAAACCTCGAAGGTCGCCGCCGAGTGCTCGACGTAGTGATTGTAGATGTCGACGATAGAGCCGAGGTCCCGCCGCTGCCCGGGACGTATCTCGAGCTCCGTTCTGAGCACCTCCCAAGCGAGGTATCGGGACCGATAATAGCCCTGTGGCGGACATCCTGAACGTTTGAATAGAACATAGCTGCAGTTATGGACTATCGCTCTACGGGATATCCCACGAGTGGCCGTATGGCCAAACGCGCCGTATCCTTCACCGGGGATGAAGGGAGGACCCGGCCCCCCGGGACCGTGGCACAGCCCGGGATCGGCATCGCCACACGCAGACTAGGGGCGGATCCGCTCGAGCGAGAGGAAACGGACCTTCGAGTCCGGCGTCACCGAGGCGACGAGGAACTCCTTCCGGACGCCTTGAGCCACGCGGACGCCTCCCGCTACCTCAGGCCAGGCGGTGACGTGGTCGGCCGGGACGGCCTGGATGAGGTAGCGGGCATGTGCGTTCGAGGGGTTCCTCGGGTAGGCGCGAAAATGCGCGCCGTACTTGAACCCCGTCTTGACGACCAGATGACGCCCCCGTAGGTCGCGGTAGGCGGCGAGGCGCTCGAAGAACCGGGGGTCGAGCCGCCGGGCCCTCTGCTCCAACTTCTCGAGCGGGAGCGCACGGCCGCTCTTCGCGTCCCGCAACCGGAGTTGTCCCGAGGCGACCAGGTACGCCGCCTCGAGCAGGCTCAGCTCGAGCCGGTCGCCGATGTGGCTCCCGTAGGCGAGCTCGCGCCCGAGCTCCGCCACGGCCGTCGGGTCGTGGACGGTGACCCGGTCCTCCGAGAGCCATCCCTCGGCCGGTTCGGCCAGAGGACGCGGCGGAAGCGCTCCGGTCGGTGCGGGGCGGCGGACACGATAGTAGGTCAGGTCCGACTCCTCGTCGACCAGCCCCAGCAGGAGGACCTTCTTCGCGCTCTGCGCCCGCTCGGCAAGGTCGAACAGGCGAGCGAGGTCGAACGGGACGCGCTCGCTCATCGCCTCGACCCAGTACCGGGAGGGCGTCTTGTGCAACGTGCCACCCCGGGGGAGGACGGAGAATGCCACGGGGGGAGGGCTCGCGCGCACGACGTATCCTCGCTGACGCAGGTCCCGGTAGACAAGGTATCGGGCCGAGAAGCCGGGGTCTGCCTTGACGGCCCGACGGAAGACGGCGGGCCAGGCGACCGGCGCGCCGGTGGGCGTGAGGATCGCAGCGCGGTCCATCTCCCGAAGGTAGACCGATTCGTACCGGTCGAGCGTGAGGCCGCCCTCCGGAGTGAGGGTCCCGAAGAACCCCTTCGCGTAGATGCTGCTCGCCTCCGCCGGGTCGTCGAACCGGACCGTGGCGTCCGAGGCGAGGGTCCCGCTCAACGACGGGCTCCCCTCAACTGGGAGAGCGTGAGGAGGGGTTCTAGGCGTACGCCGACCGCCGCGAGACGTTCGCGCGCCCCGCTTTCGCGGTCGACCACGACGAGCGCCCGGTCGACGATGCCGCCGGCGCCCCGGATGATCTCGATCGACCGCAGCGAACTTCCGCCGGTGGTCGATACATCCTCGATCAGTAGAACTCGCGAACCCGAGGGGATCTCTCCCTCGAACGCCTGGCGGGTCCCATGTTCCTTGGCCGCCTTCCGCAGAACCACGTACGGGTGGCCCGTCTGCAGCGCCACCGCGACGACCAGGGGGACCGCCCCGAGCTCCATGCCCGCGAGGCGGTCGGTCGTCCCGACCCGCGGGGCGAGAGCCCCCGCGAGGACACGCAGGCGTCGAGGGTCGGTCCACGCCCGTTTGACGTCGATGTAGACGTCGCTCTTCTCGCCCGAGGCGAGCGTGAAGTCCCCGAAACGGACCGCGCTCGCGTCGAGGAGGACGTTTGCGATCGCCGCCCGCTCGTCGGCCGGAACGTCCTGCGAGGTCATCACCAAGGCACCTTCTTCAGGCCCACCTTGAACCCGATCCAGTTGAAGAGCACGTGCAGCCCGAGCGTGTAGACTAGCAGCCATAAGACCGCTTCCCAGTGCCCGAAGACGGAGAGGAACAGCCCGGGGTAAACCCCGAGGCCGATCGCAATCGGCACGAGGACGAAGGGGAGCTGGTCGAGGAGGACCGTTCGGGTACCGCTCTCGCGGCCGATACGGCGTTTGACGAACGAGCCGAGCGCGTCGCCCGTCATCGCCCCGAAGGTCAGTATCGCCGCGAGCGGCACCGCGGCGAGGACGGTAGGGGCGAGGACCGGCACGAGCTGGAGGTTCGGTGGTGCGAGCAGGATCAACCACGCCTCCAAGAGGCAGATCGGCATCGCGACGAAGCCTGCGAAGAGGAAGCCGGACCAGGATTTCGATGGCCCGAAGACCCGCCGACCGTCCCGGGTCCAGACCCGACCGAGATCGAGTGGGGGACCCCGGCCGCGGGGTAGCGTGGCTAGAGCATTGGCGGCGTAGGCCGGAAGGAGCAGCCAGAGGACTGCGAGAGCGCTCGAGTAGATCTGCGGCAGCACCGGCGGGCTCCGCTACGGCTCCCGCACGAATCGTTCGATCGTCGTGGTGACCGCGGCGATCTTCCGGGGGTCGGCGCTCTCCTCCGCGTCGTGGATGCGTGCCTCGGGGTCCATGCTGCCGAAGACGATTGCCGGGAGCAGTTCGCCGCCCGGGGTCTTGAGGCCACGGAGCGCGCTCGCATCGGTCCCCCCGTACTCGCCCCGGACCCCTACGGCCCCGAGGGTATCGCGCAGGACCCGTTCGAACCGGAGCACCATCGGATGGTCGACAGGCAGGGCGTAGCCCGAGCGACAGCGGGCGGGCGGCGCAACGACCCGGGAGTGCGGGGAGGATCGACGGGACCAGGCTCCGAGGTCCTCTAACGTCTCCCGGAGGCCGTCCGCAAGCTCCATCTCCGGGATGAGGCGGAGGTCGACCGTGAACGTCCCGGTCCCGAGTGCGCTTCTGTCGATGACACCCGCCTCCGAGGCGGTGCGCAGGAGGTCGATCGCCGCGGGCACGGGGTTGTGACCCCGGTGGGGATAGCCACCGTGGGTAGCCTCGCCCACCACTTGGAGCGCGTGCGTCCCGGGTGGGACCGAAAGTGCGCTCGGTCCCGCCTCGACCACGTGGAATGGCTTCGGGAGGAGGAGCGCCAGCTGGCTCCGGAGAGCGTTCAGTTCCGGGGTCGGTCCCCCGAAGAGAAGCGTCACCACGCGGGCGATCTGGTTC
>JBEKJT010000108.1:0-5814 GCA_050011075.1 Thermoplasmata archaeon
CCACCCCGAGACCCGGGAGCGGCTTCGCCGCGAGGTCATGCAGGGCGTGCCCGGGTGGAGCCTCGGCCCGGAGGACCTTCACTGGGAGGACATCGTCGTCTCTGCGGTCGCCACTCCGAAAGGAAAGCCCTTCCTGGGTCGCAGCTTCGGCGAGATCGGGAAGGACGACAACCTCCCTCCGTTCGACGTGGCGGTCGACCTCTTTCTGGCCGAAAAGGGAGGGGTCTCGATCCTGCTCTTCGGGATGTCCCAGGAGGACGTCCGGAGCATTGAGCACGACCCGGAGACTCTGGTGGGGAGCGACGGGGTCGGCAATTCGCTCACGAACGGGCCGCTCGAAGGACCGATCCACCCCCGGAACTACGGAACTTTCCCGAAGTTCCTGGCCGACATCACCTCGCTCGGACCGCTCGCGTTGGCACAGGCAATCCGACGGGTGACCGCCCTCCCTTGCGAACATTTCGGTATCCCGGACCGGGGGTCGCTCGAGGTCGGCCGGATAGCGGACGTTACAGTCTGGCCGAGCGATCGACGGGACCCCGGTCCAGACTACGTCGCCCGTCCACGGTATGCTCGGCTGTTCTCCTCCGTGTGGGTAGCCGGCGTGCCGGTGGTCTTCGACGGGCAGATCACGGGGGAACGGCCCGGCCGAGTGCTGGCCCACGCGATGCGCCGGGCTTCGGACAAAGCGCGATAGGAGTCCGCCGAGCTACTGGACCGCCTTTTGGTCCGGCTCGTTAGCGCGTGATCGCGTGAGTGTGAGTTCCCGTGGAGTTGCCCCGTTCGAGGGCCGCGGCGCTCACCAGCTTGGCCGCCACCGAGACCACGCTGATGGCTTCGTTCGCCCCGGCCTTCTGAAATTTCGGCAGACTTTGCGACTGGTTCGCGACCGCAACGATCCGCAGTCCCGGGGCCATGCCGCGAGCGGTGATGACCGTAAGCAGGTTCTCCGCATCGGTCGACTGGGACGCGATGAGTGCTCGAGCTCGAGGGAGTCCCACCGATTCGAGCGCCTCTTCCGAGGACGGGTCCCCCCGATGGACGCGATAGCCTTCCGCCCGCAGGCTCTCCAGTGCTGCCGGGTCGTTCGAGACCATGACCGAGCGGACCCCGAGCTCGCGCAGCGAGTCCGCGACCGCCTTGGCTTCGGTAGTCGTTCCGCAGATGATCACGTGGTCGTTCAGGTCTTCCATCTGGGCCCGTTCGAGGCGCGAAGTGATCGCTTCTAGGCGCCGCTCGAGTAACGGAAGGAAAAGGACCACGACCGCCGATAAGAACGTTCCCACGCCGAAGAGGATGAGGAGGACCGTGAACAGACGGGCGATGTCCGTCTTCGGCGTGAAGTTCGACCCGTTGGTCGAGACCGTCGCGATCGTGAAGTAGAGGGAATCGCCCCAACCCGCTACGGGCGGTTGGAACTGGCCGGCCAGCCATCGCGTGCCGACGATTCCGAACAGAAGCGAAAGGAGCGCTGCCGCGACCACCAGCAGTTGGGTCGCCTCGGGGCCGGTAGCCGAGCCGTAGTAGAAACCGGCCCGGTACGGGTAGATGACGGCGACCAGGAGGACCGAGGCGCCCGCGGCCGCGATGGAGTACAGATTGGGGCTGAAGATGGCGATGAAGACCGTGAGAGCCGGGGCGAGAAGGGAGAAGATGTAGGCCACGGGGCTCCGACCGCCGATCCGTAGCGAAAGCACGAGCAGGAGGAACCCTGCGATCGCGTCGAAGGGGGGGTCGTACCCGACGAGAAAATCGCGGAAGACCTCCGGTGCTGGGCGGAGGCCCGACAGGATCCCCAAGAGGAGCACCACACCCCCCACGACCGCCGTGAACACGGAGATCGCACGGGCGCGGTACACGAGCGGGGTACGGCGGGACGTGGGAGGGAGGTGGGGTCGGGTGATGCCGGGCAGCGACATTCTATGGGAACTCCCGGGAACGACATGGGTACTCGCACGCCCCCAAAAAGATGCGGGAACCGCCGGCGCCAACACCGGGCGTGGAGACCGAGCAGTTCGAGTGGGTCGGACCCCGAGCCCCGCGGAAGGGTTTCACCGCGCGAGCCAGGATGACGACAAGTTTAGAGCCCCCCGCCCTTGTCGGGTCCATGCGGTTCGAAACCGTCGGATTGCGGGTCACCCACCTCGAGCGGTCGCTGAAGTTCTACACCCAGGCACTCGGCCTTCGGGAGGTACGCCGGGGAGACACGCGTAGCTGGGGAGGGGGGATCTGGGTGCGCCTCGTGGACCCTCGGTCTCGTTCCACGGTGGAGCTGAACTGGTACCCGAAGGGGTCGCGATTCGCCGGCCCGTTCCGGCCGGGCGACGCGGTCGACCATCTCGACTTTACCCTCGGGGTAGCGCCCCAGAAAGAGCTCGAGAGAGTGTACCGGCGGCTGCTCCGTCAAGGAGCGAAACCCACGGGGTACGACCCATCCACCACGGCGGGCTGGATGGCGAGCGTCACCGACCCGGACGGGATTTGGGTCACGGTCGGACGACGGCCCACCGCCGCAGAACGTCTCGCCTCGACCGGGGGCGCGTAGGAGGCTCACCGTGGCAGGAACCGGCGTGAGCCCAGAGGCGGTCGGTGGGCCTTCCCGATCGCGATTCGACCTACTGGGGAATCACGTTCCCGGATAGACCGGGTACGCGGGAGTCCATTGCATGGCGAGGACGCGTGCGCGCAACTCCTCGGGGCTCATCGCTGGCGCGTCGCCCGTGCGCTGGGCCTCCTGGCCGACGGCGACCGCGATCTCCACCGCGACCACGCGAAGTTGTGAGACCGGGGGGAGGAGGGGAGCCGTCGGGTCCGAGCGCGCCGGCGAACATGCCGCAAGTGCACGGGCCGCCGCCAGCAGCATCTCCTGGGTCACGTGACGGGCTCCGCTCGCCACGGCTCCGAGACCGAGCGCCGCGAAGATGTACACGTTATTGCACTGAGCGATCGGAACCTTTCGGCCCCCGAATTCGACCGGGGCGAACGGTGAGCCGGTAGCAATGATCGCCTTTCCGTCCGTCCAGCGGAGTAGGTCGCTCGGCACTGCCTCTGACTTGTTCGTGGGATTCGACAGCGGGAAGATGAGCGGTCGCTCGACCGCGGCGGCCATCGAACGTACGAGCGGTTCGTCGAACGCGCTCGCGACCGTAGAGAGACCGATCAACACCGTGGGCCGCGCTTCCGCGACGACCTCACCCAGGGAGACCCGTCGTGGGTCGGCGTGAGCCCAGGAGGTGACCTCGTCCCAGGGGTGAGCGTAGAACCGCTGCTCTGCCTTCAGGTCCATCCGGGCCGAGTGGAGAAGCCCTCCACGGTTCACCAACCAGAAGCGCGTCCGGGCATCGGCTTCGGAGAGCCCATCCTGTTGCATCGCGGTGCGGATCGCGTCGGCCACGCCGACCCCCGCCGAACCCGCGCCGAAGATAACGACCCGTTGGTCGCGGAGGGGGACCCGGGTCAGATGCAGCGCGGAGAGGATGGCGCCGACCGCGATCGCGCCGGTCCCCTGGATATCATCGTTGAACGTGAGGAGCTTGTCCTGATACTCCTCGAGGATCTTTCGGGCATGTTCGCCCCCAAAATCTTCCCACTGCAGGAGGGTGGTCGGAAGCTCCTGTCGCACGGCCCGGACGAACTGCGCGATGAACTCGTCGTACTCGGGACCGAGGATCCGCTCGTGGCGCCACCCGAGGTACTCGGGGTCGCGCAGACGTTCCACGT
Organism: Thermoplasmata archaeon; assembly: GCA_050011075.1. Taxonomy (GTDB): domain Archaea; phylum Thermoplasmatota; class Thermoplasmata; order Lutacidiplasmatales; family UBA184; genus Lutacidiplasma. Next base: position 3,721 of record JBEKJT010000108.1, read on the forward strand.
TGTTCGTTCCGACGTCGAGCACGATCGGCAGAGTGCGTTCGGGCCGGAAACCCCCGATGAGCGTGTAGAGCGAGAGCTTGCCGATCGGTATCCCAAGGCCGCCCGCACCCTGGTCGCCAATGCCGAGGATCCGTTCTCCGTCGGTCACGACGATGACATCGACCTCGGGGTTCTGACGGTGCTTGAGGAGCGTTCGGATCGAGTCCCGGAGGGGGTAAGGGATGAACAGGCCGCGCGGTCGACGGAAGATGTGGCTGAACTCCTGACAACCGAGCGCGACGACGGGGGTGTACACGACGGGCATCATCTCCTCCATGTGGTCGAGGAGGAGTCGGTAGAACAGCACCTCGTTCCGGTCCTGCAGTGCCCGTAGGTAGATGTGACGCTCGAGGTCGTCCGTCTTCCGTTGGAACGCCTCGTACGCGCGGTGGACCTGCTGGTCAAGCGTCTCGACCTGAGGCGGAAGGAGACCGTGAAGACCGAGCACGGTGCGCTCGCCATCCGTGAACGCGGTACCCTTGTTGAGAAGCGGGTCTTCGAGGAGGTCCCGTCCTCGGAGTCGTGGCAGAGGACACAGTGCCCCGGGCTGAAGAGGCAGGACCCGACCGACCGGTCGAACTACGGCAGCGTCCATCAATCCGGAGGAACCTCCTTGTTGCGGATGTAGCCACGGTCAAGGCGGGTTGACGCACCGAGGGGGGGCACTCCTCTCGGCCCGGGGGCTGCAGGTCCGCCTGCGTCTCGAATCCCCGTCCCCGTCGAAAGGTCGAAGGGCAGACGATCTTTCGGGAACGCATGCCGGACTTGGAGAATCCCGCGGAGAACCCGTGTTTCGGTTGCGGACCGAACCATCCGCGGGGTCTGCGATTGAGGTACGAGAGCGGGACCGCCGACGACGGCACAGCGGAAGTGCGGGCCGCCTTCGTTCCGAAAGCGGACGAGATCGGGTGGCCGACGCTCTTCCATTCCGGGCTGCATTTCCTGGTGCTGTACGAGGTCTCCTACTGGACAGCCCTAACGCTCGGAGGCAAAGTGTGGGTCAGTGTCGGTCCGGCCACGTACTCCTCGGACCGGTTGCCGCGCGTAGGGGTCTCCCATATCGCGCGCGCTCGAATCCTCCGGTCGGAACCGACGTTCCTTTCGATACGGGCGACCACGGAAGTGGTGGGCGGAAAGCCTTGCGGGTCGCTCGAATCCACGTGGCGGCCGGCCCGCCGGGCCGCTATCGAGCGGGCCCACATCCCAATTCCCGACTACCTACTCTCCGAGATCGACCCGTGAGGGCGTTCCCGGTCTCCGACTATCGAAATGTCCCGGAAGGAGCCCTCGTCGCGGCCTCGGAGCGCTTATCTCTCCCGTGACCAGATAGCAGCCCGTCGAACATGTCGCCCCCCTCTCTTTCGCTCCGACGTTCGGCAATCTTCGAGGTTCTGTGCGCGGGGTACGTGGGGGATCGCGTCGCGTCCACGGTCTCGTGCGTGGAGGAGGGTGACGTGCGCGCGATCCTCGACCCGGGCATGGTCGCCTCTCGTGACAACATCCTCAAACCCCTCGCGCGCCGGGGGGTCCGCCCCTCCGAGATCACGGACATCGTGCTGTCGCATCACCATCCGGATCGCACGCTCAACGTCGCGTTGTTCCCCTGCGCCCGAGTTCACGACTTCTGGGCCGTCTACGAGAACGATGTATGGACGAGCCGCCCCGGCCGAGGGATTCCACCTATCTCTCTCGGTCGTTCTCTGGGAGACCCCCGGGCACACGCTCCAGGACGTTACGACCCTGGTAGGCACGAAGCACGGGATCGCGGCGTTCACCCACCTCTGGTGGAACGCGCAGGGTCCGACCCCGGACCCGATCGCGGTTGACCTTCGTCGCTTGTCGCGTCACCGGCGACGGGTGCTAGAGGTCTCGCGAACCATCGTTCCCGGACACGGTGCGCCCTTCAGCCCGAATCCGGCTCCCTGCGGTGACCGGATTCCGACGTGGTGGCTCGCAGTCAAGTCGACTCCACTTTTCGATTAAACCTCTGTGACGAACAGAGCGAACCATGGACCCGCCTGCGCGCGCACCCCCGGGCGGGGGCCAACCTGGAAC
>JBEKJT010000109.1:0-5786 GCA_050011075.1 Thermoplasmata archaeon
CCTCGACCCTGCTGACGATGCACATCCAGGCCCCGGGCGAGGAGGGACGAGACCCCGGAACGGTCTCGGGGATCGTCTTCCGTCACCCCGACCCGGCGACGGCCTGCAAGGAGATCCAACATCGTGGCGGAACCGTGACGGTGGAACCCAAGCTCATCGAGTTCCCCGGCGTGAAGTTCGTTCGGGCCGTCATCGCCGACCCGGACGGGAACGAGTTCGTGCTCTCGAACCGAACCGAATAGCGAAAGGCTTTGCCGACCGCGAGGGTGCGTCGAGCCCTGCGAGCCGGCGTCCTTCGGATCAGGCGAACTCTCCCTTGGGTCGGAGGAACTTTACCACGTATCCGTCCGGGTCGTTGATCGTGAACGCAGTGCCGTAGGGCCACATCCGGAGGCGAGACTCGATCTTCGCTCCGGCCTTCTTCGCACGGGCGTACACCCGTTCCACGCTTCGGAGTTCCACGTTGACGATCACCCCTCCTCCGAGGTTGGATCCCACCCATTTGCGATAGTTGCGATACTCGCCACCCCCTCCCCCGGGGCTGATCTTGCCGAGGGCGATGACCGCCTCTCCCAGGCCGACGCCGGCATATAGGAGCGAACCGTCCTCGCCTTTCCACTTCCACCGGGCCGTGAAGCCGAGGGAGCGATAGAACGCCAGCGAGCGATCGACGTCCTTAACGTTGAACATCACACTGATCAGCGCCATTCTCAGGGATCCTCTCTCGAGAACATGCGGCGGACCGTTATGTGGTCTAGGATGAGCCGCCGAAGGACGAGGTGACGATGGATTCGGGTTCCGGCCGAACCGAACGAAGTGGCCCCTTCGACAAGGTCTCGAGGATTCGTCTCCACGGGCGGTTCCGCCCCGGAGCCTTCCCCGACGTAAGGTTTAGGTAGGACCCCTCGATCTTACCGGTCGGCCACGGGCCAGGAGGTTCACGGTGCGATGAGTGCAAATGTGGAAGTCGTCGCAACGCGAGCCTACGGAATGACGTAGCCCGCGATTTCGCCGGCCTTCTGCATTGCGCTCTGCCCACTGGATCCTCTGGCCCGGGCCAGGTCACACCGATGCCCAACGAGGGATACCTGGACGAGAGCGTGCACTGGAAGGTGCGGACGGGGCAGGTCGCCTTCGCCGAGCCCACGCACAACGAGGTAGCGGAGGCGATCATGGATGCCGGCCTGGCGACCGAGGTGGGACAACGCCTCGGTTCGGGCAAAGAAGCGGACGTCTACCTCTGCTGCGAGCGCCGCAGACTCCTGGCCGTGAAGGTCTACCGCCAGTACCGGACCACCCACCGGGGAGGAGGGCCGATCAAGCTCGAGACGATGGGGCAACGGGCCGTGCGGGAATTCGAGCTTCTCGTCTACGCTTGGCAGGGGGGCGCGCGGGTGCCCAAACCCGGGCAGCGGGTCGAGAACATGTTCTCGATGCAATACCTGGGCTCCGCTGCCGCGGCTGCGCCCATGCTCCAGCACGCCGGACTGACAGAACCAGAGACGTTCCTGCGAGCGACCGAAGAGGGGATCGTGGCCCTCGCCGAGGCCGGGATTGTTCACTCGGACCTGAGCCCGTTCAACATCCTCGTCTATGAGGACGAACCCTGGTTCATCGACCTCGCGGCCGGGATCCGCGTGGATCGCCTCGGGTCGCCCGCCTGGGTTCGGCTCGAAGAAGCGTTGCGATCGCTCCGGCAGGGGATCGCGTCGCTCGAACGCTTCTTCGGTCGGTATGGGCTCGAGCTCGACGGGGCATCTTTGATCGCGAGGACTCGGGCACAGTACGACCGGTTCGGGATTTCGTGACGGGACTGTGAAAGGCTGGGTAGGACCTTGGCCCCGACGCGACCGACCCCGGGGCGTCTTTCACGGTCCTCCGTCGGGAGACCTCGACCTCGGAGAGGCACAGTTTTACGAGGAAGCGCAGCTGTTGACACCGCCCTGAAGTCCCTTCCGAGGGGGCCACCAAGACTTCGCCCACATCGCACCGTATTGCCCCTTGACATCGCCTTTTCAACTGAGAAATGCGCAGAATTCTCCGTGCTGGGTAGGAGCAGTGCGTTTCCAAATTCGGTTCTAATAGGGTGGTTATCGAGATTTGATGGTCGCAGCGAAGCAGGAAGGAGAACAACCCGCCCCGATCGCCCCAGGGGGGGAGTCTCCTTCGAAGACCGCCCGGTTGACGCGGGCGCAATCCGATTGGGATTCCATGGATTGGTGCGACCGGGATTCGTGAACCTCCCCAAAAGACTTCGGGCCCGAGATCCGACCGAAACCCGCGAAGAAGCTCTCGGCCCGCAGGGTATCCTCTCCTTTGCGCTCGGGCGACGAGGGTCGCTCTACGGTCCTATGTGGACCCAGTGCCGGTCTTCGAACTGGGACCGACCACCGGAGCGTTTCGGTGAACGAGCCGGCCCGCGATGGCTTGACCCGCCCGAACCGCCACGTAGAATGCGAACGCAATGGTCACGATGAAGAAGCTCGCGGGATATTGAGCATAGAACTGGACGAAGAGCCCTACCCAGGTCGCGAACAGCGCCACGAGGATCGAGACCACGACCGCGTACAACGGTCGCTTGGTCAACCGGACTGCGACGGCGGCGGGCGTGACCATCAGGGCGAAGATCAACAGGACTCCGACGACCTGGACCGCGATCGAGATCGCGACCGCGAGGAGGATCATGAACGTGAGCCCGAGGAGGAGCATGGGCAGGCCCTTGGCCTCGGCCACGTCCTCGTCGAGCGAGGCAAACAGGAGCCGACGATAGATCAGAGCCATCACCAGCAGGACCACGATGCTGGCCTCGAGCGTGAAAACTACGCCGCTGGCGCTGATGCCCAGGATCTCCCCGAAGAGGATGGAGTAGGCCTCGGTGGCATACCCCTTGTAGAGGGTGAGGAACAGCAGGCCCACTCCGAGCATGAACGCGAGGACCGTTCCGATCTCGATGTCGCGATTGGAGGCACGCCTACCGAGTAACCCCATCCCGACCCCTCCGGTGGTGGTGAACAGCAGGAGACCGTCGACCGGATTCACCCCGAAGAGAACCGCGCCCGCGGCTCCCGAAAAGCCGACGTGGCCCAGAGCGTGCGTGGCGAACGCGAGGCGACGCACGACGGCAAAATAGCCGATGATCCCCGCGACGATCGCGATGATCGTCCCCGCTTCGAACGCATTGCGCATGAAACCGAACTCCCACATCGTACGGAGGTCGGTGACGATGTTCCAGCTGAACGAGACGGCACCCCCGGTCATTCCTCCTCTCCTTCGTGAGGGTTCTCGCCGCCCACGATGACAATGTTGTTGCGAGAATCGTGCAACACTTCCACCGGAACGCCATAGAGCTCCGTGAGCGAGGAAGAGGTCAGGACCGCCTCGGGCGGACCGGTCGCGACATTGCCGTTGGCAATGTAGACCACCTTGTCCAGACACTGGATGAGGGGATTGATGTCGTGGGCGACGAGCAGGGTCGTCACGTGTCGGGACCGGACCAGGCCGTGGATCACCTCCACCAGGTCTCGGCTCCGCCGGAGGTCCAGGTTGGAGAGCGGTTCGTCGAGCAGGAGCATCTCCGGGTTCCCCACCAACGCCTCCGCGAGGAACACTCGCTGCAATTCACCCCCGGACAACGAGCCGAGGGCCTTCGGCCCCAGTTCGGATCCTCTCACCGCGGCGAGGGCCTCGTCCGCGGCGTCCTTCTCGGCCCGCGGCGAGAAGCCGGGCCCCCACTTCGTGCCCGAGACGCCCAACCGCACCAGGGTTTCGGCCGCCACGTGGGTCTCGTGGTCTATCGTGTGACGTTGGGGGACGTAGCCGATCCTCTGGTTCCCGCGTCGGGGCGGGGAACCAAAGACCGTGAGAGTTCCTCCCGTGGGCCGCCGCAGGCCGAGCAGCATGCGGAACAGGGTGGTCTTCCCGGCTCCGTTGGGACCAATGACCGCCACGAACTCCCCGCGCCGGATAGCGAAGGTGGCGTCGCGCCAGACGACCTTGTTCCGGTATCCTACGTCGAGATGGTCCGCGAGGATGATCTCACGGTCCTCGCCTTCCTCCCCCGATAGAGTGGATGTTGCGCCCACGGTGGATCATTGCCCCAGGACCTTCGAATTCAGCGCGTTCTCTAGGGCCTGGTACTCGGCCCCCATCCAGAACTGAAATACCTCGTTCGGTGGTTGAATGGTCTCCGTGATCCCCACGACGCTGACGTTGTTCTCCGCGGCGATCGCCTTCATCTGATCCGTGATCGGTGTCACGGTCTGCTCGTTGTAGACCAGCATCACGACGTGTCCACTCTCGAGCTGACACTGGAACTCCACCACACTTTGAGCGGGCGGATCGTTCCCTTCGGCGATCGCCTCCATGAAGGCGGGGGGGGACACCAGGTCGAGACCGGTATAGTTGGCCAGATAGACGAAGATGCTCTCGGTCGAGGCGACCTCGGTGCCCGCAAACAGGGTCTTGATCTGGTTCGCCTGGGCGTACAACTGGCTCAGCGACGCATTCAGGGCCGCATAGTTCGCCTGGAAATAGCTCCGGGAGGAGGGCTGGACCAAGACAAGGTCCGCGAACATTGCGGCCACGGTCCGGTTCACGTAGACCGGATTGTACCATAAGTGCGGATTACCCGTGACGATGCCCCCGGTGACGCCGACGCCGTTCAAATCCCCCACGTTCAGGACGATTTGGTCTGGATTGTTCGCCGCGGCGATGAGCTGGAGCGCCCAATCGTCGTACCCGACCCCGTTGACGATGACGAATTGCGCGTCGGCGATCGCGATAGCATCCGAGCTGTTCGCCTCATACTCGTGAGGGTCGGTGTTCGGGTTGGTCACGATGCTCAGCACGGAGGCGTTGGTGCCGCCCAACTGAGACACGAGACTGCCCCAGAAATTCTCCGCCGCGACGACCTGGACCACTCCGCTCGAGGGGCCCGAGCCACGGGAGCCCGCTGCACGGGCCGACGGCGCGCTCGCCCCCGCGCCCGAACCGACCGGTAGGCCGATGCGAGCCGTCGAGGCTGTTTCGCCCGGTGCCAGGGCCGGTCTCGCGACGCTGGCGTTCGTCTCGGACGACGAAGAGGAAGCGCACGGAGAACTGGGAGCGGAGCTCGTGAGCACTTCGTACCCGACCGCTCCAACGGCGACGATCACCGCAGTGACGATGGCGAAGGTCTTCCGCCTGTTCTCCATCGGAATTCGCCTCGGTTCTACCCAGTCGTTCCGGTCGCTAGCTGTTCCGCTTGGACGAGTGGCAGGGGGTGATGGGCTCGCCGTGGGGGCAGATGGCCGGATGTTGCTGCGCCTGGCAAACCTCCTCGACCGTTCGGTGGGAGATCGCGAGGTCGATCTCGTGCGCCGCGGCGCAGGTTTCGGCCGGACCGAGGCCCAGATTGCCGAACAGGGTCTCGGCTACGCGGTGATGACGTAGGTATTCCTGCAACGTCGCGCGGCCCCTGTCCGAGAGCCGGCTCTTTCCACGGTATCGTGAGATCAATCCGAGCTCCTCGAGCGGTCCGAGGTGGGCTAGCGCCGAGGGTGGCTGGACATGCAACCCTGAAGCGATCGCCTTCAGGCTCGCGCCTCGTGCGCTGGTCTGCCGGGCCGCGATGATCCGTAGGGCTTCGACCTGGCGTTGCGTTAGGCGTTGGAGGATCTCCACGTGCGTTGGATGAAATCGAGGGTATATATTGGTATTACTAATTATTAGGTTTAATCTAATTAGAGCAATCCACGGGTCGCGGGCTCAGGCGTTCAGGAGATCGCCGCCGGGTCGAAGGTAGAGTA
>JBEKJT010000110.1:0-5775 GCA_050011075.1 Thermoplasmata archaeon
CGCGAGGAACTTCGCGACCGACGACTCGGCATCGAGCGGCGACAGGAGCTCGACGTGCGTCCCGCCGGCGGTCAGGAAGACCACTCGGACCCGGTTCGAGGGTACGTCCTCGGGAGGTCCCTCGGGGACGCCGAGCACCGGTTGCCATCGCGCAACGGCTTGGGCGAGGTCGACGACCGCGATCCCCACGTGGTCAAGTTCCATGGTTGTACCTTCCTTCTAGTAGGCCCGCGAGGGCCCCTGCTCTCCGAAGAGCGCACGCCAAACATCCGAGATCTCCCCGAGGGTGGCCCCGTCGAGGACCGCGCTCAGGACGTGCGGCATCACGTTCTCCCCGGTGGCGGTCGCCGTCGAAAGGCGCTCGAGGGCTTGCTCAGAGAGCCGGGCGTCCCGTTGGCGACGCCATGCCTCGACCCCCGCCACTTGCCGGCGCTCCTCGGCCGGCGTGATCCGCTCGAACTTGGCGCCCTTGCCTCCGGCGTCCGGGAAGAAGGTGAAATCCGGATTCCCCTCGGTGAACTCATTCACTCCGACGACGAGCTCCTCCTTGCGTTCGCGCGCCCGGGCGATGCGGTAGGCTTCCCGCGCGATCTCCGCCTGGAAGAACCCCTTCTCGACCGCCACGAGCGCCCCGCCCATCGCGTCGATGCGATGGAGGTACTCCTCCGCGTCCCGCTCGACCTGGTCGGTGAGGTACTCGATCTCGTAGGCACCTCCGAGCGGGTCGACCGTGTTCGCGACCCCGGACTCCTCCGCGAGGACCTGCTGGGTCCGCAGGGCGAGGCGTGCCGACGGTTCGGTCGGGAGACCGAGCGCCTCGTCCAGCGCGTTCGTATGCAGCGACTGAGTTCCGCCGAGGACGGCGGCGAGCCCTTCGAGGGTCGTCCGCACGACGTTGAGCTCGGGCTGCTGCGCGGTGAGACTCGAGCCCGCGGTCTGGGTATGGAACCGCAGCTGCTTCGACCGAGCCCGGTGCGCGCCGAACGTCTCGGTCACGATCTTTCCCCAGAGGCGTCGGGCCGCCCGGTACTTCGCGACCTCTTCGAGGAAGTTGCGGTCGGCCGAGAAGAAGAACGAGAGTCGGGGAAGGAACTCGTCAAGGTCGAGGCCGCGGTCCCGGACCGCCCGGACGTAGGCGATCGCGTTCGCGAGGGTGAACGCGACCTCCTGCACGGCGGTCGCACCGGCCTCGCGCATGTGGTACCCCGAGACCGAGATGTAGTTCCACTGGGGCATCTCGCGGGTTGCGAACTCGATCAGGTCGACGGTAAGGCGCATCGAGGGGCCGGGCGGATAGATGTACGTTCCCCGCGCGATGTACTCCTTCAGGACGTCGTTCTGCACCGTGCCGCCGAGCTTCGCCCGGGGCACGCCGTTCTGTTCCGCGACCCCGACCAGGAGGGCCAGGAGGATCGGGGCGGTCGAGTTGATGGTCATCGAGACCGTAGCCCGGTCGAGCGGCAGCCCCTGGAGCAGGGTCCGCATGTCCCCTAGGAAGGAGATCGGAACGCCGCAGCGACCGACCTCCCCGTGGGAACGCGAATGGTCGGAGTCGTAGCCGTTCTGGGTCGGAAGGTCGAAGGCGACCGAAAGGCCGGTCTGGCCGCCGCGCAGGAGGAAATGGAAGCGCTCGTTCGTAGCCTGGGCGCTGCCGAAACCGGAGTACTGTCGGAGCGTCCAGAGTCGGCCCCGGTACATCGTCGGCTGGATCCCCCGCGTGTACGGCGGTTCGCCCGGGAATCCGAGCCGTTCCAGGAACGCCCCGTCGGGGTCGTCCGGGGGTCCGACGAGGAGCGGGACCTTCCCTCCCTCGCGCCGGGAACCGAGAGCGGCGCGAGCCTCGGTTTCCCATCGCTTGCGACGCGGGTCGGTGCGCGTCGGCCGTCGCGCTCGGGCCATCGCCGTCGGACCGGGGGACGCTATTAATCCCCTTCGCGGCGGGCGACCAATGGCCACAGCGCCGTGAGGTCGAGCTCCGCCCAGGCGACCGGGACCGGGACTCCGAGCTCGGAGAGGATCTGGGGATGGACCTCGCCGAGCTCTGCGACGACCTCCCCGGCGATCCGGGCCCGCGCCGCCCGACCGGGAATGAGACCCGGGAGCTCCACGGGCTCTCGCACGGCGAGCACATCGCGACGCCGAAGCAGGTAGTCGAGCAGAGCTGCCGCGTCCGAGAAGCCGGCGGTGTCCGATGCGACCACCAGGCTCGCGTGATACCGGGTATCCCCGCCCGCGTCCGACTCCGGGGACCGGACCACGACCGGACCGACCTCTGCGAACCGCTGTGGGTAGCCGTGACGCGTGTTGTGGGCGAGGACGTCCAGATGCGAGAGCAGCAACCGGTCTCGGAGGTAGGCGAACTCGGCCGACACGGGGTTCGTAAGGTGGATCGGGCTGGTCCCGGGGAGACGGGCGACGGACGCCTCCGAGACGAGCACGGTCGTGTTCGGCGCGGCAAACCCGAGGCCGAGGAGGTCGGTCGCGACGCGGCGACGGAAGAGTACGTTCGGCCGTCGCCGGCCCCGCGTCGCGCTTGGCGGAACGATCCCGTCCTCGGGGCGAAGGGGGACGGCGATCAGGATGTCCTCGATGATATCGACGGCCGCGCCGAGGTCCGGGCGCCAAGGCGGCACCTCGACCCTCCATCCCCCCGCGTGAGGACGGGAGGAAAGCCGGGCCCGGGAGAGTCGCCGTTCGACCTCGGCGCTCGGGAGGGCCTCCCCTCCGACCTCCCGGAGGAGCGCGGAAGGCACGTCCACCGCCGGAGGGGAGAGGACGGCGTGACCGTCGTCGATACAACCCTCGGCGCCATCGACCTCGACGGTCTCGACCGACCAGCCCCGGGCGGCGAAGACCAGCAGAAGGAGGCCGAGCGATTCCCGTACCGGTCGAAATTGGGTCCCGGTAGATTCGAGGAGGAGCTCCCGGTCGCCCGTGCGAGCCTCCCCGGCCGACCGACTGTTGAGAACCGGGGGCAGGCTGAGCACCGCTCCTTCTGCGTCCTTCAGGACCAGGCAGCGATCCCCCACACGTCCGAAAGCTCCGTATCGCGCCGCGAGGGGGTGGTCCCGGAAGAACTGATCGCCTCCGACCTCCTGGTCCCCATCGAGCGGGACGAGCCGCACGTCGCCGAGGGGCTCTAGCGAGTAGCGAATCGGGGACACCACGCGTTCCCATGGGTAGATCCCGAGGCTCGCCACACGACGGTCTCGGCCGAGGGTCGAGTGGATGAGTTCCTGGAACCGGACCGCCTCGGCGAGGGTACCCGCGTCGAGGCCGCGGTCGTCGGGGGCCCGAAGGAGAAGACCGGAGATCCACGGACGGATCGGGTCGACCGACGCGTCGACCTGAAACCTAGGCTTCGGCGATGTGGTCGCGGTCGCTCGAACCTTCGGCAAACCGTGCGCGATCTCGAGGGCCCCGGCAAGGTGGAGCGCGAGTCCGGCCTCGCTCAGGAGGTCGAGGCGGTCCGGGGTGACGGAGACTGTGAGGGAGTCCCCGTCCCGGCCGGCCAGCTCCGCCTTCGACTCGAACAGGAGATCGTCGAGCTGGGAATCGCTGAGCGGGACGGACAGGAGGGCCCGAACCCTCTCCCAGGAGAGGACGCTCTGAGGCATCGCTAGGCGCCTCCGCCGCGCAACTCCGCGAGATCGTCGGAGAAGAGGTCGCGGATATCATTGCATCCAAGAGCCACCATCGCGAGTCGCATGACCCCGATCCCCCACGCGATCACGGGCACCGTCACGCCGAGAGGGCGGGTCACTTCCGGCCGGAAGACGCCGCCGGGGAACACCTCGATCCAGCCGAGGCGGGGATGGTGGACGTACCCCTCGATCGAGGGCTCGGTGAACGGGAAGTAGCTCGGTCGGATCTTGAGCTCGCGGATGCCGATCGCCTCGGCCAGCGCGCGGAAGAGGCCGACCAGTTCGCGGAGCGACATCCCGTCGGCCCCGACGATCCCCTCGCACTGATGGAACTCGAGGTGGTGGCTCGCGTCGACCTGCTCGCGCCGGAAGTTCCGGTCGAGCGAGAACATTCGGTACGGCGGCACAGGGTGGCGAGAGAGGAAGCGCCCGGAGACGGCCGTGGTCTGCGAGCGCAACACGGGTCGTTCGGCGACGCGGGCGTCGTAGCGGCCGGGCCACCCCGGCCCCAGCGGGGTCGCCTCTCCCGGCAGTGGGCGACCTTCGTGGGCGGCCGCAACGCGCGCGAGGAGGTCGGACGGCGGTGGTCGGCCGCGGACCCCCTCGACCGAGAGCGCGTCATGGATCGACCGGGCCGGGTGGTCCTGGGGCATGAACAGGACGTCGTTGTTCCAAAACTCTGTCTCGAGCAGCGGGCCCTCGGCCTGCTCGAAGCCGAGGCCGAGAAGGATCTCCTCGAACTCCTCGAGCCAGGCTACGTACGCGTTCGGTACCGCCCCGGTCAGGAACGGTACGTCCGCACGAACATCGTACGGTCGGAACGATCGGCCCTTCCAGGCTCCCGACGCGATCAGTTCCGGGCGCAACGACCCGAGCATCTCCTCGCCTTCGGGTCCGAGCGTCCATTGACGCCCTTCCTCGGAGGGGGCCCATCGCTTGAGGGAGCGACGCTCTTCCCGGACGAGGCCTCGGCGCTCGAGGACCGCGAAGATCGATTCGTCGACCTCGTCTTCGCTCTGGGCGACCTGTTTCAGCACGACCTCTTCCGGAAGGAGGGCCGAGCCCTCCGCGGCCGAGGCACGGAGCCGAAACGGCAGACCGTCCTCGAGGAATCCACGTCGTCGAAGAATCCCGATTGCGGCCGACCGCTCCTCCTCGGAGAATCCGGCCGCCGCCACGGCGTCGGGCGTGAGCCCTTCGGCACTCTGTTCGAGGGCGGTGAGGAACCGACGCTCGGGGAGGCCGCTCGCCAGGGCGGCCTCGCCGCGCGGCGTGAGGTGGCGCAGCGTTTCGCGCTCCTCGTCGACCACCGCGAGATGCTTCGACCGCAACCGCTGCAGACTGCCCCGTACCTGGTCGGGAGCGAGCCCAGTGCGACGGCCTAGTTCGTCCTCGTCGACCGGCAACGCTTCGGCCGACCGTAACGCCACGAGCACCGAACGCTCGGGCCCCGAAAGGACGGACGGGGCCCTACCGTCCGGCACATCTCCCGATGCACCGGGCATCGCCGGGCGAGAGGGGGTCCGGATTAAGGCTTTTGGGGAGTTGGAAGCGAAGCGGCGTCCGTCGGGGGCCCGGGAGAGTCCGCCGGGCCCGGCACGGTGGGGGAGTTGCCGGGGCCAACGGCGGGCGCCATTGTTGGGGGAGGGGAGGGCGGAGGCGGTGCCGAGATAGGGGGTGAGGTGGACGTCGAGGAATCGGGAGCTCCGACGCCCGGCCGACCCTTGCGCGGCCGCCCGAGGACGTATCCGATCGCCACCGCGATCAGGAAGATCCCGGCGAATCCGAGCACGTTGTACGGGAATTGGGTGATGCCGCTCAGGAACGGGAGGAAGGCGAGCAGGTTCACCGCGATCGTGGTCGAATTGAGGCCGTAGTACCCGTCCGAGATCACCTCCACTTGGGCGTTGGCGTGGGAGCCGAGATAGCAGCCCGGCACGGTGATCACGACGGAGACGCTCCCGCCTGCATCCGTGGAAGGCGAGGCGGAGCCGAACGTCCCGGCGCACGGGCCGAAGTTCGTGGCGGCGGTGAGCGAGACGAGGACCGGTACGCCCGGGATGGCCGCTCCGGTCGTCTGATTGGCGAGATGAGCAGTGATCGTCACCTCGCCGGCCGGGGCGACCCACGT
>JBEKJT010000111.1:0-5756 GCA_050011075.1 Thermoplasmata archaeon
CACACCTAAGGTTGCTGAGGAAGCAATCAAGAACGCGAGCAAAGCTCCGTAGCGGTCCTTACGCCTCCCGGACCCCGGGGGTCCTTGCATCGGGCTCCGACGGCCACCTTCGCCGGACTGCCCCGCGCGCACGGTCCCAAGTTAGAGAATCCTTCTCTGAAAGGAGGCGGGTTCAACGCGCCTTCTACCTATGCTGGATTGGTCGACAGGGGGCGTGGGGTGGTCAGGAGTTTGCAAAGAGGTGCCTTCCCAACCCCGGACTAGAACGACCGGGGAGAGTCTCGGATGGGGTAGGATGTTCTTTGGGCCGCGCGGCCAATCGGGTTGCTACGGGGGTTTTGCAGATCGCGGCCCCGGATTCCAAACGCAGAAGACTAGACCCAGGACTAGGGCGATGGCAGAGATGGCCAGGAGTATCGCTGCGTCCGATCCGTATGGGTAGCCCGTAACCACGTCGGTGCAGAATCCCTGGGAGTTGTGTGACAAGCACGCTGTACCGGACCAGAGTTCCAACCAGCCGGCGACGGCAAGGAGTACCCCGAAGAGGACTAGGAGAACGATACCGAGCGCACGGAACCTTGGAGTCGGGGGTCGAGGCGGAGGGTACGACGGAGGCGGAGGAGGGTACGGGGCGGACACATCCCCAGACACCAGCATCCAAAGGCTGATACAACTACCGGCCCCGATTACCCGATTCGGAACGGGGGTCCCTTCCGATACGCTGACCGCCAGAGCAGTTTGTCGCGATCCGGACGAGCTGCGGGTCCACGGGCGTGGAGCGGAGCAGGCTACTTTGGGTCCTCGGATGCCGGTTCGACCCACTCTCGCAGCGTCGTCCGCCGAATCCCCGCGGCCCGCGCAAGGGCGTTCTTCGTCCCTTCCTTGGCTAGGTGGGGCGCGTCGGCAACATCAATCTTGACGTCCTTGGCGATGCCCCCCAACGACTCGCGCATCTCGTGCAGGTGCTCTCGGAATCGCGGTCGGTCAATCTCGTCGGTCATAGACCCGGGCCAATGAGCCCGAGCTCCTGGTCAAAAACCTTGAGGTGGATGGGTATCGAGCGATCGTAAGCCGTGGGTTGATGATATCCCGGGGTCAGCTATAGGGCGTCGATGATCTCGGAGCTCGACCTCATCCGGAAGATCTACGCTTACAACACACGAACGAGAGCGAAGTACCTGACCGCGATCTGGAAGCTCCCTCCCCGCGCTCGGTATCGGGATCGCGGGGCCTCGTTCCCCTCGCTTGTGGACATCTTCTTGCACGTGCTCGATGCCTATCGCCTGTGGTTCGACGAGGTCTACGCTCGCGGAGCCACGCCCGACTGGTACCCGCTCGGACAACGGTTCACGCTTGCCGAGGCCCGGCGCGAGATGCGCGCCATCGACCGTCGCATCCTCCGTGTGCTCGGTTCACTTCGACCGGGCGATCTCGACCGCCGCTTCGCGCTTCCGAAGAGGTGGAACGCTCGCAAGCCCATCGTACTGCGAGAGCTGTTGGTCCACATGATTGAGGAAGAGCTTCAGCACCGTGGCGAGATGAACGCCCTTCTGTGGCAAGCAGGGCGCGACCCACCGGTCACCGGATTCGACGACTAGCGATCTGGTAATCGGGATCTCACAAGGGGCAATCATCCAAACGACGGGCCTCGAGTGCCTCGAGCAGACGCAGGTTTCGAGCTGAAGATCTTCCGTGGGCATCCCGTTGAGCCCGACCGCGCTTCAACTCCGGAGCGGCCCGGGCATTCCGGGCGACCCTTTCATTCACCGCTTTCGTCTATATCGTGACGAGTGGATAGGCTTGATTGTCGGGGGAGCGACTGACGACGGAAAGAGATTCGTGAGGCCGGGTCCAGTGGCAATGGGCTCCTATCCGGGTCCGATGTCCGCCCTCTCACGTTCCAGAAGAACGACGTACGCAACGTTTATCGGGCGGGATCCGAAGCCGGGTCCAGTCGGTGCATGGCTCGCCCCGAACGACTTTACGACCCATCCATCCCGAGCGAGTTCGTTGATCCTCTTCTCGAGGCGGTCGCGGGTGGCCTCTCCCGCTGACGTGGGTTGACCCGGCTCTAGTTCCCTCAGTATCTTGTATTCCTTCATTCGGTTACAATCGCTCTTCCGCGTTCAGTCACACACCGTCCGGCATCGTCGCGCAACGTCATCGCGCACAATCGAGCGCCGGCTATGGGTGTTTCCGGGGAGATCTGGCCCCACCCATCGCACGAACCGCACGATAATCGGTCTAACCGCATTCTCCACCGCGGGCACTCTTCTGGACCCAGGTGAGGGGCCGCCGAGAGGAGGGACTCAGCCCTGATGGACCTCGTGTATCTCGTCGGCGACGAGACCATGAGCCTCTTTATGCACTCGAGCCGCAGCCTCGGGGTTCGGCGCTTCGACTAGGCAGAAGATCGTCTCGGCCTTCTCATCGACCCAGTAGTTGCGATAATTCACGCCGTGCTTGCCTTGCACTTTGAGATCTTTTGCATGGGCTTCTGCGACGGCCGCGGCGGTAACGCCCTTCACCTTTCGGTGGGTGTCCATGTACAGGGGCATAGCGGTCGTAAACCGCAATCAATTCAAAAACGTTCGCACAGCGTACGTTCTCAAGAGAAAGGACAGTGTGAAGCGGTACATTCATGCCCGAATGACTTGGGATCAACACGACACCTCGGCAGCCTCTACCTGCATCGAAGGAAGAATGACGGTCCAGCTTGGGTTGAAGAGCACAATTCGATATCCCGTCGATGAAGGAGGGACCTGGACAACGAAGTGCCCCGCCGTGGCGGGCCCTGTCGAGGCCCAGTACTGCGAGATGGTCCCGTTCTGGTAGACGTCTGCACCGCCGGACGCGACCCACAGATCGATTGGGCCGGACGCGTTGAATTGGACATGTAGTATTGTGCAGTTCGTCGGCCCTTCCGGACCTCCAGATCCGACCTCTCTCGGACCTACCCCCTGGTAGACCATCGGCCCGGACCAAGCCAGATTGGTTGGCGAAGTCGCGGGCAGGAGCATCGTGAGCCCCACGAGACCAAGGGCTGCCACGACTCCGACAACAGCTGAGAGCACAGGCGGCAAAAGGCCGCACCGCTTCCCCATGCCTACGAATCTCCCGTGGTCCCCGGTTTACGGGAGCGGAAACCGTACGCAACGGTTGGATTATCAAGGTTGCACATTCCGCGATTAGAAAGGGGCTATTTTCGTGCCCTCGACGGCGGTCCTTGGATGCGGAAATCATTCTCTAAGCAGAGGGTTCTCTCAGGGGTCCTTAGCCCAAAATGCGTACCGTTTGTTTGAATTTCGACCATCTCCACAGATGGGTCTCGCCTGATCGAGACGCCCGGACGACGGATTATTGCTTCGAGATTCCGAACCGGGCGATCAGCCGGTGATGGACGGTAGATGCATCCGACGGTGCACCTTTCTACACCGTCCCGGTCGGCACGATCCCTTTGTTCTCGACCATCAAGACGACAGTCTTGTGCGGCGCTCTAGGCCGATGCTCCACGGTCTTTGGGACCACCACTCCTTGCCCCGGCAGGAGCTCGAGGGTTCGGCCCTCGAGGTCGACCAGGAGCTTGCCGTCGACCACGTAGAAGAATTCATCCGAATCGTGATGGTGCCAGTGGTACTCACCCTGGAGCACTCCCAAGCGCACAACGGATTCGTTGACCTCGCAAAGGGTCTGGTTGTACCGAGGGTGGATTGCTTCGTGCGCGAGCTTTCCACCCTCGATGACCTCCAGGGGACGGTAGAGGACGTTCAGCCGGGTGTCGTAGCGGGACGCGATCTCTTCGGTCATGGTCAACAACTGCCGGCAGATTCCGGTCTGCTTTAGGCTGATTCTCTTGCGAGCACTTCATCTAGCTCGCGGGGTGGCCACAAGACTGGAGTGAATGGGTGCAACACGTCTTGCACAGAATGTCTCTCTTCGATAGTACCCACTGTAGGGTTTCGAGGGCACTTGCAACCCGGGCCGACTCAGGTTGATCCGATGTCGGAGGGCCGTAGATCCCGTCAATCGACTATTTGGATTTCCGTATGGTTCGAATCCCAGCACGGGCGCTTTCCTCGAGTCCCGTCCCTGCCCGAGCCCCGAACATCGAATCGCGAGGCCACCGAGCAGCGCCGTTTCGAATCTCCCCGGGAAGAATCCGGGGACGTGGAACGCACCGGATCCGGGAAGATGGCAGGAAAGGGTTAGCCACGTCGCGAGAACGATCCAGCTGGTGGGTTCACTCGCGTCTTCACAGCCCCGGGGGACTCGAGGTCCCAAAGACGTTCCCGAACCAGACGTTCCCAGTGCCGGTTCCGTCCCAGTAGAGGTCGTCCACACCGCTGTTCTTCACTACGTTCCAGGCCACCACGTTGTAGCTCGACCCGTCGGTGACCGCAATCCCGTACTCCGCGCTGTTCTTGATCAGGTTGCCGATCACCGTGGCGTTGTTAGCATAGTCGATCCACACGCCCACGTTACTCCCGAGAATGGTGTTCCCGCTGACCGTCGCGGGGCCGCCAAGATCGTAGAGCCCAGGCTCCACCAGGCCACCGTAGATCTTGTTGGACGAGAGCACCAGCGACTTCAGGAGGTAGCTCCAGACCACCGGGGACCCCGGATTGCCCGTGGGATAGCACCCGCAACTGGTGTTGAGGTCGAGCACGTTCCCGATAGCCACTACGCTCAAAGTGCTCGGCACAGCGGGGGAATAGGTCGGCCCCAGGTCCGCGAACGCGAGCGCATCGGCTTCATCGCTACCGACCAGGGTGTTATCGATGACGTACACCGTCGACGGCAAAAGGTCCGTCCGAGTGGCGGCCTGTAGGGCAACGACGCCCGCATCGTCGTCAGAGCCCACTCCGTGGTTCTTGCACACCAGGAGGGCGCTATTCGACATGTCGGACATGAAGACCGACGTAGCCACCTGGGTAGCGGTGTTGTAACAGACATCAGTCGACGCATTGACCAGATTCTCGATGGACACTGCGTAAAGCGAGCGCTCGAACAGACTCCCCGTCACCGTAAACGCACCGGTCAGAGGGATTCGGTTCGAGTAGGGATTGGTCCACGCCTTCGGAAGAAGCACACCGGTGTAACCGATACCGAAGAGCATGTTGAACCCGGAGGCATCTCCCGTTGCGCCGAAGACCGAGACGTGGTCGACGTCGGCCGAGGCAGCGTTGCCGGTTATGACGACCCCACCCCAGAGCGCGGTATAGTTTCCTCCGAGTACGTTTGGCGCAGGCGGTTCGGTCCAGTTCCCTTGGGTAGGATTCGTGTACGGTTCTACGATAGTCATCTGAGAGATCGCAGTCGTTCCACCGACGAAGGCAAGAAGTGCCGGCCAAGGATTGTTGGACCCGGGCATCGCCGCCCAAAATGGGGTAGTGCTGGGTAGGGGTAGATTCGGCAGCGCTTGGACGACTGTCAGCCCCTGGCCCGCCCCAACAAAGCTGCCCTGGAACCCCGCAACGGCGATCTGGGCTGTGTGGTACGTACCTTTCACGAGAGCAACCGTGCATCCCGGACCGTAGCTCACGCACGCGTTGAATGCGCGTTGAATGTCCGTGGTGTCGTCGTGCCCGTTCGGCTGGACTACGATGGTGTGGCTCCGGGCCCAGTTCTGGCTGAACCGGGCGTTGGCCACAGCGACGCTGCTGGCAGCTGTTAGGCTGACCGTCGGCGCGGCGCGCGCGGTGGCCGATGTCGCGAGTCCAACGGTCAGCATCATCACGGCGATGCAGACCGCTGCC
>JBEKJT010000112.1:0-5668 GCA_050011075.1 Thermoplasmata archaeon
TGTGAGAGGGGGGATCGCACACTGCGCCTGGTGGAGCACGAACCCGGCGATGCTCGCGGTCGAAGGGGAGTTACTTACGGCAGGTTCAGGTCCGGACCCTGTGGGGGATCTCGGCCGGGAGTTCGAACGAGATCTCCACGAGCCCGGCGACCTCTCCCCCCTTCTTCCAGTGCGCCTGATAGATCATCTTCTTGATCCCGACCTTCTCGATCGTGTAGATATTGGGTCGCCCCGATGCCATGACCGCCTTGAGCCTCACTTGGGCGTCGGGCGGGTGGCAGTCCAACATGTTCCGGCCGACGAGGGCCTTCCCTCCGTCCTTCTGGTTCACTTCGGCGGAGCGGTCGTTCACGTAGAGGATCGTGTAGTTCTGGTCGCAGACGGTCACCGCACAGGCCAATTGTTCGAACCAATCGCGAGGGACCACACCGGGCATGTGCTTTCCTCGGCGTCGTCCAGCCCGTCGCGGTGACTTAAGGGTGCTTCTGGCCCGGCGACACAAAGGGACCGGGCCAGAGGCTGCGTCCGACCCTCCATCGATAGATTTTCAAGGGTGGGCCACGCGTCTTTTCGCCACGGTGTCCTCGTGGCGTCCTCGGACGGCTCTCCGACCCGCCGACCCCCGGGGCTCTACCGACTCGCCCGACTGTTCCGCCGTCTTTCCCTCGTGGTCCTTCTGGTCCTCGTACTCTACCTCGCGACCGTGGGATACTCGGCGTTCGAGCTCGTCCGGTCGACCCCCCAGTCCGGGGGCTATTCGGCCAGTTTCGCGGCGAACGACACGGTCGCCGTGGCGGGCTCCCTCTCGGTCTCGAATCCCGGGTTCTACTCGATTTCGGGGTTCTCTCTCGCGCTCCGGATCCAGAATGCGTCGGGCGTCCTGCTCGGCGTTCTCCACGCAGGTCCGGAAACGTTGGCCGCGCAAGGCACGACCACGTTCCCCATCGCCCTGTATCTGCCGATCGCACCGAACAGCGCGGCCTCCTCGCTCCTCGAGACCGACCAGATCCTCACGGTCGGGGCCTGGGGCAACGCCACGTACGCCTACTTCTTCCCGGTCTCGGTTCATTTCGACCAGAACAAGTCCTGGGGAGCCCCGTTCGCGAACTTCGAGGTCGCCGTCGGGACCCCGACCCTGGCGAACGGCTCCGTCTTCGTTCCCCTGACCATTAGCTTCTCGAACCATGCCTCGTTCTCGGAGGTAGGAGGGCTCGCCCTCGTCCTGCGGTCGTCGGGCGGCACCGCCTGCGGTGGCGCGTCGTACGTTCTGAACGTCCCGCCCCAGGGATTCTATTACCAGACGGAGGACGTTGCGCTCGAGAGCGGGTGCTCGCTCGCCGGGGGATCGGCCGACACTACGTTCAGCGGGGACGGCGCGACGGTCGCGCTTCCCCCGGAGGCGCTCCCGTGATCCCTGCGGGGACCCGACCGCTCGACACCGGGGCGTCCGCGGTGCCTTCGCTCGGGTACCGGATACTGGCCGGGGGGGCCCGTCTCGTTCCGCTGCTGGTCGTGCTGGTCGGATTACCGGTGGCCGCGCTGACGTTCCTCCAGTCCCACGGGATCAGCCTTCCCGTCTCGATCCTGACGGTGGAGGTCGCCGGCATCGTGATCAGCGTTCTCAGCACGCTGCGCTACATCCTCCGCCCCACTCGACTCTACGGTCCCCTCTCGGTCGCCACCTCGGCGGTGACGATCGGGTACCTCCTCGTCCTGCTGGCCCAGGCCACCTACCGGATCACGATCCCGAACAGCTCGGCGGTGGTCGCGATCGGGTATACCCGCCTGCTCGAGCTAGCGCTGATCGTGCCGCTGCTGGCCCTTGCCGCGGGCCTCGTCACGACCGTGGAGGACCTGCGCGCTCCGCGCGAGCGACTTCCGTACGACTACCCGCCCTGACAGTCATCGCCACGCGGCGGAGGGCGTCTAGGCGCCGGAGACGGTCACTTCCACGATTCGGACCGGGTTCTTGGGCCGGTCGTTCGCATCCCGCGGCACTGCCGCGATCTTCTCGACGACGTCCTGTCCGCCGCGGACGTGGCCGAAGATGGCGTGCTTGCGGTCGAGCCAGGTCGTCGGTGCGAGCGTGATGAAGAACTGGCTTCCGCCCGTGTTGGGACCGGCGTTCGCCATCGACACGGCCCCCGGGGTATCGTGCCGAAGGGTCGCGTGGAACTCGTCCGGGATCGTGTAGCCTGGTCCGCCGGTGCCGTCGCCCTTCGGGCATCCGCACTGGACCATGAACCCGGGAATGACCCGGTGGAACGTGAGCCCCGTGTAGAACCCCTTGCGCGTCAGCGCGAGGAAGTTCTCGGCCGTCTTGGGCGCCTTGTCGCGGAAGAGCTCGATGCGGATGTCGCCGAGGGTCGTGCGCAGGGTGACGGTCGGGTTCGCCATGCCGCACGGAGCGCGCACCGCACCAAAAAGGCGCCCCTCCTCGAACCTGGTCCGACCGGTTTAAGAGGGAGGGGTCGGCTACTGACCGGTCGAACGGCGGTCGGGTCGCCGGTCCCGGGCGATGAATCGGTCGATCATCCTTCTCGGCGTCGTCGTGATCCTGGCCGGATTCGCGCTCGTCGCCTCACCGATCGCGATCACGGGGGCGGAGCAGTTCGACCTCGCCCAGGAGGCGGGAATCTTCCTTGCACCGGTCGGCCTCTTGGTCGTGATGATCGGAGCGGTCCAGGCGAATCCCGAACTCACCACGGTCGGCGGCACGTTCGGGAACCCCGACCTTGCCCCCCGACGACCTTCCGGCGAGCGACCGACCGAGCCCACTCGTCCCGCGCTCGGGTTCAATCCGAAGACCCCGGTCGACTGTCATTACTGCCGCACCGTCATTCCGTACGACCTCGCGATCTGTCCGCGCTGCGCGCGCCCTCGGGAGTGTCGCGGATGCGGGTGGCCGCTCGGGGTCGCGGAAGACCGCACCGACTGCCCCGGCTGCCATCGGATCGAGGCGTTCTGTAACTGCCCCCATCGGTCGCGAGCCCCCGGGACCTCATCTGTGAGCGCGCGAGGCTCCCGCCGCGTATGATCCCTCCGGGCGACCCTACGATCCCTCGCGGGATCGCCGCCTTCGACCCCGGATGCGTGGAGGTCCACTTTGACGGCGCCTGCGAACCTCCACGGGGAGGCGGGGTCGCTACGTTCGGGTTCGTGGTCAACGGGGCGGGTCTCTACCATGAAGATTGCGGCCTCGCAGTCCGACCGCACGTGCCGCACGCCACGAACAACGTCGCCGAGTACGTCGCGGCGATCCGGGCGCTCGAGTGGTTGCGGGAACAACGGTACCACGGCGCGGTCGTGATGATTGGGGATAGCCAGCTTGTCGTCCGTCAGATGCTCGGGGAGTATCGGGTCCGTGCGGAACACTTGAGGGCCTATCACGAGTGGCTCGAACGGCTGACGAAGGAGTTCTCCCAGGTCGAGTTCCGATGGGTCGCGCGCGAGGAGAACCAACACGCGGACGCCCTATCGAAACGGGCGCTGGACGATGCCGCGGTCGACGCTCGACGGTACCAGCCGTTCACGCAGGTCCCGACAGCCGACTCCGATGACGTAGGGGATGCCGGCGGGCGCCCGGAAGCTTAGCTCCAGCGCACGACGTAGACGAGGGTCCGGCCCTCGATCGCGGCCCGAGCCCGAGCCGAATCGATGTAGGTCGCGAACGCGGCGGCGGCTTCGAGGGAAAGCTTGGGCCGGGTCCCGTAGCCGCGCGGAGTACCCTGGCCGAGGATCGCCGGCGTCGGCGGTGCGGGGGGCGGAGCGGCGCTTGGAGCTACCGGTTTCCGGGAGGAACTCCTCACGGTTCCTCACCGAACGGGAAGGGGTGGGGTGCGAGCGGAGAGCCGAGACAGGGGATGACGGCGAGAGAGTACGCCGAACCGCCAAAATCCCGGGCTCTCACCGGGAGCGCGGCGAGGATGACCGAGGCGTCGAGCCTGTCGGACACCGTTCCTCGAAGCGTGTCAGACGCACGTCATACATAAACCCACAACTTCGACAGGAAGAGGGGGGGTCCCTAGGGTCCCTTCTAACGGTGGCCGCCGGCGGACACTTGGCCGACCGAATCCAAGGAAGCCGCCAGTTCTCCCATCGGCTTAATACAGAGTTCGAGGTGGATTGACCTCGTCATGGGGGAGGAATCGAGCGCCCCGTCGACCGCCTTCTTGGCCCGGGCGGAAGAGCGCCTCCGCTCCCTGACGATTGAGTCCCAGCAGGCGGATTGGGTCTACAACACCTACATCACTCCCGACACCGAAGCGATCTCCTCCCGCGGGTTCGCGCGACTGCTCAACGCGACGGCGGAACTCGCGAAGGAATCGACCCGCCTCCCTCGGACCGACCTCGCCGGGCCCGAGGCGCGCAAGCTGAAGCTCCTGCGCTTGACGCTGCCGCTGATCGCGCCCTCCGACGCGCGCGAATCCGAGGAGCTCAGCCGCCTCGTGACGGTGATGGCGGGTCGGTACGCGAAGGGGCGTCACGTCCCCCTCGGAGAAACCGAGGCGGTCGACCTGCAGGCCCTCTCGCACATTCTCGAAGAGAGTCGGGACCCGGCGCGCCTCGAGGACGCGTGGTCGGGATGGCATCGGGTGGGACGCGAGATGCGCCCGGAGTTCGTGCGGTACGTGGAGCTCGCGAACCGGGGGGCGCGGGAGCTCGGATTCGCGGACACCGGGGTCATGTGGCGTTCCAAGTATGACATGGACCCGGGGGCGTTCGCGACGGAGGTCGGCCGTCTCTGGGAGTCCGTCCGTCCGCTCTACGAGTCGCTCCACGCCTACGTTCGCCACCGGCTGGTCGAAGTATACGGGCCGGACCGGGTCGATCCCCGCGGGCCGATCCCTGCGCACCTCCTCGGGAACATGTGGGCCCAGTCCTGGGAAGGGATCTTCCCGATGCTGGCGCCGCCGTCCGTCGACCCGGGATTCGACCTCACCCCGACCCTCGTCGAGCGGAAGACAACGCCAGTCGAAATGGTGCGCTACGCGGAACAGTTCTTCGTCTCGCTCGGCTTCGAGCCTCTACCGACCACCTTCTGGGAGCGGTCGATGCTCACGCGCCCGCGCGACCGGGAGGTCGTCTGTCATGCGAGCGCTTGGGACCTCGACATGGCGAACGACCTTCGGATCAAGATGTGCATCGAGATCACGGGGGACGATTTCCGAACGATCCATCACGAGCTTGGCCACAGCTACTACCAGCGGGCCTACGCTGCCCAGCCCTTCCTGTTCCAGGACAGCGCGAACGATGGCTTCCACGAGGCGATCGGGGACACCATCGCCCTATCGGTGACGCCCGGGTACCTTGGCCAGATTGGCCTTCTCGAGCCGGTGCAGGACGGGGGCCCCGACCTTGGCCTCCTTCTGCACCGGGCGCTCGAGAAAGTGGCGTTCCTCCCGTTCGGCCTCGTGGTCGACCAGTGGCGATGGGAGGTCTTCTCGGGCGCCGTACCCCCCTCCGAGTACAACACGAAGTGGTGGGAGATGCGCCGCCGCTACCAAGGGGTCGCCCCTCCGGAACCCCGCGGCGAGTTGGAGTTCGACCCAGGGGCGAAGTTCCACGTGCCGTCGAACGTGCCCTACATGCGCTACTTCCTCGCCCACATCCTACAATTCCAGTTCCACCGCGCGCTCGCCCGTGCGATCGGGGCCTCCGGTCCGCT
>JBEKJT010000113.1:0-5627 GCA_050011075.1 Thermoplasmata archaeon
ACGGTTCAAGAGCCGCGACGCCCTTGAAACCACGAAGAGAGTTCCGTGCTGGAGAGGATCCTGGTCGGCTTTGACGGGTCAAGCCACGCCCGTCGAGCCGGCCAGCTCGCCGTAGAGATCGCGAGCCGGTTCGGCGCGACGCTGACGCTCGCGGTCGTCCGACCCGAACGGCGATCCGAGGTCGACACTGTTCTCGAGGACCTGGTCCCGGCGTCGGACGACGGCAAGGCATTCTCCGCGCTGCTCGACGAGGTGCGCGAGAGAGCTCGGACCCGCGGGGTGGACCGAGTCGAGGTGGTGTATCTGCGCGGGGACCCGATCTCCTCGCTGCTCGACTGGCTCGCGCGGAACCCCCAGGATCTTCTGGTCGTCGGTTCCCGAGGCCTTTCTCGCGGCCGGCGCCTGCTACTGGGCAGCGTGTCGTCCGGGCTGGTGGGCGAAGCTCCCTGCCCGGTCCTGGTCGTCCGCGGCCACCGGGAACATCGGACGTCGTGATCTCCCGTTCGACGGTGGCGTGGTGTCACCATGGTGGGCGATCCCGGTGGCCAAAGTGATCCTTACGGTTCCCGGGGCGCCTCGGTCGTATGCGATATCTAGGAGGTCCGCCCTGTCTATCGCCGTGCGCAGCGGAATGGCGCTCTACGTCACCGGGCTCATTCTGATCACCGGCGCCGTGGAGCTCGTCCTAGCGCTGCTGGTCGCGAGCCGTAGTTCCGTGCCCGCGGCCTCCTCCCTGTTCTGGCCGCTCTATATTGGCGTCCTTATCGGCCTGGTCGTTGCGGGAGCGATCCTGATCGTGCGAGGACTCTACGCGCTCCGCCGTGAGCGGATTCCCGCTGAACCGGCGACCGAGTGAGCCTTGATTTCGAACGGCCCGGGAGTCGCTCCGGAATCCCCGAAGCTTTGTACTACGGTTTCCCGACGGTCGGTGTTCCTATCTTAATGAATCTTCGGGCCGACCAACTTGCGCACCGGGTCGTTGTCGGCGTAGACCTGCCACTCGGTCACGAGTCCCTCCCGAACGACGACCCGCCACGCCGCGGGGATCGACCAGCGGTTCTGCGCCGGCAGCTCTGAGCCCACAGCGTAGGTTCCGCTCGCGGTGCCGAAGAACGCGACCACCGGGCCGAGGGTCAGGTGGTCCCGGACGACGATCCGATAGTCGGGGAACATCGCGAAGTACGCGGTCCAGGCGTCGCACATCCGGTCCTTCCCCCAGAGCTCTTGGCCCAGTCCATCGACGAACCGAACGTCGGTCGACATGAGGGTCGAGAGCGCCGCCGTGTCGTGTCGATTGATCTCGTTCACGAAGCGGAGGGCGATGCGGTCAGGGTCGAGCCCCGTCATCGCTGCGTCTCGCCGCTCCGCCAGGGGACTCCCCGGGGCGGCGAAAGGAGAAGGAAGAACCGGAATATCCAACTCTCGGTGACGGACCGGGAATCGGGTTCTGGGATCCCGGGTCGGGAGAGGGCCTATCCGGTCTCCTCAGCCCGCTGGTTCGCGTGTTGGCGGAGCCATCCGGTCAGGGTCTCGTAGAATTCGGTCCGGGTCGCCCGCTCGAGCCACGGGAAGTGTCCGCACTGCTCCCATTCGTGGTACTCTATCGGGGGCAGGATCGGTCGCAGTCCCTCCAGGATCCGTCGCCCGGGATGGGGGTCGTCGGAGCCGTGCAGCATCAGCACGGGGACGCGGATAGAACGGAACGCCGCCGGGTAGACCCCCTCTACCTGGAGCCGAAGCATGTCGTTCCAGCTCTCCTCGGCGCCGCGCGCGTCGCAGGGTCCCCCCTCGAGCCGGGGCTCTACGAGGTCGTAGGAATAGAGGGGAAGGAGGAGCTCGCCTTCGGCTCGAAGGCGCTCGTCCGGGTCGGGATAGGCCTCCCGAAGCGAGGACATGCGGGACCGGAGGAGGTCGGTCATTCGCGCATCGAGGCGGGCCTTGAGCTCGGTCCGGGACCCCGGGTCGAAGGTGCCGCAGCCGATCAGGACCAGTGGCCCCGAGATGGACGAGTACCTTGCCGCGTAGGCGAGGGCGAGCATCGCTCCCCACGAAGAGCCGACCAGGGGGCGGGTCTCAGGCTGGGGAAATCTTCGCAGATGAGCTGGTGGAGGTCTTCCACGTGACGGGAGACCGTGAGGGGGATCGGGCCGCTGCGACGTTGCCACGGCTCGATAACTCGGAACGAGTGTGCTAGCAGCTCCCGGGCCACGGGAGCCATGTGACCCGGGGCGCCTGGTTCCCCGTGGAGGACCAGGACCGGAGGTCCCGAGGTACCGTACGTTCGAAAGTAAAGGTCCGCCACAGTCCGGGAGAGGCGGCTCCGCCTCTAAACGTCCGGGGTTGCGCGAGGCGGGACGCACCCGGGCGAATCCCCCCCGGCTCGCTTCTGGAGTATGGTGTGAGGCCTGCCGTAGTAGCGAACGCCGGATGTTCCCCGGACCGCTCGATCGAAGCGGCAAGCGGCCGAGGGTCATGCCTGGCGTCTGACCGGGGACCCTCGGGCACAGGTCGTGTTGTGGTCCACGTCGCAACCGACGGGATGTTGGATTCGGCGATCGCCACTCGATGGGCAACGCGAGCGGGGGCTCTCAGGTCAGCTTCGCCGGATAGCCGGCGGAAGCGGCGTGCCGGGCGCGCTCCAGATCTCGTAATCCAAGATCCTCTCGAAGCCTATCTTCGCGTAGACGTTGTGGCCCAGGGGCGTGGTCCAGAGGTAGGCCGCGTCGCAGCCCGCTTCCCGGCCGTCCGAGACGATCCTCCACACCATTGCCGCGGCAAAGCCACGGCGACGCCATTCGGGGACGGTGCCGATGTATCCCACTCCCGCCACCCCGTGAGCCTCCACGAGGAGGCCGTGCGCCACCACTTCCTTGCCGTGATACCCTACGTAGAGCGAAACGCCGGGATTGCGTAGCCATCGGGCGTCCGGATCGGTGTACCCGATGCCGTAGGCACGCGCGGCGGCGTGTTCGAGAGCTTCGAGCTGGTCCATGGTCTCGGCCTTCTCTATCCGCAGACCGGAGGGTAGCGCCGGGATCTTGGCCGGGATCGGCCGCAGTAGCATGCCGGGGAATCTTCCTTCGTCCCCGAACCCGGCCTCCGCGAGCAGCGGCCGCATCCGCCCGCGCGCTTCCGGATAGAGGATAACGCACCAGTGCCGATGCTGGACGCCGAAGAACTTTCGCGCTCGGTCGAGCACGTTCGCTGGGTCGTCCGGAGGTTCGGTCACGACCACCGCGTTCTCGAGGCTTGCCTGGCTCCCGGTGCGAACGAGGACGAGTCCGGGTCGCTCCTCGATCGCCCCGTCGCTCGAGGCCCGACCGAACGCTCGGTAATCCTCGAGCGCGTTGGCGTGACAGCGGGCGACCAGTTCGGCGGGGAGCATTCTTCCCCGGGTGACTTCCGCCAAGGTTACCGGCCCCGACCATCCCGAGGGGAGCACGACGCCATATGAACGCTCCGTCCGACCGAGACTTATCGCCCGACCCCATGGGGCGGGAATCCTTCGTCAAGATTCCCTTACCTTCGTTCTATCTACTTCGCCGGGTCCATCTCCCAATCTAAGGGCTCGGCCCCACGAGGACCCCATGCCAACAGCGATCGTAGTGTTCGACTCCTGGTACGGTTGTACCCAGACGGTCGCCGAGGAGATCGCACGGGGGCTCTCGGCCGACGGTCGCATCCCCACGGTCGTCACGAACATCCGGGAAACGACGCCCGAACAGATCCTCCACCACGACATCATCGTGATCGGGTCCCCGGACCACTTCGGGACTCCAACGAGCCGCATCCTGACGCTGCTGCGGTCGCTGCGGCAGTCGGACCTTCGACGGAAGCGGTTCGCGTTCTTCGATACGTGCTTCGCCTCGGACCGGGGCAAGGTCACGGCGAAGATGGAGGCGGCGTTGCGCACCCGCAATCCGATGATCTCTCCCCCGTTCCTCCAGATCTCGATCGTCGTGGAAGGCGCGCGCGGACCCATCCGACCCGGAGAGATCTCGAAGGGTCGAGCCCTCGGCCAGACGATCCGGACGAGCCTCGCGTTGCCCGCGTAGGCCCCCCCGCGGACTCCGGACCCTCGGACCCACTCGGGGCCGGTAAGGGTCAGGGTCGACGACGCGCGGGAGTGCTCGGTGCGCGTCGGCCCCGTCGGCGTGCCGTACGGGCGGCCAGGAACCGTCGGGTAGTGGCCTCTTCTCCTCGAAGTATGCGTCCTAGCTCTGCGATCGGGTCGACGTTCTGGTCGACGCGCAGGTCGACCCAACGGTCGCTCCACGCGGGGTCGAACCAGCGCTCCCGGTGCACGATGAGGAGGGCCGCCGATTCCATCCCTCGCCGATCTCCCCCGGCGTTCGCTCCGGCCACCAACGCACTATAGAGACGCCGGGCTAGGGTGCCCCGGGCACCTTCAAAAGCGCGGACCATGGCCGGGACCACGCCGTCGTTCGCGAGGATGTTTCCCTGGCAGGAGAACCCATCCCCCGTGACATGCCCGGCCCAGGCACTGCATTTCGGTCCGGTCCAGGCTGCCGCGTTCCCTCGGGCATCCACCACGCCGAGCTGTCGGTGGTCCCGCTTCGGGTCGACCCGGGTGAGCCGCCGAACGACGTCGGAAGCCGAACGGCCCCGGCGCAGTGACGCCAGGCCCCGCGGACCGTACTGATAGTTGGTTTCGGCCTGGGTCGCAATCGCGCCCGACGGCCATTCGGCCCACGGGACCACGGCACCGACACAGGTCGGTTTCGTGGCTACGACGACCCCCCAAGACCGATGGTCGGGGTCGCATGCGACTAGCGAGAAGGTCCCATCCGAAGCCCTTCCGTACATCGCGGCAGCCAATGGTTTGCCGATTAAGACCCCTTGCCGGATCACGTCCGCCCGGTTCCGAGAGTCCCGGAATCCCATGGCTTGCCCAACCTCGCACACAGCTCGGTCCGACAAGGCGCAGGGATACTGTCGGTGCAGGGAATCACCGACGGTCCGGGGATCGATCCTGTGGCGCCTCGATCTGAACGCGTCCGACCGCTATACCGGCCCCGATGACTTCGCTAGGTCTTCGCGCAGGGTCAGCTTCGAGATCTTCCCCGTTGAAGTCTTCGGCAGGGTCACGACGAACCGGAACTCGTCCGGGATCCACCACTTCGGAAAGCGGGCCTCGAGGAGCCCTCGCAGTTCCGGCTCGGCTAGGGTCACGCCTTCTCGGGGCACGACGAATGCCACGGGGCGTTCGCCCCACTTCGGGTGCGGGACCGCGATGACCGCCGCCTCGCGGATGCCCGGGTGCCCCACGAGCGCGTTCTCGAGGGCGACCGAGCTGATCCACTCACCGCCCGACTTCACGAGGTCCTTCAACCGGTCGACCAGTTCGATGGACCCTTCCGCATCGATGGTAGCTACATCGCCGGTACGCAACCAACCGTCCTCAGTCCACTTTCCCCTGGTTTCGGGGTCCTCGTAGTACCCACGGGCCACCCACGGACCGCGCAGCTGGAGTTCCCCGACCGTCTTGCCGTCCCATGGGAGGTCACCTGCATCGGTGCGCAGGCGGACCTCGACGAATGGGAGCGGAAGGCCCTGCCGGGCCTGAAGGGGGAAGAGCCGTTCGGGGTCCCAGTCGCGCATTTCGG
>JBEKJT010000114.1:0-5474 GCA_050011075.1 Thermoplasmata archaeon
ACGGAGCCACCACTCCCTCCGCCACGCGACGCAGGGCGTCCCAGAACTCCGGGAACGACTTGCCCACCGCGTTCCCGTCCTCGATCGTGCAGGGACCCGAGCTCGCGAGCGCTCCGACCGCGGCGCTCATGACCATTCGGTGGTCGAGCTCCCCTCGGAGCGAGAACGGTTTCAGGCGCCGCGTTCCCTCGACCACGAGACCTTGGGTCGAGGTGGTGACCCGGGCGCCGAGCGCGCGGGCGAGCCGACGGGTCCCGGCGCGTCGGTCGGACTCCTTCGCCACGACGTGCGATGCGCCGCGGATCTCGCTTCGTCCGGGGATTGCGGCCGCGACCACTCCCGCGAGGGGGTAGAGGTCCGGCGCGTCGGTGAGGTCTATCCGGAACGGACGAAGCGCCCCGGGGCGCACGGTCGCTCCCGAGGGAGTTCGGTGTACCTCCGCTCCCGCGCTCTCCAGAAGGTCCAGCACGACGAGGTCCGCCTGCGGCCAGCGGGACGGAAGACCGTCGATTCGGACATGACCTCCGGTGAGGGCGGCGGCAACCCAGAAGTACGCGGACGAGGAGGCATCCCCCGGGACCGGGAAGCGCGACCCGCGGTATTCCTGGTTTCCCGGAATGTGGAATCTGCGGCCGTTGCGTTCCACGCGGACCCGATGGTAGGAGAGGACCGCGAGAGTGGCTTCCATGTAGGGTCGGGAGACGAGGCGTCCGAGCAGTGTCAGCGTCGAGTCCTCGGGAAGCGTGGGGAGTACCAGGAGGAGGGCCGAGGCGAACTGGGAGCTCTCGGAGACATCGAGCGAAATCGTTCCGCCGTGGACCGGGCCCTGGATCGTGACGGGCAGGCCCGCCGTTCCGGAACGGAAACGACAGCTCGCGCCGAGTTCCGTAAGCGCGCCCCAGAGTCGTTGCATGGGTCGGCTCGGCAGGCGACCGCGGCCCACGAACGTGACGGGTCGGTCCTCCTTGGCTGCGATCGCGGAGGCGAATCGGAGGGTAGTGCCCGATTCCTCGCAGTCGATCTCGACCGGTCCCGGCCGCGGCGTTCGCGCTCGTGGACGCAGGTCCCAGTGGTTCCGATGCCGCCGCACCGCGGTGTTGAGGAGAGCGACGGATCGGGCCGTGGCCCGTGTGTCGTCTGCATCGAGCGGGCGGTCGATGCGGTACGCGCGCTGAGCCAGGTGGCCCGCGACGATCGCGCGGTGAGTGTAGCTTTTCGAGGGAGGGGCACGAAGGCGGCCCGTTGCGACGCCCGGCCGAATGCGAACCACCGTCATTTCAGGCCTCCCGCCGTGATCTCGCGAGTCTCACAGAACGGAACGCGCAACCGGAGGCCGCCGTCGACCGGGAGGGCGTCAAGGATTCCCTCGATCCGGTCTCGGGGCGCGACCGCGGCCAGCGTGGGTCCGAGCCCGCTCACCCCGACCGCGAGGGCGCCTTCGTCGCGCAGTTTCTGACGAAGCGCCGCGTACGGGTAGCCCATTACGCTCTCCACGAGCTCGGTGTTGCGATGCATCGCGGCCCACCAGTCGCCCTCTCGCGCCGCGGCGACCGCAACTGCTCCCTCGTCGAACCGGGCACGGAACGCGGCGCTCCACTCGGGCGAGGGCCGATGGGAGGTAGGGGGAACGAAGAGCGCGACCTCCCAACCCGAATCGACCGGGCCCTCCCGCAGCAATGTCCTTCGATGGTTGTCGGTCAGGACGAACCCCGGCGAAAGGCCGGCGAGAGCATCGTCGAGCGCGCCGGTGGCGCTCACTCCCGTTTCCTGGGCGACGTCCGCCGAGAGCCGGGCGATCTCGATCGGAGACGCGGCAGCATCCGCGGCCTGTGCGACCGCGCTCAGAACGGCGCAGGCTACGGCGCTTGAGCTTTTCAGGCCCCGCGCGACCGGGATCTCCGAGTGCAGGGCGAGCGTGGCGTCGGACGGCAGCGATGGGAAGTATCGAGCCAGCCCCGACCGAAGCGCCTCTTCGACGAGCGGGGTTCGCGTTTCGGCCGGGATCTCGAGCGTCGGGCGGTGCAGCTTGCGCGTCGGGCGAACGTGGACCTCCGCCGTCGCGTAGAGCCCGATCCCCACCGCGCAACCGACGCCCGTCGGCAGGGCGTTGACGATGGTGATGGCGGCGGACGCCCGGCCTATTCCGTGCATCCTTCCTCCCGTAGGGTCCGGGCGAGCTCCTCGGCGTCCGGTTCCTCTCCCCACCACAGGCCGAAGCTCGAGGCGGCCTGGTAGACGAGCAAACGCGTGCCGTCCTCGTAGGTGCCCCCCGCGCGGGTAACGGTCTCGCGCACCGTGGGGAGTTCGGGGTTGTAGACCCAGTCGATGACGTGAGTCCCCGGGGCGATGAGTCGCTCGATGGGAAACTCGAGAGGGCCGACCCCGGAACGCCCGACCTGGGTCGCATGGACGACGAGGCGGTCCGGGGAAGCGGCGGCGAGCGGACCGGTCCGGGCATCGAACTCCTGGGCCAGTTCCCCGATCCGTGCGGCGTTCCGTCCATAGACCCGGCGGTCGACCCCCAAGGCGCGGGCCGCAGCGAGAGTCGCACGCGCCGAGCCGCCGCCGCCGACCACGGAGACCCGCTGTCCGTCCCAGCGGCCGGTCCGCCGGAGCTCTTCGAGCCGGCGAAGGATGGCAACGAGGTCGGTGTTCTCCGCCTCGACGTTCTCGTCCCGGAACGTGAGGCAATTCGCAACGCCGCACGTCACCGCCCCCGGGCCGACTTCGGTCGCCGCTTCGAGGGCCACGGCCTTGAACGGGTGGGTTACGTTGAAACCTCGGAATCCCCACTCGGCGAGAGGCGCGAGCGACTCGACGAACTCCTCCTCGCTCCCAAAATCGAGCGCGACGTACAGCCCGGTCCGTCCGGTACGCTGCATCCAACGGGCGTGCAGGGAGGGACTCCGCGAATGGGATACGGGGTGGCCCGCGAGGCCGAAGAGCGGCACGCCCTCCGGTTCCGCGAGGAATGGGCGGAGCTGGTCGATCGGGATTTGCGCCGGCTCTACCGGTGCGCTCGGCGGGCCAGGAAGGCCCCGCTCGGGGAGGGAGGCGAAGACCAGGGGGAAACCGAGGCGCCGTGCCCATGCTCGGAGGAGCGGGCCGGACGAGCCGGTGGTCATCGCGACCAGGGCAGTCTCTCCCGGGGGTGGCAGGCACGGCAGGAGTTCGCGGAGCAGGGACCCGACGGTGGCTTTCACGACCACTTTGCGGATGGTCCCGGGGACCGGGGGTTCCCGAAGGAGCGCGGACCACTCGGCGGGTTCGACGGGAGCCAACCGGTGGGTCGAGAGTATCCCGCCAGTGTTCTCCGAGGGAAAGGGCAGGAGCTCCGGGGCGTCCCGTGCGACCTCCAGGTCGATCCAGCGGAAGGGGAGCCGTCCCAGTTCGACCAGGATCCTGGAACGCTCGCTCGGGTCGTCGGGTCCTTCACCCCCTTCGGCCTTCGACCGAAGTGTGGCGATCAGCGGGAGCGGAGAAGGGAATAGGGCCGAGGCGCGGCTCCGTTCGGCCGGGGTCCAGCGGTCGAATCGGACCTCCGCGAGGTCCGCCCCCGCCTCCAGGGCCTGGACGACCTGGTCGCGGAACTCACCGAGCGACCGGGCGGGCAGGGAAACGACGATCCCGGGCGCTGACCCCCGTGTCATCGTTCCTCGATCGTTTCCTCGACCGCGTGGCCCAGATGGCGTGCGGCCGGAAGTCGAACACCAAAGACCCGGGCGCCAGCCCCGAGTTCGGTCGTGGCGACCCTACCGTTCTCGGTCGAGACGCGGACGGTCTCCGCTTCCTGAAGGAAGATCGTTCTCTGGACGCTCTCATCTACGGTCGCGACCACGACGAGAGGGCGCCGTTCGATCTTGATCCGCCCGACCCGGACCGACCGGGCCCGGGCGCGGGGCTCCGTCACCAGCACCGCGTCTCCCGGGCCGAGTTCGGCCAGGTAGCGAGTCGACCCATCGGCCATCAGCACGTAGGAATGGGCGGAACCGGCATTGACGCGGAACGGACGGGGTCGGCTGAACTTCGAGCCCACCGCCTCGCTGGCCACGTGGAACAGGAAGGCGGCGGCGCTCCCCACAAGCATGCCTTCGGCCGAGGTCAAGAGCGACGTCGTATCGACGATGACCCGGTCGCCAATGCCGACCGGTCGGACCGTCGTGACCGGGACGAGGGTCCAGTCAAGCCCGGCCGGTAGGGGACCTTCCACCACGGCCTCGAGCGTGTCGATGTCGGAGGGGAGGTGCGCTTCAACGATGACGTGGTCCGCGCCGTGCTCAAGGGCGCCTAGCGCGGCCGGTACCTCGGCCGGCGATCGAGCGTAAGCCCACAATTCGAAGCGACGACCCCGGGCTGCGACCGCGTTCTCGAGGGGGATGACCCGGTCGCCCGACCATTCGATCACGAGCACGGCTCCGGGCGCGACCTCCCGGACGGCTCGGGCCAGTCCGGCTTCGTCCCCCACCGAAACGATCGGGATCGGCCCGGCTCCGCTCTCGTTCACCAGGATCCGGTCACCGTCGCGGCGGAGGAGCTCCTCGCCCACTTCGGGCGTGAACGGAGTGCGGGTGTCGACGACGAAACGGCGGAAGCCGCGGCGCCGAGCTCGGTCCACGATCGATTCGAAGGTCGCCGCATCCGTGGCGACTGGCGCGATCGCGACCCGCTCCCGCGTCATGTTGGTCCCCGCCTAGGTCTCCCCATGGAGGATCGACGCGATCCGACGAGCGAGCGGTTCGACCGGACGTCGCTGGAACAGGTTCCTTCCGATGCAGATGCCGCCACCCCCCGCCGCGACACAGTCGGCGACGATGCGAAGGAACTCCTCCTCCTGGTCGAGACGGACCCCGCCTCCGATGAGCACCGGGACCGGGGTCGTCCGGCAGAGCTTCGCGAACTCTTCGCGCGAGCCGGGGTAGCTCGTCTTCACGATGTCCGCCCCGGTGTCCGCCGCGGCCCGCGCGGCGTGGCGGAGTTCGTCCGGCGTCCCTCCGTTCGCCTTCTTCACGTAGGCCATGCAGAGGAGCGGCAACCCGAGCCGGCGGCACTGGTCCACCGCGACCCCGAGGTCCCGCAGCATGTCGGGTTCCTCGGGGACACCGAAGTTCACTTGGATGGAAAGCAGGTCCGCACCGAGGCTCACAGCCTCTTCGGCGGTGCCCACCAGGACCTTCAGGTTCGAGGTCGTTCCGAGGCTCGTGGAGGCCGAGACGTGGATGCCGAGCCAGGTCCTCGGGTCGAGCACGGGAGTGACCTCTCGGACCGCCCCTTTCGTGACAATAAGAAGGTCGGCACCTCCGTTCTGGAGCTCGATGGCGAGCGGGGCGAGTTCCTCGAGGCCGTCGATCGGGCCCATCGACACCGGATGGTCCAGCGGGACCGAGAACAGCCGGCGGCGGGGGTCGGGAAACAGGCGCTTCAGTCGGATCGTCTTTCCGTACATCGGTTGCTCCCTCTATGTTGTTCTTTCATGG
>JBEKJT010000115.1:0-5460 GCA_050011075.1 Thermoplasmata archaeon
CCGAGAAATGGCCTACGGCGGAGGGGGAAGTGGCTGCCCGCACTGGTCGCAGAACTCGGCCGATCTCGCGTTTCCTCCGCTGCACGACGGACAGTACCGGTCAGCGGCCACAGTCCGTGGCGGGGAATTCAATGCCATGACAGCAGGGACCGTGATAACGCGCTGACCCTGCGCGCGCGGCAGGTCCGCGGTGCCCGCCGGTCCGCTCGCGGGCGGGGAGGTCGGTTGAAGTGTGTACTGACCCGGCGGCGCGAGATCGACGACGGAGGGGGCGTTGGAGACCACGGGGCCCCGTAGCATCATCAAGACCAGGCCGAGCGATAGAACGATCACTCCTGCGACCAGGGCCACGAGCCCGCCCCCGGCATACGGAGTGGTGCAGACTGTGACGCCCAAGGTACGGCAGGTTTGGTACGCAATCGCCGCTATCCCGACTACCATCAGGAGAAGACCCAGTATCACGAGAAACACGCCGATGCTGCGGAACGGGGTTTCCGACGCCGGTGGGGAGGATGCCACGGGCCGACATGGGAGTGAGGGCACTTCAACGTAATCGGGAAAGGGACCCTCTTCATTCTAGACGCCCGGGTCTGGGTCGGGTCTCGTGCGGCATCGATTTCATCGCGTTCCCCCACGCGGCGCGCGACCTCCTCCGCGGGATCTTGCCAGCAGTGTCCTTTGAAAGCGGGAGGAAGTTCGAGCGGGTCCGAGTCGTTATGCACGAGCTTGGGAGCGAACGGCGAAAAACACGGATCGGACGGCCAGTCGGAATACCCCGCTGAGTCACTGGAGAGATTGCCGCGAAGGTCGAGGAGCTTCGTGGGATGGGCCCGCCGGGGAAAGATGTGGCTCGCCCGGTCGGTGTCCCCGCAGAAATGCGTCGTGAGGCGCCCTAGCTACGGAAACGCGCGGAGAGGGTCGTGGAGACAATCCCTACGGATCACAAGCGGGTCCGGTACGCCGGGAGGAGCCCCCCGACGAGAGGCGACCCGTTTGAGCGCTCCTGAACTTAGCGAGCCGGGTGCCTAGGGAGAACGAGTGTTCGCTCCGGGCCGTGTCGCCGCAGCTATCGTCTGCCTTCTCTTACTCGCTCGCTCGGCGAAGATGTAGCCACAGATGGCAACGATTACAGCGTACAGGAAGATCCCGAGGCTGTTCCCGGAGATCGCCGCCACGAGGGTAAATAGGGTGAATGCTACCATCCCGGCCACAAGTGCCCAGTCTGCCCACTCGTACATCGACTTAGAGCTCCGTTAGGCACAGCGGGTCTTGAACCATCCGTCAACCGCCCCGAACGCGGCGCCCGGGTCAGGGACGTAGCGGGCGAAATCGACGTTGATTCCCGCCCGAGCCCTGACCCCCGGTGGGAGGAATCGCCGATGCCTGGCGAGCACTGTTGAACCTGGTCGGGCTCAGTGTCGCGGGGCGGTCGTCCCCGTCGGGATGCATGCGCTCCGCGGGAGTTTCGGTCGAATCTCACCTGACGTCGGGACTCCGACGGACGAGACACAGGCCGGTGACGGGCACGCAAGTCCAACGACGACCCCCCGGCACACTGGGGTCAAAAAGCAGCGGATGGCAAGAGGAATGGCGCAGATGTCCGCCTTCTCTAAGGAGGCGCGCTAAATGCCGTCCGGGACCTTGTTTCTCACGTCACGCGGCGGCTTCGTAGTAGTACTCTCCCTTGGCCCGCTGCTCCCGGTCGAGCACGGATCCTTCTCGATTGATCCGGGGGCGCAACGTTTCGGCGTCGCGTCGGAACGTGATGTCGACCGTCTTCAGGAGGCGGTTCATTCCCTCCCTCATCGGGAACGGACCGTCACCACGGCCCCGAGCCCCGTCGTCGGTCTCGGGACGGAAGACCATCAGCTCGTCGCAGGCGAGGTCGAGGAAGTAGACGTCGTGGTCGACCACGAGCGCGCTCACGGCCTGGCGCTCGACTTGGCGGCGTATCAGGCGCGCCATCGACATCCGCTCGTCCGCGTCGAGGTAGGCGGACGGCTCGTCTAGAAGGTAGAGCGTCGCCGGCCGGGCCAGGGCGAGCGCCACGGCCGCCCTCTGGAGCTCGCCGCCCGAGAGGTCCGGTAGCGCAACGTCGAGGACCTCTTCCAGGTGGAGCCCGGGAACGAGCTCGCGCTCGAAGAGCTTCCCGTCGAAGGTCGGGTCGCTCGCAAGAGCCACCATCCGCTCCCGGAGGCTCGCCGGTTGCACGGCCCGAAGGTACTGCGGTTTGTAGCTGACGGTCACGTCGGCGGGCGGGACGCCTCGGGTCGGCGTCTCGACCCCGGCCAGCATGCGCACGAAGGTCGTCTTTCCGGTCGCGTTGGGCCCGACGATGCCCACCGTCTCCCCCTTCGCGAGCGTCCCCGCGCTCACCGAGAGGTGGAACTCGGAGAACTCCTTCTCGAGCTCGCCGAACTCGACCAGGGTGTTCTGGCGGGCCGGTGGCTTCGGCGGATGGGCGACGAATCGGATCGACTCCGTTCGGAAGCGGACGTTCTCGTCCTTGAGGTAGCCCGTGAGGTACGTGTTGATCGCCGAGCGCATCGGGAGCGGGTGACTGATCACCCCGAAGGCGGCCTCCACTCCGTAGAGGAGGTGGGCTTCGTCGGCCAGATAGTCGAGGAGTCCGAGGTCGTGTTCCACGACCAGCACGCTCTTCGTCTCCCCCAGCCGGCGCAGGACACGGGCGATCCGGAGGCGGTGGACGATGTCGAGGTAGCTCGACGGCTCGTCGATGAGGTAGAGGTCCGCGTCCGTCGCCAGCGTCCGCGCGATCGCGGCGAGCTGGAGCTCTCCTCCCGAAAGCTCGCCGAGCTTGCGGTCGGCCCGCGACGAGAGGCCGACCGCGTCCAAGACGGGGGCCGACTTCCCTCCGTTCTCCTCGACGTAGGCGCGGACCGTCTTCGGCTCATCCGCAAGTCGGTCGACATACTGGGGCTTGACGACACTGCGCAGCGCCCCTTTCGCGACCCGGTCGAAATGCGCCCGCAACGAGGTCCCGCGATAGTGCTCGAGCACCTTCTCCCAGCGGCCGGGCTCGGTGTAGTCGCCGAGGTTCGGGACTTCCAGCCCCGCGAGCAGGCGGAGCGCCGTCGACTTACCGGTGCCGTTCGGTCCGAGGAGGCCCGTGATGCCCTTGGGCGGCGGCACGGGCAGGCGGTATAGCCGGAAACCGTTGTACCCGTACCGGTGGACGATCTCGGACTCCTTGGCCTCGGGCGTGTTCAGGATCTTGATCGCGTCGAAGGGGCACTTGTGGACACAGATACCGCAGCCGATGCAGAGCGTCTCCGAGATGATCGGCTGCCCGGTCGGACCCTCGACGATGCACTCCTGGCCCATTCGCACCGGCGGACAATAGGCCTGGCACTCCCACTGGCATTCCTTCGGGTGGCAACGGTCGTTGAGAAGGATCGCGATCCGCGCCATGTTCACGCTCCGACGACGTCGCGCACGACGGTACCGTCGCGCATCGTGAGGTGGCGGCGCGCCCGAGCTGCGACCTCGGGATTGTGCGTCACGACCAGGAGCGTGGCGTTCCGCGTCGCGCGGACGCGTTCGACCAGGTCGAGGATCGCTCGCGTGTTACCCGAATCGAGCTCGCCGGTCGGTTCGTCCGCGAGGAGCACCCCGGGCCGGTTCGCGAGCGCCCGGGCGACGGCCACCCGTTGCTCCTCGCCTCCCGAGAGCTGGTGGGGGAACGCCCGCTCGCGCCCGCCGAGCCCCACTTCGGCGAGCAGCGCCGAGGCCCGGCGGGTGCGCTCGGCGCGGTCGACGCCGAGGGCGCGCATCGGAAGTTCGACGTTCTCGCGGGCGGTCAAGGTCGGTAGCAGGTAGAATCGCTGAAAGATGAACCCGACCCCCGTAAGTCGAAGTCGGGCGCGCTCACGGTCGGAGAGGGTGCCGACCGGCCGACCGTCCCATCGGACGTCTCCCGAGGTCGGGCTATCGAGCAGCCCGATCAGGTTCAGCAACGTCGTCTTGCCGCAGCCGCTCGGTCCTTCGACCGAGACGAAATCCCCCGAGGAGATGTTCAGGTCGACCTCCCGCAGCGCTCGAACCTCCTCCGCGCCTCCGGCGAGAT
Source organism: Thermoplasmata archaeon (assembly GCA_050011075.1). GTDB lineage: Archaea > Thermoplasmatota > Thermoplasmata > Lutacidiplasmatales > UBA184 > Lutacidiplasma. Next base: position 4,088 of record JBEKJT010000115.1, read on the forward strand.
ACGTCCGGGACGCCCGGAGAAGCTCGACGACGGGAGAGGGCACGCCGCTCATCGCAGCGCCTCCGTGATCTCGAGTCGGAGGGCGGACCGGGTCGCGAGCGCGCTCGCGAGGAGCGAAAGTCCCGCGACCCCGGCGACGAGCTCGGTGAGAATGACGGGGTCGAAGACAGCGAGCCGGGCGGCCTCCTGCACCGCCGCGCTCGCCCATCGGGCGAGCGATTCCACCAAGAGGAAGCCCCCGACGAGTCCCGCGGCGGCCCCGGCGAGCGAGATCCCGAGACCCTCGGCCGCGATCCCGGCGGCGATCGTACTACCGGGGAGCCCGAGGGCCCGTCGGATCCCGATCGAACGTCGGTTCGACTCCACGCGGCGCAGAAGAACGAGCGCGAGGAACAGGAGTCCGACCGTGAGCCCGACCGAGGAAAGTGCGAGATAGAACCCGGTCAGCACGGCGCTCGCGGACCGGAGCTGCTGGGCCTCTTGGTTGAGCGAGCTGACGCTGTAGTACGGAACGAGCGCCTGCACCGTGCTTCGGACCTCCGAGAGCGCCGCGGGGTTGTCGGCGACCGCTCCGGTCACTGCGACCTGGACCGTGTCCGCCGCGTCGGTCACCGTGGCGTTGGGGCCCCCCGCGAAACCGGTCATCACTTGGAGGTCGGAGAGCGGAAGCAGGATCGCGAACGCCCCGGTCGGTCCGAGGACGGCGGGAGGCACTCCGAACAGCCCCGTGACCATGTACTCGGTCCCCAGGGTCGTATTGGTGCTCGGGCTCAGGAGGATCTGGTCGCCCACCGAGACATCGTACGCTTGAGCATACGGTGTCGATAGGAGGACATCGTCGGTCGCCGGGCCCCGGTAGGTGCCGTTCGCGTAATGGAGGGTGTCGCTGGGGTCGCCCAACGGCAACGGCTGGGGGAACAAACCGCTCTCGGTCGGACCCAAGGTGGGAGTGAATTCGGCCGGGATCACCCCTTCGGCGAGGACCGGCGAGAGCTTTCCGTTCGGGGAGACGGCATCGATCGCAATGCTCAGGACCGGCGATGCGGCAGTCACCGAAGGCAACGCGAGGATCCGGTCGGAAAGTGCATGGGCCTGGGTGACCCCGTGAAGTCCCGAGGCGCTCACGACGATCTGATAGCCGGCATTCTCAAGGTTCGCGAGCTCGTGCGCTGCCACGCCTCCTCCCACGCTGATGAGCACCACCGGCAACGCCACGGCCGCGCCGATCGCGGCGACCGCGAGCACCAGCTGTAGCCGGGTGTGCCGCAGCGACCCTCCCCGCCCGGATCGTCTCATGGGGCCCTCAGCTCCTCGGCGACGGGCAACCGCATCGCGCGCGCGGCCGGGGCGATCGCCGCGACCAGTCCGACCGC
>JBEKJT010000116.1:0-5447 GCA_050011075.1 Thermoplasmata archaeon
GAAGCCGCTCGCGCCTCGGGAGCGACGTCGCGGCACCTCCTGGTGCGCCACATCCTTCCGAACTCGGTGGGACCGGTGTTGGCCCAGGTCCCGCTCGACGTTGCCCCGATCTTCTTCGTCCTCTCCGCATTTCCCTGGTTCTATACCTGCGCCGGCGTCTCCTGGTCGCCCCCTCCCGACTTCCTTGTGCCGCATCTCCCGGCGTTCTCGCCGCTCCCGTCGGTCACGTTCCCAGAGTGGGGTTTTCTTCTCGGGGTGGGCACGTGCGTGGGATTCACGATCCCGGGGGGCTTCTCGGACTGGTGGACGTATCTCTTTCCCTTGCTCGCCATCCTCGTCCTGGGGCTCGCGATCGGGCTCTTTTGTGACGGGATCGAGCGGTGGCGTCGGCTGGGCCGCTGAGGGCCCAGCGACGGGAACGAAGCGACCGATTCGTCTCGGCGTCAATCCTTCGCAGCGGCCACGTTCCCGTTGACGGAGACGCGGCCCTTGTTCAAGCGGACCGTGCCGTCCGCTTCGGTCCAGGGCACATGACGGACGTAGAGACGGTCGACGTCTTCGATGACCACCCGCTTCCCGCTGGTCACCACCTCGAGGCGACGCCTCTCCCGGTCGAGTGAGACCTCCGTCACGTCCGCGTAGTTCTGCTCCACGTTCCTCCCGAATTCAACCTGAGCCCTTTAGACTGTCGAGCGGGACGCAGCGTCCGATAGGGGCACCACGACCGCCGGAGGAACCCCTTCGAATCCTAGGACGCGGGTCCAGCTCCGATGTCGGTGGGCTTGGGAAACTACTCAGATCGCGACCCGACCCGGTACGGTGGATTACGTTCCCCCAAGTTCAGCACGCCATCCCCAGCACTATCTCTCGTTCGGTGATTCTGGCAGCGGGCGCATGGAGGAGGAACAGGCTCGAGCCGCGACTCGGTCGGTGGAACCACCTCCCGTCTCCCGCGTCGGGCAACTGTTCCGGTGGGCCGCTCCCTGGCAGGATTGGCTGTTCCTGCCTCTGGTCCTGGCCTGGCTCGTCATCAACGTCGGTCTCTTCCCTGCTTACCCCGCGTTCCTCGTTCGAGTGGGTACGTTCGAGACCGGGGCGAGTGCCATTTTCCCATACACCTGGACGAGCTCGCTCCTGCTCTTCGTCTACTCGCTCTGGCTGTTCCGGATCCGGTACGGTCTCGATTACGTGCGGACGGTCGTGTTCGCGCTCAGCCTTTCGTTCGCAGCCACGTCCCTTTTCGAGATCATCTACCAGAACATCGGAAGCGGTCTAGGGATCGGCAATCAGCAGTTCGAAGGCCAGCTCATCAACGCAAGCGCGATCGCCCTGGCGTTGTCGACCGTCCGCTTCTGGCGGGCGAGCAAACCCCTGCTCTTCGCAGTCCTCCTCTTCGTCGCAGGGTGGATCCTGTGGGTATCGGCCGGATACCCCCAGATCTTCGACCCCGAACTACCGCGAGCCGAGCAGGCCTACCTCTTCAACGCGACGCTCAAGGTGGGCGCTCTTGTCGTCCTCGGCCTCCTCGTCAGCTTCGCGGGCCGCAGACCCGACCCCTCAATACCTCCGACGGAGGAGACCGAGAAGGACCGGGTCGTCGTCGGAGTTACCCCGGAATGAAGGTTCGTTACCCCCGGGTCGAAAGGGGCCACTCACGATCGAGCCCTCTACGGGTGCGAGTCCTTTCGAGTACGTCTGCCGTACCTGGTGGACCAGGATCGCCCTACCCTGGTACTGGAGGTCCCATCGCGGAGGCGGTTCCCTTCGAAACGACGGCGGCTCACCCCCCGGGATTCGAAAGGGGCCATCCCCCACGCTGCACTCCACGAACCACGTTCCCTCGGCTCCTGACCGAAGGGGGAGGTCACCGTTCGCGCGGAGGGGAACTCCCGGCCGGGGTCACTGCACCAAAGTGCCCACAGGGACCCGAGAGAGGTTCCCTCGAAGTCGGGGCAGTGATCTCATCCCCAGGAGATACGGACACGGTGCGAATCGAATGCCCCGGGGAATGGACTGGTCGGAGTCTCCTCTCTTGTGTAAGAAGGGCGCGCGAAAAAACGGTGTCGGCGTCCCTCTACACAGCAAGGAGGGACTTGATAAAGAGGCACTAAGCTATAGGTCTCCTGTGACGTCTAACGGTCAGGGGGAGCGACTTTTGCCGACCCGGGATTCCAGCACTACAGCGGAGGCGGCATGGCTTGTGGCCCAGGGCCACCCGCACGGATTGGCCCAAGTTCGCCTTCTCAAGTTACTCTGGATCGGGGAGCTCCGATACTACGAACGCTTCAGCACTCGGCTGACACCCGCCAACTGGTGGCGCTGGGAGCACGGACCGTATAGCAAGGACGTCATCAATACCGTCAGGGATCGTTCGAGGAATTTCTCCGCTATTCGAGATCCTGACCTTGTGGGTGCGAACGGGCTTCTCATCTCGGCGAAGCCTTCCGCGCCAGGAGACACCCTGGACCGCGATGCGAGGGAAACAATCTCCGAAGTGCTCGATATGTACTCGTCCTATAGCAACTCCGAAATTATCGCGGAGGTTTACGCTGACCCATTCTTTGAGGCCACTCCTTACGGGGCCGATTTCGATTTCGCGAAGCTCTCCGGATTTAGGAAGGAGATTTCCGCGGCGAGCGCCCGCCGGCTCCTCGCCCAAGAAAGCAGACCGGTTCAATCCGTCGAGGCGCTTTTCGAATAGGTTGCGGTCGCGGCATGCAACAATGGCGGCCGCATCGCACCGATGAGTTCGAAGCTGACCTCAGGGACGCTTGCGGCAAGGACAGGTCGTTGCGGTCCAGGGCTGAAAAGAAAGTCAACAAGCTGTTGGAGAATCCCGATAGGCCCCGGGGCGGAAAGACCGGAGGTCTCGCGGGTCTGCGGGCCGAGCCTGTAAACCCGTACGTCATCATTTACAGTTTCGAGATAACGCCCGAGAACCCTCCGGGAATCGTTCATTTCCGGGGATTCTGGCACCACAACGACCGTCGGTACGACCCTTAGAATCAACCGAGCTCTTTTCCTATGACCGTCGCCCACTCATCACCTGCCCGTTGACCGGACCAATCTGTCATCCGGAACTCACGTCAGGGGACGCCTACTCTCAGTCCGTTGTACATTCCTTCAATCCCCCGGTCTCGGGACTGGTTCCGACGGAATGTGTCCGATTTCCGGAACTGGTTCCTGTCCGGCAAGTTGTTACAATCCCTTCCCCAATTATCTTACGCACGGTTGCCGTAAGGTCCCAGGATGGAGATCGCACCGGTGGATGGTGAGAGGCGGGGTACAGGGCGGCGTTTGAAATGGTCTCCTTTGGCTGTAATAGTTACCGTAGTCATCATCGCCGGAGCGGCAATCGCGGCGGGAGCGGCGTTCTACTTCCTCACCCCTCAGACGGGAACGTATCAAGGACCAGGGCTCCCCGTGACTCAGACCATCTCCGCCAACCTCCCATCTGATGGTAGCTACTATTCTCTTGGGGTTCGTTTCAACGACACTGTTGCCACGGCGTGGCTGAATTTCTCAGTGAGCGGCGAAACCAACGCGACCGTGGAATACGGCCTCATGAATCAGAGTCAGTACGGCAATCTCACCAACAATACCGGCATTAGTTGGCTAACTCACTGGAGCGGCGATGTAGTCTTCAACTACCACGCCACACTGGCTTCGACCGGGCCCACAATCTACTTGGTAGGGCTCGCAACCGAGGCAGATAGCAAGTTTGTCGGATCGCTGACGGTAACAGCTTATTCGTAGCGGCAAACGGAAAGACCGTTCGGAGAATCTCGAGCAAAAAGGGACGATTTAGGTCCCCGTCAGTCTCGAGGTGGCAGTCGCTCACCGTCTAGCCTCGACCCTCCGAGAATGCGCGGTCTTTCGAGCCGGCGCTTGGGGGCCGATTCTCCGGGTCGGCGCTTCGGATGGGGGGACCTGCCAAGGTTCGTTACCTACGACGCCCCAGGTTGGACGACGATTCTTGTAAGGGCCGGGGGGGTGCTCTTCGAGGAAACGCCAGGTACACCTGTAATGAGCGTAGCGCGTCCCAAATATCCGGAAATCAGAGAGGAGGACGGTAAAGTCAGCGCGGACGCGCCGGCTCGTCCGAGCCAACCGACGACGACAAAGAAAGCACCAATCCTCGACGGACCCTTGCCAAAGCTCTCGGAAGAAGCTATCCTCCCGGGCCAGTCGCCCTCCCTCCGAATCCGGCCGCGAACCGTTCAAGTTACCCTCCCTCAAGTCAGAGCCGTTTGCTTTTCCGACCAAGACCCTTGTCGAAACTTGGCAGTTTCGCACCGCCCCACCTACCTCCCTGCCGGAAGGGTTCCCGTGGCTGTGCCGAAACACCCCCGATTCGGAATGGGTGTCATTAGACAAAGGTGAGACGACTCGCCGGAGGGGCTGGGCACTACTGAGGGTGCCCCTTCCGGAAGGGTTGGACTCTAATCAGAAGTAGGCGGGAGAGCCTTACCGCGCCCACCGCAGAAGGAGGCCGTCGTGGCGTTTCCCGACCCGCAGAACGGACAATTGCCGACAGGTGATGGTCCCCGTGAGATAGAACACGATGTCGTAGTGACAAGTCATGTTCAAACCTGCAGGACTGTACGACGACAAATGGAATCCGTTTGTCTCGTTGGCCCATATCGTCTCATTGATGTACGTGCAGACGGGGCAGCGCTTGAGGGCGTGCAACTCGTTGAGTTTAGCGTATTCACTTCAAGGTGGAACCAGTTTTTGGGAGGGAGTCTCAGGGCCCGTAGTTTTCCCATACCACCGTCGAGGGGGGGATTCCCCTCTCGGCCCAAGCCTTGGCCTTGAATTCATTGGTGCCAACCGGCTTTCCCGACCATGGATGAGTAATCAACATGTTGATTCTTGCCCAGTCGTGGGGGTAGGGTATCCCGGAGAAACCGATTGTTTTCCCCGCGATTGTGATCATGACGTTGTATCCAACCGAGTCAAAATCCATCAATGTACGATTGGTGCCCAGGGTGCGATTGGTGGGCGACGCGAGCTCAACGAGCCACGCCGCCGAAGTGCGAGTGTTGCCAGAGTCAGCAAGATTGATTGAGAACGCTTGCGTCGTTGTGGCGTTTACATCGGTGAGTGACAGAGCAAGCTCCGTCGTGGCCGAGCTGTAGGTAATCGACCCGGTAAGGTTGTCACCTGGCGCAATGACCATCGGAATCTGAACACCAGCTGACGGATAGGCTTGATACCACGCGGAATACGAGACGGACCCGTCGAGGCAAGTGATGTACGTGCCGATCTGAACTTGGGGGAGAGAATTGTTCAGTGAGAACAAGTCATTTGACCCCGGAATCGCGCTCCAACCGCCGAGCTCGACCACGAAGCCGACTGAAGTGTTGTTGGACGGTACATCGTTGCCGTTGTTGTACGGCACGTCGCTGCCAGGTCCTTGGGATACTGGGCATCCAATCTCCGGC
>JBEKJT010000117.1:0-5300 GCA_050011075.1 Thermoplasmata archaeon
CGATTCCTCTCACCGAGGAGACCATCGGTCGCATCGGACCGGATGTTAAGGGCGCGATCCTCCAGCGGATGATTTCCTTGGCCACTCCTTGGCCGACTAAACTAGCCGCCGACTCCATCACACTGTCGAAGAACTACGACTTGGTGAAGGAGGCGTACATCTTCTGCAGTCTCAGTGGCGACCCCGTCGATGAGATCGTCGCCGGGAAGTGGGGGAAGCTCGAGGGTCCCCACAAGATCGTCGACGCCGGTCATTGGCCAATGATCACGAGACCCGACGAATTGGCTCGTGATCTCATCTCCCTCGCCAGGCAATAGGGCGTCGAACGGGGCTCACGTTGCCAAGAACCGCTTCAAGTGTCGGAGGGGGGATTTGAACCCCCGGCCCCAGGATCTCTCCCGGGACGCGCGTCCGCGTCCCGCTATGAGTCCCGTGCTCTACCGGGCTGAGCCACTCCGACAGGAACCGGACGCGCCATTCCGCGCCCTCCGGGTCTACGCCGTGCCGCCGTCGCCCGCCTCGGCGACCGGAGCCGGCGGGGTCGGCGACGTGCCTTCCGCGAGGGGCGGGGCTTCGGGCGTCGAGACCTCGTCCGAGATCGTACCGAGCACTTCCGAACGGCGGATCTCGATCTTCTTGAGAGGGTAGAGCGTCTTCAGGCCATGCGCGAGAACCTTGGAGAGGTCGCCCGCGAGCATCTCCCGAACGAACTCGGGGGAGGTGCGCAGCTGGGCCTCCTCGGTCAGGATCGAAACGATCTTGTGCCGCAGTTCCGCGCGCAGGCGGGTCTGCAATCGCTGTTCCCCGACCGCGACCGGCTTCAGGACGATCTGCACCCCGTCCTTGGTCGTCACCGTGAGGGCGAGGTCGATCTTCGAGCGCTTCCTTCGGGCGAGACGCCGGACGTAGTCGGAAGTGAGTTCGTGGCCGATAAAGCGGGCCTCGGCGACCCCGTCTCCCGAGAGCCGCTCGATCCGGAACCGGAGCTTGACGTGCGCCTTCGCCGCATCCGCCCCGCCCGAGAGCTCGGGCAGTGTGGTCTCGAGCGTCCGACCGATGATCTGCTCGGGTTCGCTCGCGACGGTCTCGCCGAGCTCGACGTGCTGGAACAGCCCCGGGGCCCGAACCTTGAACCAGTGCTTCGACCGCCACTTGTCCTTGACCGTCCGTGCCAAGGTGGTCTTCTTCGCACCGCCTTCCTTCTCGGCCATCGCTCGCGGGGGCGCGGACCGGGGCCTGCTACTTAACCATGTCGAGAGGACATCCAGACGGCCGCAGGCGCTCGCCTCCCAGGGTCCTCTCGACGCCTCCTCGGGGGCTCTCTTGGCAAACTACATATCTCACACCCAACTCGCCGCGTCGTGGCCCCGGCGAAGCCCGACACCATCCGCCCTGGTACCCGAGCGACGGCGGCCGACCTCCGGGCTTCCCACGTGGCCGTGGAGAGCCCGGGCGCGCGATTCCGGGCGGAGATCCTCCGTCGGCTGGACGAGCTTCGCAAGCAGGGACTGGGCCGAACTGAGGCCCTTCGGGCACTGTTCCCCCGGACCGTCCTGACCGACCGCACGTACGAGGACCTGGTCGCCGGCATTGTCTCGGGCTCCCACCTTCTCTTCTTTGGCCCGTCGGGTGCGGGCAAGACCAGTCTGGCCAAGGACCTCTGGGGGCTGTTCCCGAAGGGGGTCTGGGTCGTCGAGGACTGCCCGGTGCAGGACCACCCCCTCTCCCTGGTCGACCCGGCGGCTGCCGCCCGGTTCCCGCCCTGCCCGATCTGCCAGCGTCGGTTCGCGCCCGACGCAGACCCGGCCCGGTTCGACCCGGTGACGGTCGACGCGTCCCGGGTCCCGGCGGAGTTCGTCCTCCTGCGCGAGGGTTACGGCTTCGCCCGATTGCAGGGAAGCTCGGAGGTCTTCCCGGACCACCTCACCGGCAACATCAACCTCCGCAAGCTCGAGGAGGTCGGGGACCCGATGAGCCCGCTCGTCCTCGAGCCGGGCAAGCTCCTCCAGGCGAACCGCGGCTTCCTCCTGGTCGACGAGATCGGCAAGCTACCCCTCGGCACCCAGAACGTCCTGCTCCAGGCCCTGCAGGAAGGAACCGTGACCCCGTCGAAGTCCCGAGAGAGTTTCCCCGGGTCGTTCGTCGCAATCGGTACCTCTAACCTCTCCGACCTCGACAACATCAACGACCCCCTCTCCGACCGTCTGACCAGCCTGCACGTCGGGTACAACGAGCGCCACGCCGACAACCGGCAGATCGTCGCGATCGGCCGGACGGATGACCCCGGCACCTATGTGCCCGAGATCCTGGTCGACGCGGGCGTGCGGGTCGTGGAGGCCTGGCGGTTGCGGATGAGCGAGGAGAACCCGGATATCGGGGAGGTCGGCTCGAACCGCACGCTCCTGGACGTCGCGAGCCGCACGGCGGCGATGGCCTCGATGGACGGCCGCTCGGTGCCGGCGAGCGGCGACCTCAAGGCCGGGCTCCTGCACGCGATGCGCGGACGCATCCGAGCCCGCAGCGGCGATTCCTACCGACAGAACGAGCGGCGGGTCACCGAGTTCGTCGAGCAGTATCTTCCCCCGGCGCTCAAGCGCAGCGCGGGCGTCTACTGGTGTCGGTACTTCCGAGAGGTCCTGAAGGAGAACGCCGGCGAGGCCGAAGGCCTGGTCGGGGAGGGCCGCCGGCTCAAGGACGACCCGGAGCTGCAGGCTCAGGTCGCGGCAGAAGGGCCGCTGTTCCCGAAGTTCCGCTCGTTCGCCCGCTACGTGGGCGACCGAGAACGCCCGAGTGAGGCCGCCAGCCCGGTGGAGGCGGCCGTGAGCGTCTTCCGACTCCTGGAGGAGTTCTCGCTCTTCTCCTGCCCGGAGGAGGACGCCGACGACGCCCCCCTCTAGTTCCCCGTTCACCCTTCCGGACTGCACGGAATTCGCGGACGACGTCGGGTCGGACGACCTCCTCGACACCCTCGACTCGAGTGCCCTCGTGCGAAGGTTGGCCGAACAGGGTGTGGAGGGGGCCCGGGCGTTCGTCCGGGAGGAAGCGGACCGCAACCAGGAGCTCCGCGAGCGACTCGAACACCTGCGTGAACAGCTGCGCCGGCAGGCCCGTCGTCGCGTGGAGCGGGTCACCGGGGAGTACGACCGCCGCGTCGAGGAGCTAGACGTCGTCGCGCGCAAGAGCGACGAAGAGGTCGCCCGCGAGATCGCCGCGCTCGAGGATCGACTCAGGACGGCCCGCTCCGGCGAGTGGTCCGGCCTCTCGCCCGAGCTCATGGACGACGTGCGAAGTGCCCTCCTGCTCCCCACGGCCTCCTGGAACCGCCCCCCACCTCCGCCGGGGTTCCTTGCCCGGCTGCGAGCGGCGTTCGCCCGGCTCATCGCCTGGCTGCGCGGTCTCTTCTCGCGAAAGCGCGCCTCGACCGCACCCGAGTCTCCGGGCCGGTCGATGCCCCTCGCCTTCCGAAGCGGGGAAGGTCGGACGATCGGCGCCTCCGAGATCGGGGACGCGCTCGCCCGGCTCTCCGCGCCCGAGCGCCACGAGCTCTCCGAGACGGTCACGCAATCACTCCAGGAACGGGAGCGCGCGTTGCGACGGGAGGCGGACGAGAAGCGACGGGCCACGGAGGCCCAGCGCCGACGGCTCGAGGCGGAGCGGGCCGAGGCGAAGCGGCGGGCCGAGTCCGAGACCGAGAACCGCGTGCGCGCGGGCGAGGAGTCCCGACTCCAGCGCGAGCTCAAGGAGCGAGGGTTCGTCACCGAGCACGCGGGAGAGCTTGTCGTCACCTACGGGCTCGTCGAGCGGTTCGCGCGGCTCCTGCTCGAAGAGGAGAGCCGCCATCTCCCCGGCGACATCCGCCTCTCGCTGAAGGGCGGCGGTTCGACCGGGGTCTACGAGAAAGCTCGCCTGCGACAGCCGGACGAGGTCGCGCACCTGGATGTCTCGGGCTCGCTCCTCGCAGCGCGCCTCGCGGGGCTGAAGCACATCGACGAGTCGGTCAGCTACATCTACCGCGAGGTGACCTCCGAGCGAGTCCACGTCGTGCTGGCCTTCGACCGCTCGGGGAGCATGGCCGAGGGTCAGAAGCTCGAGGCAGCGAAGAAGGCGCTCCTCGCCCTCTACGTCGCGGTCCGACGCCGGTACCCCGACGCGACGGTCGACGTGCTCGCGTTCGACAACGAGGTTCGGGTCCTCGACCTGGTCGAGCTGTGGGGGTGCAAGGCAGGCGCGTTCACGAACACCGCGGAGGTGCTGCGCGCGGCGCACCTCTTGCTCGGCGCCTCCCGTTCCTCCCGCCGGGAGCTATACCTGATCACGGACGGCCTTCCCGAGGCCTACACCGACGACGACGGTCGCGTCCGCAGCGGCCAGCTCGACGTCGCGATGGAACGGGCCCTGGAGCGGGCGCGCGAGCTCGCGACCGTCTCGCCGCTCAAGACGACGGTCATTCTCCTCAAGTCGGAGCATCCGGAGTACGAGCCGGCGGCCCGGGCGATCGCACGAACGCTCGGCGGCGAACTCGTGGTCACCGAGCCCGCGAACCTCGGGATCGAGCTCCTCGTGCGGTGGGCCCGCGGGACCGAGGTCGAACGTCGCGTAAGTCGGGCGCCCGTCCCCGCTCCGGCCGCGGCCCCCTCCCCCGTCCGGGCCCGCGGTCGCCGGCGTCGCGCCGATCGACGGATGGGCGGTTAGCCCGCCCGGCCGACCTGCGTTTCCGATGGCGGTCAACCTTTATCTCCCGACCTCGAGGTACTCGGCCCGAGGCCGACGATGTCCGACAGCCGGGAGCAAGCCCAGTTCCGCCAGCACCTCTCCGAAATGCGGAGGGGGGCCGGCGGCCTCGGGCGCGATTTCGCGAACGAGTTCTCCAACCTTGACGATAAGATCGAGCGCCTCGGCCAGGTGACCGCGAAAGAGGCGAAGTACCTCGGCCTCGAGATCCAGGACGACTTCTCTCGCCTCGGACGGTCGATGGACGAGGAGATGCGCAAGATCCCCGGGCGCATCGCGAGCGGCGCCGTCGCGATCGGCGCCGGCACCTCCCGCGCCGCCGGCGCGGCCCGGGACGCGATGGTCACGGCCGGCAAGCGGGCGAAAGAAGGAACGAAGAACGCTTTCGCGGCCGCCGCCGGCGTCAAGCGGACCCCGATGAGGGAGTGGTCCCCTCCGCTCGACGCGGAGAGCTCCTCTTCCCCGCCGTCGAGCTAGGTCCCGAGCCCCGACCGCGACCCGACCGCTCTCGGCGTACCCGTTCCCGAGCGACGCGCAGGTACTCCGGGTCGACGTCGAACCCGACGAAG
>JBEKJT010000118.1:0-5242 GCA_050011075.1 Thermoplasmata archaeon
CGGGCGGGTCCCCCGGAAGGCGGCCGTACCGGGAGGTCGAGGTGGAGCTTGCCGTCCTCGAGAATCCCTAGCGGCGGCCCATTGCGGCTCTCGAACGCGTCGCGCCGGCTCGAGTGCATCTTCCGCACCCAGGTCCCACGATGGATCGCAAAGCGCGTGTCCGAGAGTCCGGCGTGCATGACCACAACGACCTCGCCGATTCGCCGGTCGCGCGCCACTTCCACCGCCGCCGCGAGGTTCGTCGCCCCATCGGAGGAGGGCCGGTCCGGTGACCTCTGCGCCCCGACCAGGACGACCGGTCCGGGGAGCTCGCCCAGCAGAAAGCTGAGCGCGGCCGAAGTGAATCCGAGCGTGTCGGTACCGTGCGCGACCACAACACCCTCGGCGCCCGCGCGAAACGCTTCCACGACCTTCTCGGCGAGAACTGCCCAGTCCTCCGGAGCGAGATCCTCGCTCAAGCGGTCGAACACGGGAACGATGTGGACCCGTCCGGACCGCTCGAGCTCGGGATAGAATCTCAAGATCTCGCTCTCCTCCTTCACGGGTCGAACACCGCCGGTCTCGTAGTCGACCCGCGAAGCGATCGTTCCCCCGGTAGTGAGCAAGGCGACCCACCGCTCCGATTCGCGGCCCGACATCGGCAGCGGAGGCAAGCCGTTTCCGATCGGTGGAGAGGGATCGCCGGAAAGGGTATCCAGAAGCCGGAACGTGAACGTGGGTTCGACCCGAACACCGATGTTGTATCCGTTCGAAAGCTTGAGGGGCAGGATCCGTTCTCCCGAGAGCTCGTGTCGCGGTACCACCGTACCGACCCAGGTCCGGCCCCGGTCGTCGGAGAGTTCGAGGTGCTGGCCCATCGGAAGGTCCCGCAGGATCTCCCAAGGGTCCGTGCCGCTCCTGGCCGACATGGCACCGCCCTCGGATTCCCTCGGGCCGGGGAGCTTCGTCCGGTATAAAGTGTCGTCCGCGTCACGACACCGCCGACCCCGGGCTTTTATACGCGACCCTCCTCGGCGCGCCGGAACGAGACCCGAATGCCCGTGTGGGGTAGCTACGGGATCGGGGCATCCTCCCCGGCCCGCTGCAATGGATTATCCTAGAGGCCTGCGGAGCCTCAGACCTGGGTTCGAATCCCAGCACGGGCGTTCTTATCTGGGGCAGGACTCCAAATCGCACACGGTAGACCACCGAAGGCGACGTGCGCTCGGGATCACTCGGGAATCCACGCAGGGCGCCGGCCTTCGCGGAAGGTGATGCGGGTGGGCATGTGGCTTACCGGCTTGTCAAGATGCTCGGGCATTGGTCGTCCCGGCAATCCCTAGTTCTGCAGTGGACGCACGAGAAGGGCAACGTGTTCTCTCAGGCAGTACTATCCTCGAGAGCACCTACCCGGCCGGTCAACGACACACAACTCCTTTCTCTCGGTAGGCGATTCCGCTCATGCTCCTTCGGGAATGGGGAACTCGAGCCCGTGAAGAATTACGACATCATGGCCGTTGGGTCCGGATCTGCGATGTATGTGGTGGATCCGTTTCTCGAACGCAATCCCGAAGCACGGGCTGCCGTCATCGACAAGGACGAGCCCGGTGGGATTTGCCTGACACGCGGTTGCATTCCCTCGAAGCTCCTCCTCTACCCAGCGAGCCTTCGGCGGATCGCGGAGCGAGGCCCGGCGCTGGGCGTCGACGTTCGGGTGGTTGGGGTCGATTTCCGGGGCGTGATGGAGCGAATGCGGGCGAGCATTGGTGCTGACATCGAACAGATCCGGAAAGATCTGTCCACCGCTTCGAACATCGACTACTTTCACGGGACTGCGGAATTCGTTGCCCCGAAGACGCTCCAGGTCGGCTCGGAACAGCTGCGTTCCGAACGGATCCTGCTCTGCACCGGATCGCGTCCCACCATCCCTGCGATCCCCGGTCTCAGCGAATCCGGTTACCTCACGAGCGACACCGTTCTCGAGCTCACGACGCTTCCCGAAAGCATCGCCATCGTGGGCGGCGGTTTCATCGCCGCAGAGTACGGACACTTCTTCTCTGCGATGGGTTCGCTCGTCACGGTCATCGGGCGGAACGCCCGGTTCCTCCCGACCGAGGAACCTGAGGTCTCCCAGCTGGTCGAAACCTCGCTGAGACGGTATCTCACACTCCTCACATCCCACGAGGTCACTCGCGTCCAGGTGCTGCCCGACGACCACCGTCGGGTCACGACCTCCGACCGGAGGACCGGGTCGGTGAGCCACGTTGACGTCGACCGGATCCTGCTGGCCGTGGGGCGAGAAAGCAACAACGACCTGCTGCGACTCGACCGCGCCGGGATCGCCACCGACCCGCACGGATGGGTCCTCGTTGACGAGTTCCTCCGGACGAACCAACCCGGAGTCTGGGCGCTGGGGGACGCGACCGGCCGCTTTCTCTTCAAGCACAAGGCGAACCAGGACGCCTTCGTCCTCGAGGAGAACCTCGTCAAGGGTCGTCCTCGCCGGACGGACTATCATGCTGTCCCGCACGCGGTCTTCACCGAACCCGAGGTGGCCGCGGTCGGTCTAGGAGAGCGGGAAGCTCTCGAACGACTGGGCGCGGACCGTCTTCTCGTCGGCAGGTATCCTTTCAGCAAGACGGCTAAAGGTAGGGCGATGGGGATTCACGAAGGGTTCGTGAAGGTCCTGGTCGAAAAGGGAACCTACCGGATCGTCGGCGCCCACATCGTAGGTCCCGAGGCTGCGATCCTCCTCCAGGAAATAGTGGATCTGATGTACACCCCCGACCAAAGCTCCCTACCGATCCGGGAAGGCATGCACATCCATCCGGCGTTGAGCGAGGTGGTGGAACGGGCCTTCGAGGTACTCGGTCCCGTTGATCCCTCGCCGGGTCCGACCCCTGCTCCTCCGCCGCGAACTCCATGACCCGAATACCGGAGGGGCGCGCGTCGTTCGGGTGCGCTTCCCTATCGGTCGAGCGCATCTGAATCTGATTTGTCGCCCCCCAGCACGGACGCAGCTCGCGGTAGGGGACTCCACTTTCCCCGCGGGTCCGTGACTCGCCGCGAAGAGACCGGTCCTCGGCCGTTACGTACCGGTACCCGCGAATTCTTCGCGTTCGCAGGGCCTCGGTCGATCAGCCCGCACTCTCGCCACCGGAAGCGTTGGCGACGCTCACCGAGTGGATGCCGGGGAACTGGAACGGTACCAGTCTCCAGCTCTTCCCCGCATCCGGGCTGACGAACAGTTGTCCCGTGGTCGTGCCGACGTAGATCCCGGCGGGATCCCGATTGTCGGTCGCGATCCCTTCGCGCTGCACCCCGAAGTGGCCGGGGAAGTCCTTCGGGCGAAGCAGCTTGCGCCACGTGCGGGTCTTGTCGTTCCACTCCTGCACCTGGAAGTGGCCCTCCCCAGTGACCCGGGCCATTCCGTCGAGCCGGACGAAATAGGCCTTCCCGGGAGCCGATGGAGGCGACGCAACGCAGAACCCGAAGTCGTCCCCGAGCGGTTTTCCGATACGCACCCATTTCTCCATCCGGTCATGGGAGACATACATCCCGCCGTGGTCCTGCCGATAGAACGTGTCGGGGTCCGCGGCGTCCGCGACGACTTTGTGGACGCATTGGCCCGTCTCGGGGTGCTTGTCGGGGAGGAACGGTGCCAAAACCCCCTTGTTGGTCGGTTTCCAGCTCTTTCCGCCGTCCTCCGACCGGAAAGTTCCCACCGCGGACATCCCGATATAGAGACGTCGGGCGTCGCGAGAGTCCAGGAGAATCGTGTGCAGGCAGGCGCCGCCGGCCCCCGGGGCCCAGTCCTTCTTCGCGGGGTTGTCGTTGATGCTTTCGAACGGTTCCCACGTGGATCCTAGGTCCGGACTCCGGAAGAGCAGGTGCGGGTCGGCCCCGAGGAAGAGAGTATTCGGCTCGCTCGGGAGCCCGGGCTCGATGTGCCATAAGTTCATCAGCGGCCGCTTCACCGGAGCCGTGGGATCTTCCTCATTGATCCCGGGCTTGCGATCCTTCCCCCGCGGCGTCAGAGGGGTGGTGATCTCCTTCCAGGTCTTGCCCCAGTTGCGAGAACGCTGAACCGCTGGGCCCCAGAATGGATTGTTCACGGCGGCGTAGACATCGCCAGGATGTCGAGGGTCGGCCACCACATGGTAGACCTCCCCACCCGCGTGGGCTACGGGTCCCACCTTCCAGTTCTTCCGCCGTGTGTCCCCCTCGATGACATAGGTTCCTTTCCGCGTGCCCACCAGTATCCGCATCCTGTTGTTCTTCACCATGTCCGTGCTTTCCTTACCCCCCCGCGATCGAATGGAGGATATCGATGGTCCGTGAGCCCGCGAGCGGTGTGGTCACACCCGTCGTCCCGCTGACGTCCTCGCCGTCCACGAAGACCCGCACGTACCGACGCAACTGCCCGGTCTCGTCCCGAACCTTGAACCTTAGCCGCGGGTAGCGTCCCTCGAGCACGTCGAGGAGTTGCTCGACCGACTCGGCCTCGACCTTCTCGTTTCCCTCGGGACCGAACTCTCGGAGCCAACTGTCCAAATGGACGTCAACCCGAGCCGGGGCCCTAGCCCGGGAGGATCTCGCCGCGCTCTTCCCTTTCGGCATTCGGTCGTTCCGTTCGGTGTCGGGTCCGCGAGGTATCTATTGGAAACCATAAGAATGGGTAGGTGAATGAAAGGATACCGGCATGAATCGAAACTCCGACTGGCAACTGCCCCCGGAAATGATGATCGAATTCGCGGGCTGCCCTGTCAAAGCGAGTCTCGACGTCCTCGGGCGCAAGTGGGCGCTCTTGGTGCTCCGGAACATCGGTCTCTATCGAAAACAGCGGTTCAACGAAATGCTGCGGATCACTCCTGGCCTGACCAAAAGGGTCTTGGCGATGCGGCTCAAAGAACTCGAGCAGGGTGGATTCATCCGGGCGGCAGAACGGCGTCGGAACTACACTCGATGGGGACTCACCGAGAAGGGGGAGGACGCCCTGCCCATACTGATGACGCTCGTTCACTTTGGGTCGAAGTGGTACGCGGACGAGGTCTTTGCCGACCGGCAACCACGGTCTCTGAGCGATGTCTTTGAGCACGCGTACATCCGAAGGACCCTAGGGGAGATCACCGCGGATGGGTCATCGATCGACAGGAGCGGACGGAGGCCCCGCAAGAGAGCCCACGAGGTCGCCGCTTCCCGTGTGGCCCCGCTCGGATGAGACGATTCTCCTGGATTACTTGCTGGTCGCGAACCAGAGGTC
>JBEKJT010000119.1:0-5198 GCA_050011075.1 Thermoplasmata archaeon
CTCGGCTGCGCGTCCTTCGAGATGCTGATGGTCGCCCAGGGGAGCGCGGACGGCTACTTCTTCGAGAACACGGACCAGCACCGCAACCTTCGGGCGACCGACATCGCCGGGGCGTACCGCATCGTTTGCGAAGCGGGCGGCGGCGTCACGGACTCGCGGGGAGGGTCCCTCGAGTCGTTCCCCTTCACGGCCGACGGACGCACGAGCGTGTTCGCCTGGGGGGACCCGAAGATGCTCTCGGGATCGATGGAAGCGGGGCTGCCGTGAAGGTCGGGCTGACGGCGAACCCCCTAAAGCCGGAAGCGGTCGCGCTCGCCCGGCGCGTGGTGGAACGGATCGGGACCCACGCGGAGCTCTTCCTCAGCGACGAGATCGCCGCGATCGCTCCCGACCTCCCGCACGGACCCATCCAAGAACTGAGCTCGGACGTGCTCATCGCCATCGGGGGCGATGGGACGTTCCTCTACGCCCTGCGTCGTTCGGCCGCCCCTCTCCTGCCGATTAACGCCGGGACGGTCGGGGTGCTCTCCGAGGTCGATGCCCATTCCCCGGCCGAGTGCGACCGGGCGATCGACCGGCTCCTCGAAGGACGGTACTACCTCGAGGACCGGATGAAGCTCGGAGCGCAGATCGGGGCGGAGCCGCTCCCGGACGCGATCAACGAGATCGTGCTCCACGCGAGCGAGGTCGGAAAGATGGGCGTCTTCGAGCTCGCGTTCGACGACCAGGTCGTCGGCAGGGTCCAGGCCGACGGGGTCATCGTCGCGAGCCCGACCGGCTCCACCGGGTACTCGCTGAGCGCTCTCGGCCCGATCGTCGATCCCGGGCTCGATGCGATCATCCTCACGACCCTCGCCCCGTTCCGAGTGGAGGCTCGGGCGCTCGTAGTCGACCCGCTTCGCACGGTTCGGCTCACGGTCGGCGGCGCCGGTTCCGGGGCGATCGTGATCGTGGACGGCCAGGAATCCCATCCGCTGGCTCCAGGGACGTCGGTGACGGTCTACCGGTCCCCCCGCCGGGCGACGTTCGTGCGCTTCGGCTCTCGGTTCTTCGACCGGCTGCGCGGCAAGCGGATCCTGCCGTGGTCCGAGGAGTCCTCGGAGGAGCCTCACTCTGCCAATCTTCCGTCCGCACCGTAAGCGCCCCGAGGGGGCGCTGCCGCTCGGCAGCACCCCGCGGGCGATCACGCGCCGGGCCCTCGACAGCGCGCTCGCGAGCGCCCGCTCCGCCTACCCGAACGAGTTCGGAGGGGTCCTGCGTGCCGACCCCCCGGGGGTCATCGGGGAGCTCCTCCTCCTGCCGGGGACCACCGCCGGCCGACGGCACGCGAACTTTCGCCTCTACATGCTGCCCGCCGACCTCTCGGTCGTCGGGACGGTGCATTCGCACCCCTCAGGGGCGCTCCACCCTTCGGACGCGGACCTGCGGCTGTTTCGCAGCTGGGGTCGACGCCACCTGATCCTGGGGGCTCCGTACGGCCAGGGGTCCTGGAGGGCCTATGACGGGAACGGGCGCGAAACGACCCTCGAGGTACAGAACGGCCCGCGGGGGCCGGTCGAAGAGGTCGCTCTTCCCGAATACCGCCCGCGCGCGATCCACCGGCCCGCCGAGCCGCCGGTCGGAGAATTCCCGGCCGACGAGGCCTGACCCACCGGGGCGTCTACTCCCGCACCGGAATGGTCGGGATCGGCAGTCGTTCGGGCGTGCTGTTCGGGTTGGCGAGGGCCTTTCCGGGCCGGGTCGGTTCGCTCAGGAGGCCGTGCATCTTCCCGATGAGCTCGAGGAAACCGATGAAGCTGCGGAACGCCCCGCGATAGACCCGCGTGTGGTTGCCCTCCCAGTCGAAGAAGTCGCGGAGCATGGTCTTCGACTGGCGCAGACCGTGGGTGAGGGCGCGCTTCAGGAGCTCCTCCTGGAGCGGGCTCAGCCGGTCGCGGCGGAACCAGTCCCGCGACTTCAGGTGACCGAGCGGGACGAAGAACATCGGTACGAGGATCGCCTTGAACTCCCAGAGGTCGTCGATGAGGTCGATCGTCCGCGCCACATCGTCCTCGGTCTCTTGCGGAAGTCCGACGATGAACGTGCAGGCCGGGTACACGTGGTTGTCGTTCATCAGGCCGGCCGCTTGGACGACCAGCTCGGGCCACTGGGACGCCTTGAACGGGGCGACCTTGCCGGGCATCGCGGCCGTGATCATCCGGGGGGAGCCGGTCTCGACCCCGACCTCGACGCCCCACCACGACTGCTTCTCGTCGAGGAGGACCTCCGCGCATTTCGATAGGAGCTTCGGCTTGGTCATCAACGAGGCCACGGCCACGTGGCTCCAGCCGACCTGCTCGTAGTAACGCTTCGCGAGCGCGAGCAGCGGGAGGAGCTTCTCCTCGTGCGGCATCACGTTCGGGCTACCGTAGAAGTAGACGTCGTCCGAGTGAAGGATCCCCTTACGGATCCCGATCTTCGCGTTGACCTTGAGCTCCTCCTCGATCTTCTCGAGAGGGTACCAGCGGGTAGGCCGGGTGGTGACCGAGCAGAACGAGCAGCCGCGGCAGCAGCCCCGCCCGATCTCGACGAGGCCGTTGACGCTCGGGAACCGGATGGACGAGATCTGTTCGACCTTCGGGGCTTCCTTCGCCCCCAGCACGACGTGCGGGGGAAGGAACTCGTCCCGCAGGGCCTTCCCGACTATCTCCCGGACGAAGACGTCGCTCTCCCCCTCGACGACGGTATCGACCCCGCCGAACGAGTCGAGGAACTCCTGGATCCACGGCAGCTTCAGGCGGGTCGCCGGGGAGAGCTGCCAGGCGCAGGGTCCGCCCGCGATGATCTTGAGGCCGCGCTTGCGGGCCTCGACGACGGCAGTCTGGGTGAGCATCCGCTTGAAGTTGACGCAGTTGAGCGGCTCCCGGCGCATGACCCCGCCGAACGTCGAGCTCGGCGGATTGAGTCCGAAATAGTCATGCCCCGAGATCAGGAGCAACTTCGCCTCCCCGGGCATGTACTTGTCCAGGTGGCTCGGATGGACGATGCGCGCGTCGACTCCCGCGTCCATGAGCGATGCCTCGATCTTCCGCATCCCGTAGGGTGCCTGGGCGGGGTACCCGTGCTCGTCCACCGGCATCGGCGGGTAGAAGAGTCGCCGGTAGACCGACTCCGGGAAGATGTACGCCGGAGTGGTCGTTCCGAACCCCAGGAACTCCTTCCCGTGGTGGTTGCTCATCATCGTCCAATCGCAGGTGATGACAACTTCGGGCATGTAGTAACCTACTTTTTGACCGCAGGCGGTCTGGCTACCACCAACTCGGGCCTCATAGCTATTGCGAAGCGGCCGAAGCGACACGCGGAGGGGCTACCGGCGCCGGTGCGAAGCGCACCGGACGGCGGTACCATCTACTCAAAATCAATCTCATCATCATCGCGGGGTAGCACCCCGTCGATCCCCTCGCCGGAGTCTTCGGTCGGTTCTTCGGACTCCTCGCTCGACCGGAACGCGGGATCGCGCTGCATCAGGTGGATGCGAACGCAATCCCGATGGGCGGGGTTCCCATTCCATGAGCTGGTTTCGGCCGGATCGCCGAGGGGTTCTTTGCAGAGGGTACAGATCTCGGGCGGAGCGCTGATCCAAGAGATCCGCCGAGGGTGGGACTCCATGACGACCGAAACCGGGCATCGTTGAAGGAGTCCATTACCTTTCGCAATGGACCTCCGCCCGCCCCCGGGGGCTCCCGGTCCCCCCGGACCCGCCCTCCCCGTCGTCCGGACCCCTTCCAAACTCCCTTAATCCTCTCGCGGCGTCGCCCGGAGGATGGACACTCTCACGGAGATCCGGCGCCGCCGCGCGGCGCTCGGGATCACCCTCGGCGAGCTCGCCAAGGCGGTCGGACGGAGCGATGCCACGCTCTCCCGCATCGAGCGGGGCCAGATACGACCCTCCTACGAGCTCGTCCAGAGGATCTTAGGGTATCTCGAGGCGCAGGAAGGGCTCGCTGCCCCGAAACTGACCGTGGCGGAACTGATGAGCCGCAATCTGACCTCGGTCGACTCTTCGGCATCGCTCTCCATCGCGGCCCAGCGCATGGGGTCCGGTGGATTCTCGCAGCTTCCCGTCGTCGACGACGGGAGGGTGGTGGGCGCGCTCTCGGAATCCGCCCTGCTACGTGCCATGGCCCAGGCGAACGCGCACCGACTGCGCGTGCGCGACGTGCTCGAGACCGCCTATCCCGTGGTCGAGGAAGGCTTCCCTGCCGAACTGCTTCCGGGGCTCCTCGGACGATATCCGGCCGTCCTGGTCGCCCGCCGTGGACAATTGGAGGGGATTGTGACGAAGGCCGACCTGATCCGCGGGCTGCGGGGTACTACGCTGCGCCGCAGACCTTCCGACTAAGGCTCGGCCCGCGCGGCCCGTACCGCCCCGAGGACCGCGGCGACCGCGAGGGCCGCGGCCCGGCTGCCCAGGCGGTCGGCGTACTCCCCCGCCCGGGCGGCGCGTCGGGTCCCCTTCGCCTTCTCCGTCGAGGCCGCGAAGATCACGTCCCCGTCCGTCGCGCTGTGGAACGGCGCGATGGCGCTCGCAAGTCCCGTATGGACCATCGCGGCGATCCGCGCGAGCGAAGGGCGGTCCACCGTGAGGTCCGTGACCACGAGCCCGAGGGTCGTTCCGGTGGTCCGGTCGCGGCCCGGGACCCCGGTTTGAGGGGGAACCACCCGCCCCTCCGTATCCCGAGCGCCCGCAACCCACCGGCCGTCGGAAGGGTCGCGGACGGCACCCACGGCGTTCACCGCGACCAACACCCCAACCGCCCCGGAGCCGTGCTCCCGGTCAGCCGCGGCCCCGATGCCGCCGCGCATGGCGCGGCCGCGACCCAGGTACTTGCCGACGGTCGCCCCGGCCCCGGCCCCGACCCGACCGACCGCGACCGGGCCGTGGTCGGCGCGCCGGGCGGCCTCGTAGCCGAGAGGAAGATAGTCAGGGATCGGACCGGCTCGGGTCGGGAGGTCGAAGAGTGCCGCGCCCGAGATCGGCACGACCACGTTCGGGTTGCGGAACGCCCGGTGACCCCCTCCCGTTTCCAGGATCCGGGTCCGAATCCCGCGCGCCGCATCGAGACCGTAGAGGCTGCCTCATGCGAAGAAGATCGCCCAGCGGCGTCCGAACGTCGAGTCGAGGGAGAGTGACGCGGTGTCGTAGCTGGCCGACACGC
>JBEKJT010000120.1:0-6171 GCA_050011075.1 Thermoplasmata archaeon
GGAATCGCAGGGGAAGCAGTCACAGAAAGCGCCGGGGAGGCACCGCCTTCCAACCTCGGCGGACCGGTCGTTGTGGGGGCCGATGACTCGGGGGTCGTGTCGTTATCCGAAGCTTGCTTGTCTCGATTTCATCGCTCATTCGGCTGCTTAGTTCTACCGTGCGATTGACGGGGCATCCGCGATCGAAACCGACTGTTGCGCGGTCAGCGCTGCTCTGCGGATCCCACGAGGAATCGCCCGCGGGACGGGGGCGATGTGTACCTTGCCCCGCGACGACGACCTTCCCCTGGGCGCGAAGAGACCGCGGTACGCAAGGTCACCCTTCATTCGGCTGCAAACTCTGACGCGTCTCACATAGGCGATTACGGCTAACTCATCGTCAGGTATCGCGCCCAGGTCACCCCGGACGCCGGCGACCGCGGGGGACGAACCGTCAGGGAACAACTCGGTACTCGCTCTTGACCAAGCCGCTCGAATACGACTGGGTGGCCACATGATCGAGTCGGATGTCATGAGGGATTACACCGAACAACGGGATTCCAGACCCGATCAGTACTGGCACGCGGGTGATGGTCAAGTGCTGGATCAGTCCAGCCTCCAAGAATCCCCGAATCGTTATTCCACCATCGACGTAGATATGTTTCACGCCCCGTTCCTCAAGTCGCTCCACGATTTCGCGGGGGGTGCCGGACATCAACTCACACACAGCGTCGTCCGGCACTTTCACTTCTTTCAGACTGTTGCTGAGTACGATCACCGGCTTCTTTTCGTACGGCCAAGCATCAAAAGTCAGCACGGTATCGAGCGTCTTCCGGCCGACGACAATCGCGTCCACCGTGGCCATGAACTCATCGTAGCCGTGGGGCTCGCCACCCGCCGTCGGCAGCCAGTCTATTGAACCGTCTCGCCTCGCAATGAAACCGTCAACGCTCGTCGCAATGAATACGGATGCTTTCACGTCACAGCGGTATAGACACTCGTGACTTATACCGAACAACCGACTCGGCGTGATTCTGGAGCGGTTAGCAAAGAGGGGTCCTCCGGATCCCAATCGTCAGCGAAAGTCGTCTGTTGAGGTGACGACATGGCTCGGCATTTTTAAACGGTGAGTGCAAGAACTATCTCTCCTCATTTCAACGTTCGCAGCTGAGGCGAGTGGAAGTGGCCGGTTCGACGGGGGGTGGCTGCGGTGATAGCTCTCCAGGGTTTCCGTGCCTTCGGTCGAGGAAGATTTAACCCGGTGAGAAACGACCCTCGACGAAACTACATACGGTCGCTCGGCGTGGCGGACGAGTAGCCCCGAAAGGTGAGTGATTACTTCTATGGTGCTAGTATTGAACGGGCACTCTCTGAAGGCAGAGGATGTCGTCAAGGTAGCGAGGGGCGGGCAACAGATCTCGATCAGCAAGGACGCGGTGGACCGCATCAACAAGTGCCGCGCTCTCTTGGATCGCAAGATCGTCGCCAAGGAGATCATGTATGGTGTGAACACGGGGATTGGCGAACTCTCCGAGGTTGTCCTCAGCCAAGACCAGGTGGAGAGATTCCAGAGATACCTCGTCTATTCGCACGTGGCCGGATGCGGAGACCCGATCGCGGAAGAGGACGCGCGTGCGGCTATGCTCTCGCGCTTGAACACCCACTGCTGGGGCCATTCGGGCATTCGGCGAGAGGTCGTGCAACTGATGGTGAAGATGCTCAACCGGGGCGTGAACCCTGTCATGTGCCAGAAGGGGTCGGTCGGTGCTTGCGGAGACCTCTCGCCCATGGCACAGATGGCTTTGGTTCTCCTGGGGGAAGGCGAGGCCTTCCACAAAGGGAAGAGATTGCCGGGCGCCCAGGCGTTGAAGGCCGCCGGGCTATCTCCGATCGTGTTCAAGGAGCGAGACGGACTCGCTTCGATCAACGGCTCCAACGTGATGACGGGCATGGGCTGCCTCCAGCTCGTGGACGCCGAGCGGTGGCTGAAGACCCAGGAGGTCGCCCTGGCGATGACGCTGGAGGCGCTGAACGCCAACATGCAGGCGTACGACCATCGGGTCCATGACGTGAGAGGCTACCCCGGTGCTCAGGCGTGTGCCGAGAACATCCGGAAGATCACGGAAGGTTCCGACCTTTTGAAGCGCCCCGGGAAGAAGGTGCAGGACGCCTACTCCCTGAGGTCCAGCCCCCAGGTCGTCGGGGCCGCCAAGGACGCCCTTGCGTGGACGCGACACATGCTCGAGATCGAGCTCAACCATGCGGCCGACAATCCTACTTTCTTTCCCGACGAGGGGCTCGTCCTCTCCGGGGCCAATTTCCAGGGTACGCCGATGGCCTTCGCGCTCGAGCTCATGGGAATGGTGGTCACCACCGTGGGGGTCCTTTCGGAGCGAAGGACGAACCGCCTCCTGAACCCTCACCTCTCCATGGGATTGCCTGCCTTCTTGACGAAAGGGGCGGGGATGTTCTCGGGGCTCATGCTCACGCAGTACACGGCTGGGGCTCTGGTCTCGGAGAACCGCATTCTCGCTCATCCCGCCGCCACGGGTTCCATACCGGCCGCGGCCGACCAGGAGGACTTCGTCTCCATGGGCATGACCTCGGCGATCAAATCGAGGCAGATCATCGAGAACTCGTGGTCCATCATTGGGATCGAACTCATCGCCGCGGCCCAGGCCTTTGACTTCCGATCTCCTACGAAACCCTCCCAAGGCTCCCAAGCGGCCTACGAGGCCATCCGGAAGAACGTGAAGACGCTGGAAGAAGACCGGCCGCTCTACGACGATATCAACCGCATGACCCAGGCCGCTCGATCCGGAGAAGTGCTGCGTGCGGTCGAGAAGGTCGTCGGGTCATTGAGGTAACTTCGTTCCGGTCGGATCCCTCAACACTGTCCCCGTGCCTCGAAGGGCCGCCTCGGGCGTCAAGCGCGCTACGCTCATCGGACTATGAAGCTAATCGGGATCACTCTTCCCGATTCGCGTGCGTCGGCTGTTACCCGCGCGGATGACCTCAATGGAGCGCCACGGGCTGCGCCGGTGAGGTATCACGCTCCACGACGACAGCAGTCCCAAAGGCAAGAACTTCGGTCATCGATCCGCCCATCTCGGATGTGTCGAAGCCGACAGAGACGACCGCATTCGCTCCCAGACTCTTCGCATGAGCCGCAAGTCGCTCGATGGCTTGGTGGCGCACTTGTTCGAGTAGCTGGGTGTACACCTTGATCTCTCCACCCGCCCAGGCCCGAAAGTAGGCCCCGATGTTCTGACCCAATCCCCGGGACCGGACGATCAATCCAAATGTCGCACCAATGACCCGAGTCACGTGATACCCCGATACGAACGGCGTCGTCACGATGATTAGGTCGGTCGGGGGAGCGAAGGGATTCGGTAACGCCGGGGGCGTTACGGAACTCGACATCGGTCGGGTAGGGTCGAGGAGGTAATGTCCTTGGCGCGGCGTGCGTAAGAGCTGTTGCACCTACCTCCACGGACGGGTCTTTGAACCTTCCTGGGGGACTGAGATCAACGCATTCCGTTGGTTGCGGCGGTCGCCGCTCCCGAGGGAAATCCCTCTCCTTACACAAGTCCGTGCTTAGAAACCGGGCTTAGCGCTCGGTCGATAGCCTCCCGTTACAGAACCGTCCGGATTTTGGACAGTTCTCTTAGACACAGGGCCGTTCCCCGCCCCCACGGCCCTGCGGGCCGGTCTGAAGGGGAGAAAGTCGATGGACGGAAAGATCATGGTGATCACACTGGTAGTGACGAATCAGGCCCGATCGCTCGGATTCTTCACCGAGAAGGTGGGTTTCGAGAAGAAGAACGAAGTCAGCCTTCCCGGAGGAGACCGGTGGGTCTCGGTCGGCCCCACGGGACAGGACCTAGAGGTAGCCCTCTGGGAGGTCGGTTCGGCCGTCGACCCCTCCCAGAAAGAGTTGTCGAAAACTTGGTCCCCCGGGAAGGCTCCGCCAATCCTTCTGCAGGTCGCGGACTGCCGGAAAATCTACCAAGAGCTGAACGCTCGCGGAGTAGAGTTCGTCCAGGCCCCCTTGGAGCATCCATGGGGCACAGCCGCGACCTTCAAAGACCCCGATGGTAACCTCTTCTCACTCAACCAACCCCCCGGGGCTTGGCTGAAGTAGGAGAGCGACCCCACCACATTTCACGAGAGCCCACCCGGCTCTCCGGGATCCGCACGAGAGGCATGCCCGAAGCCGACCGCCCGCATGTGCCCCTCCATGAATGATGACGGTGCGCGCGCCCGATGACGGAACCGCGATCAACGCTGGCGGTCGGGAACCGTCTATGGGAGAACCCCACCCCTTTCCAAATTCGCAGCCCGGCGTTGGTGCGAATCGACGGATTCAGCGCAGCTGCAAAGGCTCAACCGACCTCCTGGGAGACGGGTCCATGCGAAGACTTCCGGGTTGGAACCTTGGTCGGGTCCTTCCTAGGTTAGAAAGTTCCCCGGAGAGTCGGGCGGTGCGAGCCACGCTCGCGACCTTCTACGCCCGTATCGGTCGCACGGAGGACGCAATCAACATGGTGAAGCCTCTAGAGGGCGCGTCCGACCTGATTTCTCGAGCGACCCATTCGGGAGTCCTCGCTTTTCTCGGGAGACCCGAGGACGCTCGAGCCCTCTTGGTCGACTTGGAGGCGGGACGGTTTCGCGAGTACGCCCCCCGGATAATCTCGGCGTTCTTCAACGCCCTGATGGGAGAAAAGGAGAAGGCGCTCGCGCTGCTCGAGCAGGACTTCAGAGAAGGGGACAAGATCCTGTGGAATTCATATCAGAGCGAGCTGCTCGATCCTATCCGAGATGACCCGCGCTTCATCGCGCTGCTGCGGGCCATGAAGCTCCCGACCGGCAATCCACGGCGTAGGGTGGCGATGCCCCCGAGAACTGTGACACAGTGAATGTGGCTGGTAGGGATTTCCAGTCTATTCGACGATCGGTTTGCAACGATTCTCTAGCTGGACGGAATGGCGAGCTCCGTTGGATCCCCACTCCGACGTGTGCCCAGCGTGATTGAGTGGGTGCGACCGACCTTGCACCCAACAAGAGAGAGTGCAGCCGCGTCTTGCAACTCGCGAGTGGATACAACGGACGTTACTCAGACAGACGAACGGTGACCCACTTCAGGATTCGAGTGGCGGTGTCGGAGTCGGGCAAGTTCAACGATCCTACAACCCCTACGACTCCGGCATGGCCCTGTCCGCTCCACCTTCGGCCGGTCTGATGCACTGTGAGCGCATCGCAAGCGGAAATCACCGAATGTACCGCCAGTAGGCCCACCGAACTCCATGCCTTCTCCGTGGCCGCCCGGTCCATCTGGCGTGCGAACTCCTTTGCACGATCTAGGTAGACGCCGTGGCGTCCTTTCGGGACGGACTCAATCCGCGGCATTGGTTCACTCCGCGGTCAGTTTGACGTCAATGCCTTCGTGTTCAATCGCGGACAGCAGGTCCGGGTTGGGGGGACGCTTGACCTTCGACGAAGTGTAAACCAGAGGTACTACCGGGTTGCCGAAGCTTCTCCAGATTCGTGCCCGTACCCGGTCCAAGGCCTGATTGACCTGGGGTGCCCAGCTCGCATCCTTGATCTCCAGGAACAGGTCAACGTCGCTGTCAGACCGTTCGTCACCTCGGGCGACCGAGCCGAACAGCTTAGCCTGACGAATAGGTTCCGACTCAAGTTCTTCAGCAATCTGTCGCACTAGCTCGGTTCTCAGATTCGCCTCTAGCCTGAACAGATCCGCGAGTGGGTTGAAGAGTACGTGATTCCGAGACAACTCCCAAGAGTAGGACCTCCCCAGAACGTCCCAGCGCAGGATACCTACATCCGAGAGTTCTCGGAGGTCGCGTGCCGCTTGAGAAGTCGAGACTCGAGCAGCCTTCGCGAGTTCACGACCAGTCCAGCGACGTGCCTGAAGCGCGAACAGGGTTCTCAAGAGCCGCACCTTTGTGGGGCTGCTCAGCACTGGGTCCAGGGCGTCTGCAATCTTCATCGCATGTACCACTTGAGAGACATATGTCTCATAAGTGATACATAAGCTTTCTCTCCGAGCTAGTTTTCCAGCGTGGCTGGTGTGGAGTTCGATGTTCTGAAGCTATGTGCAATGCCACTTTGACTAACCGACCGACAAGAAGTCCCGTGACATCAAGGCGAGGCGGACGGCGTTTCGGTTCG
>JBEKJT010000121.1:0-5011 GCA_050011075.1 Thermoplasmata archaeon
CGTCATGCCAGGGATTGCCTCACTCCAAGCGAACCAGAATGCGACGATTGACGCCACGATTACGGCCATTTCGGCCGTTCGGGACGTAACGACCTCGCGCGGCGCCTCGCAGGTGGCCGACGCAACGATCCAGGACGAGACCGGGACGATCACTCTGACGTTGTGGGGAGAGGACACGAAGCGTTACACCGTCGGACAGAAGATCCGCATCACCGACGGCTGGGTCAGGGACTTCCGAGGGAAGCTCCAGATCTCGATGGGCCGCTCGGGCAAGATCTCCGTCCAGCCCTGAACGCCGGATCGCCTACTACCCTCGGCGCGTTGCCGCCGGCCGGATTTTGCCGGGACGCTAGACCGCATCTTTGCCGTCGCAGGGACGCTGAAACAGGGTTTGATAATGGGCCCACGGACCGTCCAAGGAGGGCCGATCGCGAAGAGGTCCTCGTCGGATACCCCCCTCGAATGGACAAGAACGCCCCCCACGCTGCGATTGGGGGGCCCCCGGCCCAGCGGGGAAGCTTCCGTTCATCCCAAAACAGCAGACCTGGGCTCCCCGACTTCAGTTCTCGAACCGGCCATAACCACCAAGGGGGACCGCCGACATCTCGCTCGACGGACCTGCGACAAGAGACCCCGGTTGAGAAACCTTACCTCGGACCAGGCGGCTACGATGGCGTCGGCTGCAGTGGGCCACGATGCGCCCGGCGAGCTCCACTTCCGTTACTGCGACGGGGAGAGGGGACGAGGCAGGAAGATGACGCCCAGGGGGCTGAAGGCAGCCGCATGGTACGCATGATGGTCGGCGAAGCCGCCCGTGGGCTTCCTCTCCCTCCCCGACCAATATGCCATGTGCGTGGCGCGTGACGGGCGAGAGATACCGCTCTTCCTCGCCTCCGCCAAAAGAATCCCGCTCCCAGCTAAGCTGGCGCCGCGTCACGGCTCGATGTGAGCCGACTCTCGCGGAGCAGATCGAGGCGCTAGAGCGGCTTACCCCGGGACCAGCTTTCGGCCCTGACCCAAGCTCGATCCGGGCCCGCGGCCCCCTCAACATCTACGACGACGAGCACTTACCCATCCAATACCACCTTCCTGTCCAACATTCGGCCCCGATCTGAGACCGAAGGGACTCGGGGGCGGGCCACGCGATCGGCATCGTTCTGACGGCAATGGCCTTTGTCCTGCCGCTGTTCTTCCTCTTCGGTGGCGGGAGCTGGTTCGAGCCCTGAACTCACCGGGCCGACCTACCTCGCGTCTTGGGCAGTCGAGCCGGTTCCAAGAAGGCTCGGGTGTCGACAGTACCTAAGTTTTAATGGCCGTCGCCGCTCCGGTCCCCCGGCGGTGGATCCAATGCTCCGAAGCGTCGCTGGTAGCGTTCTCGCAATCGGCGTGGTGGTCATTCTGCTGGCCTCGGCCGGCGGCGCGATCGGTCAGGAACGTTCGGTAGGCACGCCGGCGTTCGGCCCGAGAGCGCCGACGGCTCTTTCCGTAGCAAACGCCCCGTTGCCCGGCGCTGCGGCCGGACCAGCAGCCTCCGCTGGGGCCGAGCGTCAGGAGTCGATCCTCAAGGAGCTCAAGGGCTCGGGAATTCCCTCGAGTGACATCCACTTGCCAGACCTCTCGGCCGCTGTTCCGCACCCGGGAGAAGAGGTAGCGCCGACCTACGCCTCGGCTCCCGCCCCGATGGGGGTGGCTGACCTCGGGCTCAGGAACCTCTCGGGAAAGCTCGCTCCGTACGTTCTCGACACCTCGAGCGTTGAGGGCACGATCACGCTCAACAACGCCAGGTCGGTCAACGTCGACGGGGACGGTCCTGACATGTTCGGGATCCAGCTGAACGCGGTCGTCACGGGCATCACCCTGTTCGGCAACTCTTCGGAACAGTTCTGGATGCAGAACTTCATCAGTTACACACCGTCGTCCGGACAGCTCGTCTTTGGGGACAATGTCTGGAATTTCTCGAATTACTACGCATACATCTCGCCCAACGTCTTCTACGCCACGGGACCCAACGGGACGCTCTACGCCCCCGTGTACTACTATGCGATCGGTCCGACCTTCACCATCCATTATCCGTTCACCATCACTTTCTACGAGAACTCCACCGTCCTCTTCGACCGCCCGGCGGTCTACTTCAACTACACGGTCTCGAACCGCACGATGTCCACGTCGGGGTCGTACGATTACGTTGTGTTCAACGCAACGGCCGGTATCCCGAAGCATCCGTACCCGGCCGGAGTCTTTCAGATCAGCGGCAAGCAGCTGGACCCGGTCGGCCTTCCGAACGACCTCGAGCTGGACGTCGTCGGGAACGACGACGGAGACACGACATCGTTCTATCAGATGGACGCGACCCTCTCGATCGCGACCTGGAATCCTACGGCTCGCTCGTACGACCCGGTGCCGTCCGCGATGGATGCCGGTTCCGAGACCGGCGAGACGAGCGACGGGGTAACCGTCTCCTACACCGGCGCGGCTCCGGTCGCCCACATGGAACTCGGACCCTCGTTCCTCTACGGCCTGTGGGGCGAATCACCTAGCTCTGGGGCACGTAAGGTAGTGCAGACTCTGAGCCCCGCGAGCACGTTTATGTTCGTGAACCCGGGCATCGCTCGAAACGAGAGCGAAGCGCAGTGGGTGCCGTCGTCTCCGACGGGGACGACCACCTTCTACGTTCCGAACGGCGGCGCCTACCGAATCGAATACCTTCTGGCGGACCACGATCCCGGTAGCTTCGTCTTGAAGTCTCCGGGCAATTCGACCACGTTCCCGGGGTTCACCGCGAAGGTCGACCTCGCCCAGGGAGTGTATACGCCCCTCATCGCGTTCGGCAACGGGGAGCTCGCGAGCATCTCCTCGGGCGGCAGTGGCAGCCTCGGCAACCCGTTCGCGCTCTACAACAACGAATACGGCCCCATCGATCCGGAGTTCGCCGCGTGGAACGATTTCCAGTTCCCGGTTTTCCCCGGACTACTGTTGATCGGAACGACCGCCTACGTCTCGGTGACCTCGCCGTCGTTCCAGATCGTCTACCCGTCCTGGATGCTGGGCAATGTCGAACTCTTCGGCCTCCCGACCTCGAACAACCTCCAGCTCCAATTCTGGGATTCGAGCCATGTCCGCATTCTCGGCGGAACGATCTCGGGATGGCTCTCGGGGTTCCTTGCCGGGTTCCCCGAGGGCTCGGTCATGTTCTGGAACTCATCGCACGATCTGGTCGCCGGTGCCACCTTCCTCGACCAGGGGGACGCCATCGTTCTCTACGGCGGCACGGTGAACACGATCTGGGGAAATTGGTTCTTCCCCACGGTGGTTGCCGCGACCCAACCCAGTGACGTGCTCGATTACGGAAACTACACCCAGGCCGTCAACGAATCGGAATCCGGCGACTTGATCTACAACAACTACTTCGCCGTGCCGTTCCCCGCGATCACCCCGACCTACGACCCGCTCTCCTGCCAGATCAACTGCGAGCCCGCGAGCTACTTCGACCGCTGGAACGTATCCGTCCAGCCCGCGACCGACGTGAGGATGGTCGACGGGGTCGCTCTGTACGGCAGCATCCTCGACCTGAACAAAGAAGGAGGCAATTACTGGTCCAATTACGGGTCGCCGGCGAACCAGTACGGGGTGCTCCCGTACACGAACGGTGGCGCCATCAGTAACGGCGGCGATTTCCACCCGCTGCTTCCGTTCACTCTCTACCCGGTCACGTTCCAGGAAGTGGGCCTCGCCCCCGGCACGGTGTGGTCGGTCATGATGAATGGTTACGCCCAGAATTCGAGCGCACCGAAGATTACCTTCTGGGAACCCAACGGGGAGTATGCGTTCGTGGTGGGTCCTGTCTCGGGATACTCGGTCCACCCCGCAAAGGGAACCGAGATCGTCAGTGGCCATTCGGCGATTCGGAAGATCCACTTTACCTGAACGAGGGTGCGCGGCCCCTCCGCCCCGTTGGTACGTGGCGGGGCGGGCCTCGCCGCCCCCTACGTGGACTTGCGAGGAGAGGCCCGAACGCTATCGACCGCCGCCCTGAGCTCCTTCCATGCCGCGTCACCGTTCTGGTTCGGGGGAAGAACGCGCCCGGCCTTCTCGGCCAGTCGTCGTTCGACGTACTCCTGGGCCGACCGGCAGACAGGGCAACGTTGGCACTCATCGCCGATCGGACTTCGGGCCAGCTGCAGAAGCGCCTCGGACCCGTCCTTCCCGCCGAAGATCGCAGCCTCGTGCCAATCGCACGGGTCCGAGTCGTCCATCGCCACCGCATGCCGTCGGGAGAAGAAAAGGGAAACGATTCCCCCTTCGACCCCACGGAGGCAGGGTTGGGCCGGAGATTCCCCCGGTCCTCCCCTCGAACCATCTTGGCCTTGACTGGAAACGACGCAATTCGGGATTCCATATGTTTAAGATGCCCCCGCCAATCCAGCCTCACCTTCGGGACCGGAACATGACCTGGATGAGCGTTCGAAGAATCGCGCTAATGGGAATCACCGTGGGCCTACTGTTCGCGGTCCTGCCTTCCGCCGCGGCCCATCCGGCGAGCGCTCCGGCCGGTGCGGCGCCGGTTTCCCCCCTTCCGGCCTCGGCGGTGAGTGTCCACTACACGATCCCGATCGGCAAGGAGGCGGACGGGATCGCCTATGACCCGACGAATTTCGACGTATACATCGCCAATCAGGGATCGAACAGCATCAGCGTGATCAGCAGCCTTACCCATGCCCACTCAACCATCTCCGTCGGGAAGAGCCCGTACGGAGTGACGTTCGACCCAGACAACGGGAAGCTCTACGTCCCCAACTTCAACTCGACCAATGTGACGATCATCAGCGCAGCCACGAACAAGGTGATCGCCAACCCGTCCTTGGGGGCTCACGCGCACCCGGTCGACGCCGTCGTCGATCCGGCCAGCGGGAGCGTTCTGGTGCTCAACAGCACGGCGGGTCTCGGAGTCGGGGTCGGTTGGATGGTCATCAATGGCACGAACTCAGTGAAGAAGCTCACGTTCGGCATGGGC
>JBEKJT010000122.1:0-4920 GCA_050011075.1 Thermoplasmata archaeon
GAGCCCCGTGGGCCTGGTCGAGCTGTTCGTCGCTGTCCTCATCGTCGGGATCTCGACCGTGAACGTCGCGGCCCCCATCGCCGCATGGTCTCGGGCGCGAGATGGGCGCTTCCTGCTCTTGGCCACGGCGAATCTGGTCTTCGCCCTCCTCGGGGCGCTCTGGACCTGGGGGCAGCTGCCGGGAAACCCGCCGACGTACACGGCGGCCCAGCTTCCGGTGCTGGGGATCGCGCTGGGCGGGGTACTCCTCCTCCTCGCCTCGACCCTTTGGCCGCGACATGCTTGAGCGATGGAGGACGACCCGCTCGCCCTCGACACGCGTCGCCGACTCTACGTTGCCGTCCGCGAGGCGCCGGGGCTCGGCGCGCGAGAGGCGCAGCGCGTCGCCGGCACCGCCTGGGGGGAGACCGTCTACCACCTCGATAGATTGACGGACGCGGGGCTGATCCACCGGGAGCGCAGCGGCCATCAGGACCACTACTTCATCGCGAGCATCCCGATCGGGGATCGCCAACTATTGCGCTTCACGCGTTCGACCTCCGCCCGTCGAGTTCTGGTCGCCCTCCTCGAAAGCCCGTCGTCGACCGTGCCCGACCTTGAACTCCGGACCAAGCTGAGCCCTGGCCGTCTTTCCGTGCATCTTCGCCGCCTGGTGGAGACCGGTCTCGTTCGCACTGGCCGTCAGGGACGCCTGAGAACCTTTGAAGTGCAGGACCAGGAGAGGGTCGTCCGCCTCTTGGTATCCTATCGATCTGGGATCGCGGACGAGTGGGTGGAACGCCTGTTATCCACGTGGGCCGAACTCTTCCGGCCCTGAGACGGTCGGCTTTGGACCAACGGATTCCGCCCTTGGACCAAAAATGGGGTGAGAGGCCACCTCTCTCGGGTCTTCTGATGTCGGACGGAGCGAGCGAATCGCGACCGCACGGGCCTCCGACGTCACGGGGGCGAACCGGCTCCGCCGGTCTCGCCGTCGTTCTTACGATCGCCCTGGCCGGACTCCTTGCGGTCTCGGCCCCCTCGGCGCGCGCGACGTGGTCGTCCGCGCCGGTCGCGTGGACCAACGGCGTCGTCCTATGCTCGTTCAGTTCCGCAGTTCCCGAGGTCGCCGTTTCGGCGAGCGGATTGAACCAGTCCGGAATATCCGCGAGCGTGGGCCTAATCGAGGAAGTTTCCGAAGCGGGGTCCCCGGTGGCCAGGGCCCTCACGACCGGAGCGGCCTGGACCGTCACGAACCAGAGCGGCGAGAGTACGTTCGACCTCGAGTACTCCGCCCACCTTCCGGTCAGGTCCGTCCCGACCGGGGCCGTCGTCGGCTCGGTGGACGTCCGGGTCGATTTCGTGCTCCCGGCGTATACCGAAGCACCTTCCGACAACCTGAGCTCTGTTGAGCTCGAGGTCGAGATCTCGAACTGGACCTGGCAGGCCAGCGGAGATGCGCTCGAACTCCTCCTACCGATTGCTCCGGCGTTCTCTTCGACCGAGCACCTCGCGCTCGCCGCGGGCGCGAGCCTCCGCCTCCTGAGCGTCGCGAACGCATCGGGGACACCGCGGGAACAACTCGTCATCCCCCAGTCGGCCACGGCGTCCTCCGGCAGCGCTTCCTTCATTGCCGTGAACGTGACACCCTCCCTTTCCGTCCAACCGGCCAATGCGTCGGTGACCCTCCGGTTCGGGACGAACGCCGGCGAGTTTCTGTCCGTGGCGTACGTCGCCCAAATCGGCGTCCTCTCCTCACAGTCCCTCTTGGGCATCCCCCTCTTTGACTACGCCCTTGTCGGAGTCGGTGCCTCGGCGGTGACGCTCGCGATCGCGGCGGTCACCCGCTGGGTCCGCCGTCGGCCGTCTGACCTAAAGTACGTGGAGGAGGAGAAACCGTGACGCTGGGCCTGATGGAGCGGATCGAGGTCGGTCCGGCCATCGAACTCGAGTGGGACCGTCGACTCGAGCTTCCGCACGGGACCGGGCCCCTGCTCATACTCTCCCTGCTCCTGCGACATCGTGAGGACCGCTGCGCGGATTCCCCCGCGTCGCTCGACCTGACCTCGGGAGTTCCTCCGGCGCTGTTCCATCAGGGGGTCCCGGCCCGATGACGGGGGAACCTCCCGTCGGTGTATCTCGGTTCGGTGGTTCGATCCGAACTCCCCCGCTCCGGGCGGCCGGGCTCGCTGCACGGATCGCACTCGTTTCGTTCGTCCCCGTGGTCGCGCCTCCACGATTCCGTCGTTCCCTGTCCGAGGGATCTACCCCCTGACACACGAGGTTTCGACGGAACGGAGGGGACCATCGTCGCGGGGGGAGCGGTCGAGGCAACGCGGAACCTTCCCGACGTTTCCGGCGTTCCGTTCGGCGGACCCACCCGGCCTCAACCTCCGACGATCCTTTCGGGCGGAGTAGTGGCCCACAACGAGGAGCGAAACCTCGAGGCGTCGGTACGCTCGTTGCTCGAACAGGACCTTCCGAGCGGCGTGTGGTGGCACGCGCTCTGGATCGTCGCGAGCGGCTGCACCGACGGCACGGTCGAGGTCGCCGAGAGGCTCGCCCGCGAGGACCCCCGCGTGAACGTGCTCGTCGAAGCGGAACGGAGGGGGAAGGCCAGCGCCCTCGGCCAAGTATTCCAACGGGCGCACGGGAACGCGCTCGTCCTGCTCAACGCCGACGCGCGGGCCGAGCCGGGAGCGGTCGCGGAGTTGGTCCGGGTCGGCATGGTCCAGCCCGCCCCCTACGCGGTGATGGGGAGGCCGGTGATCCCTCACGACCATCCGAGCCGCTGGGCGCCGACGCTCCGCACGATGTGGAACTTGCATCACGAATTCCACTGTGAGCTGCAGCGGCTTGGCGGAGGGGCCCACCTGTCGGACGAGCTGCTCCTCGTGAGCCTTCCCTTCGCGCCACCGCTCCCCGAGGGGATCATC
This sequence comes from Thermoplasmata archaeon, assembly GCA_050011075.1. Classification (GTDB taxonomy): domain Archaea; phylum Thermoplasmatota; class Thermoplasmata; order Lutacidiplasmatales; family UBA184; genus Lutacidiplasma. The sequence continues at coordinate 2,916 of JBEKJT010000122.1, forward strand.
AACGACGGGTCGTACTTTGGCGTCTGGCTTGCTCAGCACGGAGGCCGGCGACTCTACGCCCCGGAGGCACGGGCGAGGATCGAGATCCCGGGCCGCATGCGAGACCATCTCCACCAGCGCCGCCGCATCCAGTACGGGAACGACCAGGTTGCGTCGGCCCTGGGAGCGGCCCCGAGCACGCTCGGACGATACGCGTTGCGCCACCCCGGTCGTGCCTTCGATGTGGTCCGCCGTTCGGTCCGCTCTGAGCCCCAGGGCTTCCGACGGCTCGCGCAGCTCGGCTTGGCCGAGATCGTCGCGAAGGGCCTCGCGAGCTGGGACCACGTGGTCCCTTGGAAGGACCACGTTCGCTGGCAACGGATCCGTCCGACCGGTTCGCCGTTCCCCGGCCGCACCCACGCCTCTACGGCCGAGCGGTCGGTGGGAAACCTCTCGGGCACCCCCCCTCCCTCTCCCGGTAACGAAGGGTTCGAAATCCGGGTTCGAACGATCCTACGGACCGCGGCCCAGTTCGATACCGGTGTTCGGCTCTCGGACCTGCTGAAACTGCTCCCACCCGCGGGCCCTCAGACCGTCGACGAACTGAGGAGTTGGCTCGCCGCTCGGCCCGGCCTGGCACGGCTCGACCGCGATCGAGCACTTCCGGACCGGTCGATTCCCGAGAGCTTACCGGAACGCGAGCGGCGCGCCCAGCGCTTCCGTGCGGTCGGTCGGGAGGTCGTGAACCGCGACCTCGAACCCGTGCGTTCGCTCTTCCGGTGCATCGCGATCACGGGCTCGACGGCGTACGGATACCCCGAGGCCGACGCCGACCTCGACCTCTTCGTCGTGACCCGTTCCGGGGCTCTTTGGTGGTGCCTCGCCTTCGCGTACCTCCGGCTCCGAATTCGAGCGCTACGGTCCCGGTCCAACCCCGAGCCTCCGGTCTGCCTCAACTACATGCTCGACGACCGGGCCGCACCCACGGAATGGGCTCGCGCTCAGGGATTCCTGTTCGCTCGAGAGGCGTTGACGGCCGAGGTCCTCGCAGGCGATGAGTACTATCGGGGGCTCTTGCGGGCCGCCCCCTGGATGGCGGCCGAGGTCCCGAGGCTGTACTCGGAGCGGGCGCTGGCCCCTGCCGCGACGGATGCCCGGCCCGCTCCCTGGCCGGTCCGGCTGGCCAACCTCGCGATATTTCCGTTCCTCGCGACCTACCTGCAGTTGGTGGGCCTCCGTCGTAACGCACTACGACGCGCCGGACGACAATCGGGCTCCCAGTTCCAATCGGACACCCGGCCGAAACGGATGGCGTTTGCCTCCGAACAGTTCGATGCGCTCCGGTGGAATTACGAACGGTCGATCGAAACAACATTCCCGGGGCCAGGGATCTCCACCGGCTCCCACCTTCCGTCGTCCCGCTGAGCCTCGAGCGCCCGCGAGAACGAAGACCGAGAGAGGTGAGCGGCACGCGTCGTTCCGGCTGGGCGCTCTCCTCGCGCGGATGGACGATCCTGCTTCTCGGGCTGCTCGTCCGCGAGGCGTTCTCGTTCTGGACCGGGCAGCCGTACGACCTCGAGTCCTGGATCCGGACCGGCTACGAGGTCTCCCGCGGTACCAACCCGTACAGCAACTTCTGGCCCGCCGTCCCCGGGGTGAGCTTCGCGTACCTCTCGCAGAATCTTCCGGCCGCCGCCTACCTTCCCTTCTGGCCTCTGCTCCTTGGGGAGATCTACCGGCTGTGGGACGTCGTGGGGGGCGGGAACCGATTCGTCCTGTACTTCTTGATAAAGCAACCGGGGATCCTGGCCGACGTCGCGAGCGCGTACCTCCTCTACCGGTTGGCGCGCCGCTGGACCGACCGCGAACCGGTCGCGGTAGGCGTCCTCTCGTTCTGGTCGTTCTTCCCGTATGCGATCGTCATCACGGCAATCTGGGGCCAGTTCGATTCGATCGTCGTTCTTGTCCTGCTGCTCCTGTTTTTCGCCCGCCGACCGGTCGAGCGGAATCTCCTCTACGGCCTCGG
>JBEKJT010000123.1:0-4863 GCA_050011075.1 Thermoplasmata archaeon
CGCCCACCGCGCGAGCCCGGTTCGGGAGTAGTCGGTGGCGGGGAAGGAATCCGACGCAGCCGACGTTGACGAGCGGATTGACGACGTACGCCGGGTCGAAGTAGATCCCTCCCGAGACGGTGGGCACACCGACGCGGTTGCCGTAGTCCCGGATCCCCGCGATGACACCCTCGGCGAGGTAGCGTGGGGCCTTCACCCCCGGGGGTACCTCTTCCCGGCGTCGGTCGAGAGGTCCGAAGAACAACGGGTCGCTGAGCGCGATCGGCTTCGCCCCCACCGCGAGCACGTCCCGAAGGATCCCGCCGATGCCCGTCGCCGCTCCTCCGTACGGTTCCACCGCCGATGGATGGTTGTGCGACTCGATGCGGAGGGCGTAGGCGTACCCTGGCTCGAACCGCATGACCCCGGCGTCGCCGGTGCCAAGGACCCGCGACCGAGGACGCAGCGAGCCGAAGGCCCGGCGCAGGAACGGTCGCGAGCTCTTGTAGCTGCAATGCTCGCTCCAGCTCTGCGCGAGGCCGGCGAGCTCGACGTCGGTCGGGTCCCGGCCCTCGGCACGGAAATACTGCCGAAGCCGACTGAGCTCAGCGTCGCTGAATCCGAGGCCGCGGGCGGCCGAGGTCCGTTCGAGCTCGGCGACCGGCGCGTGGCGGAACGGAACTACGCTGACGCCGTCCGCCCATTCGGCCATGGGTCTAGGCCGGTGCGGGACGTACCGTCACGCGATGGATCACCGGGTTCGCGAGCAATCGATCGACGGCCTCGTCGGCGAGACGCCGGGCCTCGGTGGGGGTGACCCCCGAGAACTCGAGGTCGTAGATTCGCGCGGTCGTGACGTGGCGGACGGATGCGATGCCGAGGAGGCTTAGCGACTTTTCGATGCTGGCCGCCTCGGCGTCCATGACGCCGGCCTTGAGCTCAACCCGGACTTCGACCCGGACCGATTCCGGGTTGGCGTCGGCTCCCACTCAGGCTCCCCGGTCCCGTCTACCGAGGCGAGAAGATAACCCTGCTCCCGACGCCGGCATCCCGGACCCGGAACGAGGCCGTTTCCGGGCTCGCGACCCCCCGCGCCGCGGGTCGCTCCCGCGTCGGACGGGACCGCCTCTGCAGGCCACGAGAAAACCTATATACCAGTCCTTTTTCGGCCGGTCGGCGCGGTGGGGGGCCGGCCATCATGGAGGAGTTCATCTGTAGTGTCGAGTTTCTCCGGGGGTCGACCGACCTCCTCGCCCGTATCTCGAGCGAGGCCGGCGGCGTCCGCGAGTACCGCGGGCCCACGGCCGGGTCCGTGATCGACCAGGTCATCAACGACCTCCAAGAGGAGTTCGAGTCCGCCCCGGCGGCGTAAGGTCGTGGGGAGTCGGGCATTCGCTTTCGGGGAGACCATACCGCGCTTAGAGGGGTATCATGGAGAAACCAGCGGCGGCAAAAGCGCCGGTCAGTCGGGCGGTCGAGAGCGCGTTCACGAAGGTCTGGGGTGACGAGCACGTCGTGGCCCTCATCGCCCTCAAGGTCGAGACTTCCGAGGCGGACACGGTCGCGAGCGAGGTCGCGAAGTTCGTGGAGGTCGAGGACGTTTTCCTCGTCACCGGTGACACCGATATATTTCTCAAGGTTCGGTTTCCGCACTACGACGAGCTGAAGGAGTTCGTCCTGCACCGCCTTCCCGCCGTGCGGGGGATCCGCGAGACGAAGACACTGCTCGTCGTGACGGCGTACAAGGAATCGGGGGAGATGCACCGTCAATGACGGCTCCGAGCCCCTCGCCTCCGTCCGGCGCCGCGGCGGTCCCCGCCCCGATGCACGGGCCAACGGACTTCGCCGCACTTCACCGTATCGTCGAATCGCTGGGTCAGCTCGCGGACGATGCCTCGGTGCCGCGCAATGTCCGTCGGGGGGCGCAGTCCGCGAAGGACGAGCTCGCCAAGCCGCGCGTCGCGCTCGACGTGCGGATCGCGAGCGCGGTCTACGTCCTCGATGACCTCGCGAACGACCCGAACCTCCCGACCCACGGACGAACCGCGATCTGGTCGATCATCTCGAGCCTGGAGAGCCTTTCGTGAATCCCGTTGGGCATAGGCTGAAATACGCCGCCCGGGTCCCAGAACACCGGAACGGATTCGGGCCCGTAGCTCAGTTAGGTTGGCCGGCCGGATCGCCCGCCGGCCCTACAAAGAGCATCTGGCTTTTAACCAGGTGGTCGGGGGTTCGATCGAGCCGACCCGCGCCCGCGCGGTCGCTCCGGACGTCCCCCCGGGCCCGTTCCCTTCCTCAGGTGACACCATGACCCCGAGTCCCCAGCGCCGGTCGCGCAAGCGAACACCGGAGAAACCCTCGGTACCGAAGCGGCCGTTCGTCGCCCATCACCTCGCGCCTCCCCACGAGATCCTCTCCGAGGTGGAATCGAAGAAGGTGCTCGAGATGCTCGGCACGCCCCCCGAGCGCCTGCCGAAGATCCTGGTCGCCGACCCCGGGCTCAAGACCGACCCGAAGTACGAAGCGATGCGGGAGTCCGGCGAGAACCTCCTCGGCCGGCTCGTGCGGATCCGCCGCCCGAGCGCGACCGCCGGGATGGCGGTTGCCTACCGGCTGATCGTCCCGTCGATCGGAGGGGATTAACGAATCCATGCGAGAAATCGTCGACGGCTTCTTCCGAGAGCGCTCGATCGTCAACCACCACCTCGCGAGCTTCAACGACTTCCTGCCGACCAAGGACAACCCGAACTCGCGGATGCAACGGATCGTCGACGACGCACGGGTCAGCGAGGACTCGACCGAACGCGGGGTCATCCGGCTTGACGTCCAGAAGACGAAGAGCTCGATTTACGTGCGGGTCGGCCGCCGCCGGGACGCTCGCGGCGCCGTCAACCCCTCGGCCGAGCCCACGATCTTCATCGGCGCCCCGTTCGTCAAGGAGCCCGTGGGGTCGAAGCCGACCCTGACCCCGATGGAGGCGCGCCTGCGCAACCTGACCTACCAGGCCCCGATCTACCTCAAGGTCACGGTCGTCGAGAACGGCGTCGAGCGCGCTCCCGAGGACGTGCACATCGGCGACCTTCCGATCATGGTCAAGAGTCGCCCGTGCAACCTGAACCGCTACAAGATCTCCGAGGACGATCAGATCTGGCTCTCGGACGACGAGTACCGGGCGAAGCTCGTCGAGTACGGCGAGGACCCGCTCGACCCGGGCGGCTACTTCATCATCGGCGGCACGGAGCGGGTCATCATCAGCCTCGAGGACCTCGCGCCGAACCGGATCTTCGCGGAGTACAACGAGCGCTACGGGACCCCGATCGAGAGCGCGAAGGTGTTCAGCCAGCGCGGCGGATACCGCTCGCTCACGGTCGTGGAGAAGAAGAAGGACGGCGTCCTCCAGGTCTCGGTCCCGACGGCGAGCGGCCAGATCCCGCTCGTGGTCCTGATGAAGGCCCTCGGGATGAAGAACGACGAGGAGATCTTCCAGGCGGTCCTCGGTGAGCTGCTTCCGTTGGACGAACCGTTCGTCCATACGATGAAGCACCTCCTGAACGTCAATCTCGAGGAGTGCGTCTCGAAGAAGCTCTACCCTCCCGAGGGGATCCTCACGACCGAGGACGCCCTCATCTTCCTCGAGAAGAAGTTCGCGACCGGGCAGGCGAAGGAGTACCGTCAGCGCAAGGTCGACGGGATCCTCGACCGCTCGCTCCTCCCTCACCTCGGGGACACAAAGGGCGACCGGCTGAAGAAGGCGCTCTACCTCGCGCGCATGGCTCGAACCGTCCTCGAGCTCCACCTCAAGGTCCGGGGCGAGGACGACAAGGACCACTACGCGAACAAACGCCTCAAGCTCGCCGGCGACCTGATGGAGGACCTCTTCCGCGTTGCCTTCTCGCTCCTCCTGAAGGATCTCAAGTACCAGCTCGAGCGCTCGTTCGCCCGCAAGAAGGACCTGCGGATCGCGAGCGCGATCCGGCCCGACCTGCTGACCCAGCGGCTCGTCCACGCTCTCGCCACCGGCAATTGGGTCGGGGGCCGCGCCGGCGTCAGCCAGGTGCTCGACCGGACGAGCCACATGTCCACGATCAGCCACCTGCGCCGGGTCACGAGCCCGCTCACCCGCAGTCAGCCGCACTTCGAGGCGCGCGACCTGCATCCGACCCAGTGGGGACGCCTCTGCCCGAACGAGACCCCCGAGGGCCAGAACTGCGGCCTCGTGAAGAACTACGCCCTCTGCGTCGATGTCTCCGAGGGAGCCGACGAGGAGGAGGTCACGCTCATCCTGCGCGACCTCAACACCCGCGAGATCGGCCCCGAGGTCTTCCAGGAGGCCGCGGCGCCGAAGGGCCGGCGGGCCGCGCGCGTCTACGTCAACGGGAACCTCGTCGGTCGCCATTCTCAGCCGCTCGACCTCGTACGGGAGATCCGCGAACGCCGCCGGACCGGCACGCTCTCGCCGACGCTCGGCGACAAGACCTACGAGATCAACGTCCGCTACGACGACGAGATGAACGAGGTCATCGTCCACTGCGACTCCGGCCGCCTGCGACGCCCGCTCGTCGTCGTCAAGAACGGTGTGCCCCGCGTCTCGCGCAGCGACTTGGACGAGCTCGCCCGCGGCACGCTCTCCTTCAGCGACCTCATCCGCCAGGGGAAGATCGAGTGGCTCGACGCCGAGGAGGAGGAGGACTCCCTCATCGCGATCGACGCCTACGTTTCCCCCGACCGTTGCCCGAAGTGCGAGAAGGCGCTCAGCCGTAGCGACATCCGCTGGATGTCGATGGGCGACAAGCGCGACCAGGCCATGGTCGAGTGTGGGTTCTGTCACGCCGAGTTCCCGACGGGGAACCTCATCCAGGAGCGCCACACCCACCTCGAGATCGA
>JBEKJT010000124.1:0-4855 GCA_050011075.1 Thermoplasmata archaeon
GGGCGCCCGGCAGCACAACCTGAAGAACGTCTCACTCGACCTCCCGAGGGGCAAGTTCATCGTGATCACCGGGGTCAGCGGCTCCGGGAAGTCCTCGCTCGCCTTCGACACTCTCTTCGCCGAGGGACAGCGCCGGTACATCGAGAGCCTCTCCTCCTACGCGCGCCAGTTCCTGGGCCAGATGGACAAGCCCGACGTCGACACGATCGAAGGCCTCTCCCCGTCCATCGCGATCGAACAGCGTTCGGGGAGCCGGAACCCCCGCTCCACCGTAGGCACGGTGACCGAGATATACGATTACCTGCGCCTGCTCTTCGCGCGGATCGGGATCCCCCACTGTCCGAACGACGGACAGGAGATCGCACCCCAGTCGGTCGACCGCATCGTCGAGGCGGTCCGGACCCGGGCCCGGGGAGAGAAGGTCGACCTCCTCGCGCCCGTCGTCCGGGGGAAGAAGGGGGAACACCGGGACGTCCTCGACCGCCTGCGCAAGAACGGCTACCGCCGATTCGTCCTGGACGGCGTCGAGGTGCGACTCCCCGGGGCCGAGGTTCGGCTCGAGAAGAACAAGAAGCATACGGTCGAGGTCGTGGTCGATAGTTTCGAGGTCTCGGCCGACGAGGAAAGCCGCCTCGCGGAGGCCGTCGCGCTCGCGCGGGAGCTCGGGGACGGCCTGGTCGTCCTCCGGCGACCCGGCGGCGTGCGGGAGACGTTCTCAAGCCGTCGGGCCTGCCCGGTCTGCGGGTTCTCCGTCGAGGAGCTCACGCCCCGGATGTTCTCGTTCAACAACCCCATGGGCGCCTGCCCCGAGTGTCTCGGCATCGGGGCGACCCTGCACGCCGAGCCCGACCGGCTCATCCCGAACAAGGACAAGCCGCTCGGGAAGGCGATCGCCGTCTGGGGCCTGACCCCGAGCGCGGGCTCGCTCGCCCGGTTCGGCCGCGCCTTCGGGTACGACCCTCGGCGACCGGTCCGCGAGCTCTCGCCCGAGGGTTGGAAGGCGATGATGTTCGGGTCGGACCAGGACGTCGGCACGGTCGGTGGTGCCGGCGAATGGTGGTGGGGCTCGGGGTGGTTGAAGGAAGGTCTCGTCAACGCCGTCGAGCGCCGCTGGAAGGCCACTAAGAGCGAAGGGGCGAAGGAGTACTACCTCGGGTTCCTGTCGTTCGTTCCGTGCCGGACGTGCGGGGGCCGGCGCCTGAAGCCCGAGAGCCTCGCGGTCACGGTACAGGGAAGATCGATCGCGGACATCGCGGGAATGACCGTCCTCGAAGCGGCCACGATCTTTCGGAGTCTCGCGCTCGGCGACCGCGACGAGCAGATCGTCGGCCAGGTCGTGAAGGAGATCCGCGCCCGGCTCGGTTTCCTCGAGAACGTCGGCCTGACCTACCTCACGCTCGACCGAGGGTCGGGGACCCTCTCGGGAGGGGAGTCGGAACGCATCGCGCTCGCGACCCAGATCGGTTCGGGGCTGGTCGGCGTCCTCTACATCCTCGACGAACCATCGATCGGGCTCCATCCCCGAGACCACGCCCGGCTCCTCGCGACCCTGAAGACGCTGCGCGATCTCGGCAACACGCTCCTCGTCGTCGAGCACGACGAGATGACGATGCGCGAGTCGGACTGGCTCGTGGACCTCGGTCCCGGGGCGGGCGTGCACGGCGGAGAAGTCCTCTACTCGGGACCGCCGGACGCGATCGCCGGCACCCCTCGCTCGCTCACGGCGGAGTTCCTGTCGGGCCGTCGCTCGATCCCGATCCCCGACACGCGGGCCCGACCCGGGCAGCGCTTTCTCACGATCCATGGACCGCGCGAGCGGAACCTGAAGGGGGACGACGTGCGGATCCCGCTCGGCCTCCTGGTCGCGCTTTCGGGGGTCTCGGGTAGCGGCAAGTCGACGATCCTCGAGGAGATCCTCTACAAGGCGGTGCAGCGCCACCTCGGCGTCGGGCGCGCGACGCCCGGGCGCCACGACTACATCGAAGGGATCGACGAGGTCGACCGCGTCCTCTTCATCGACCAATCGCCGATCGGACGGACCCCTCGGTCGAACCCCGCGACCTACACCGGGATCATGACGCCGATACGGGAGCTCTACGCGAGCCTCCCCGAGGCGAAGGCCCGCGGATTCGCCCCCGGACGGTTCAGTTTCAACGTGGCCGGGGGCCGGTGCGAGGCCTGCGAGGGGGACGGGGTCCTCCGCTATGAGATGCACTTCCTGCCCGACGTCTACGTCGCCTGCGAGGAGTGCCGCGGCCGCCGCTTCAACGCCGAGACGCTCGAGGTGACGTTCAAGGGGAAGACGGTCGCGGACGTCCTCGACATGACGGTCGACGAGGCGTTCGTCTTCTTCGAGCACCAGCGTCGGATCGCCTCGCGCCTTCACCTGCTCTCGGACGTCGGCCTCGGCTACATCCGCCTCGGCCAGAGCGCCACGACCCTCTCGGGCGGCGAGGCGCAGCGGATTAAGATCGCCTTCGAGCTCGCGAAGCCCCCGACAGGGAAGACCCTCTACTTGCTCGACGAGCCGACGACCGGTCTCCATTTCGCCGACGTCGACCGCCTGCTCCAGGTCCTGTTCCGGCTACGCGGCGGCGGCAACACGGTCGTCATCATAGAGCACAACCTTGACGTCCTCAAGTCGGCCGACTGGTTGATCGACCTCGGCCCCGAGGGAGGGGACGCGGGAGGCCACGTGATCGCCCAGGGGACCCCCGAAGCCGTGGCACGGGTGGCGGCCTCGTACACGGGGCGTTTCCTCGCGCCGTTCCTCGCGCGCGAGGTCCGGCTCGCGTCACGGGCCCGGGCATGACGGGCGACCGACCTCCCGAGCTCCCTTCGTTCGTCCCGGCGAGCCAGCTCGCGGCGGAGAGCCGCGAGGGATTCCGCTCAGGCCCCGACGTTCCCGGGGTCTACCTGTTCCGTTCCGCGCGCGGGGACGTCGTCTACGTCGGCAAGGCGCGCAGCCTGCGGCGACGGGTCCTCGACCACCTGCGGGCCCGGGTCGAGAAGGACGGGACGATCCTCGCGCAGAGCGCGAGCGTCGAGTTCGTGCCGACCGCGAGCGAGCGGGAAGCGCTCCTGCTCGAGGCCGGCCTCGTCAAGCAGTACCAGCCGCCGTACAACGTCCTGCTGAAGGACGACAAGAGCTACCCCTACCTCGCGGTCACGGTCGGGGAGGAGGTTCCCCGGGTCCTCCTCGTCCGGCGCCCGCGACGGCGCGCGGGCGTGCTTCTCTTCGGGCCGTACACGAGCGCGCGGGAGGCCCGGGGCGTCGAGCGGCTGCTCGCGGACCTCTTCCAGCTGCGCCGCTGCGTCCGTCTCCCCAAGGAGGCGTGCCTGTACTACCATCTCAAGCTCTGCAGTGCGCCGTGCATCGGGGCGATCGGACGGGACGAGTACCGGGCGCGGGTCGACAAGGCGATTGACGTCCTGCGGGGCCGCGTCGCGCTCGTCCGCCCGTCCGTCGAGGAGGAGATGCGCGGAGCCGCCGCCCGCGAGGAGTTCGAGCGGGCCGCCCTCCTGCGCGACGCGCTCGAGGGCCTGGGCGCCCTCAAGGAGCGCCAGTCGGTCGTCGGCCGGGGTTCCGGGCGCGTGGACGTCCTCGCGCTCGCCTACCCCAACGACCCCGCGACGCTCCGTGTCGCGGTCGGCCTCGTGCGCGTAGAGGACGGAGAGGTCCGACAGACCGAGCCGCATCTGGTGGCGGTCCCAGCGGACGACGTTCCCGAGCCCGGGGAGGTCCTCCGGCAGTTCCTGATGCAGTACTACGGCATGCAGTTCGAGCTCCCCGAGCGTCTCTACATCGCCGGTCCCCGGCCCGCCGGGATCGACACCACCCTCGACGAGCTGTTCGGCTACCGCGGGATCGACGTCCAGTTCCGTCCGATCGGTCGGTACGCGGGACTCGCCCGGCTCGCCGAGCGGCTGGCGCGCGCGACGGTCGACCAGGTCGTTGCCCGCCCGGCGCCGCGGGAGGTGTTGCTCGCCCTCCAGAGCCTGCTCGAGCTCCCGACGATCCCGAACCGGATCGAAGGGGTCGACATCTCGCTCTTCCAGGGGTCGGAAGCGGTCGGGTCGGTCGTCGTCTTCGAGCGCGGGCTCGCGAAGCGCTCGGAGTACCGGCGCTACCGCATCCGTTCGGTCGAGGGGACGAACGATTTCGCGATGGTCGCGGAGGTCGTCCTGCGGCGCTTCCGGCGCCGCCTCGCCGAGGAGGAGATCCTGCCGGACCTGCTCCTGATCGACGGGGGTGCCGGACAGCTGTCGGCCGCGGTCTCGTCGCTCGGGGCCCTCGGGCTCGGCGACCGGATCCCGACCATCGGCCTCGCTAAGCGTGAGGAGGAGGTCTACCGGACCGACCGTGCCGAGCCCATGAAGCCGAACCCCAACGCCGCGCCCATGCTCCTCCTGCGGGCCGTCCGGGACGAGGCGCACCGGTTCGCCATCACCTACCACCGGACCCGGCGGCGGATGCGACTGCGTGAGGAGTTCGCCCGGGTCGAACCCGGGTCGACGGCGGACGACTAACGCGCGACCCGGGACCGGCGGCGTGGCATCCGCGACACCTCGAGCCAGGTCATCGGAGGAGAGGCACGGTCGTCCTGCCACAGGGCGCCGATGATCTCCCCGAGGTGATGGGCCTCTTCGAGCGTGGTCTGGAGGAAGGCGTCGCCGACCGTGTAACGGCCTCGGGGGAACCAGGGGGCCCGGACGCGCCGGCCTAGGTCGCGCGTCGTCAGCTTCGACAGGGTCGCCTCCACGCCGGCCCAGACCCGGTCGGAGTAGCGCCGGAACTCCTTCCAGTTCGTCGGATGGCGGGCGCTCTCTTCGAACAGTGCCGAGATCTCTCGGG
>JBEKJT010000125.1:0-4784 GCA_050011075.1 Thermoplasmata archaeon
GAGGTCTGCGGCTTAGGACTTGTAATAGTCCGCGGTTTTGAATGGGAAGAGAGCCCTGCGGATGTGACCAGTTTCGACGATGCCGCCAGGGCTTGAGACCGCGGTACGAGGACCAGGAAGGTTGCCAACAGCAGCGCAACGCAGAGCAAGGCTGCGACGATGCTCTTCGTATTGGCCCTGACTCCCGTCATGCTTACCCCGATACCCCCGTCCCTCTTGGTTGTTCTCTCCTTTGCGAGGTAACTCTACAAGGTTCTGAGAGCGGGTTCCGTCCCATTTCGACCGGCCGAAAGGAGCCCTTTGCCGGAGGAGTCGCGTCGTGCTCGATTGCTCAGAGCGTCTTGTGGCGAGGGGGTTGACTAAGATTCCCTTACTCGTACAAGGCTTCGCCAATGGTGAAGTGACCCTGCTGAGCTGGAAATTGAGAATCCCCAGCACCATCAGGATTAGCACTACGGTGATCGCCACGGCGACCACCGCCCCGATGATCCCGCCGATCAGCTGTCCGCGCGTCCTTGGTCGCGGGGTCACCACGGGGGGCGCCGGAACGGTCGACGGCGCCGCGGAAGCGGCCGGTGTGGTTGCGGTAGCGCCGGCCACCGCCGCAATCTGCTCCGGTGTGAGCTTACCAAGCGCTTGGATCTGTTCGGGCGTGAGACCCTTCAGCTCGATCCCGGGCCGACCGACGGACGGCACGAGATTCGGACCTGCCGGCGGAGGGCTGGCCACGTACAGCGGAATCTTGCGGCCGTCCGGGGTCGTAACGAGGACATACACGTGGTTCGGCGACATTAGCCCGCCCAGTGGACGGGCGGCTCACTTCGCGTACTTCCGGTCGGTCCGCAGCTGATTCGCAGTGAGCGTCCGACGAAGGCTCCGAGAGCCGAGGCAAGAGACGTATCGGAGTTCCACAGGGGTGTCCGGGCCGACCGCCGCGGCGACGGCGTCGGCCGCCTCCGCCGGCGTGAAGTTCCTCAAGCGCGAGAGCCGGTCACAGTTCCTCTGTTGCAGGTGGCGCTGGTCGGCGCGGGTCGGCATGAAACCCCAAGAAATCTATACCCCATGGTGGGCTTCCTCGTTCCGTCAAGCGCGTTTCAGCAAGGATTGATGGGGGGAGATCCTTCCCGCGCCAGAGACCTAGGGTCGAGGAGCGGCCGCTCCTCCCTCAAGAAACAACCCTGAAACGACTCGGGAGACATTTTTCTTCGAGAGAACGCGCGCGACTCTATACACCCAATGGAAATGTGACGCGAGGCCGGAGCCGTTCGTTGAGGGTAATCCACTTTCTTGGATAGAACGAAGAGAATCCCCCTGAAAGAGTTCGCGAGTTAGGTGGGTGCAACGCACCTTGCACACGCGCCGCGGCAGTTTATCGAGACGCGGTCCAAACCACGGCGCCGAGACCGGTGGCCTCGCACAATCCGATCCCAAAAAGGAACGGTGCGAACGAATCGGGAATGATGGGCATCGAGGCGAGATACGAATAGACGGTCAGCCCGCTCTGGACCACAAAAGCGGCGGCGAACACGAGCAAGGCGAGGCCAAAGCCCGTTCGCGTCTGGGCATACAAGCGTCGATAGAGGACAAACAACGCACCGGCAAGGGCGATGCTGATCACTCCGAGGACGACACTCGCGTCCATGAGCGGACTGCTCATCGTACCGACCCCGGATCGCGGCGAAAAGTGTGGGCCCTGCGAGAGCTTGGTACGAGGCCTCGCCGGGATTGCAGGACTTCGCGCACGTCTTGGAAGTGTTCAGCCAAGTAGGGCGAAAGTTCGTACGGCGCAGCATAGGCGTCGCCGACGGGCCGAGCCACCGCCCCGTTTTGCTCGAGGAGGCGAAGGTGGTGTCGCACCGTCCGATAGTCAAGGTTGAGAGTTGAAGAGAGCTGGTGCGCGTTCGCTGGGGACTGGCTCAGTTCCTCGAGGATCCTCAGACGATTGGGCCCGCCCCGGGTGCCGCGGAGAAGGTACCACATCAGAGAGCGGAACCCCGGGTTCAACATGCGTCCCGGGAGAGAGAGACACTCCTTATCAATCGCACCTCCCCCTCCCACTCGCCGAGTGGCAAGCCTCACTCAGAACGCGGCCAGACCCTCGGCGGTAGCTGGCAGGCCGAAGACATCGTAGTGGAGTGTCAGGCTCGCGCCCGACCCGATTCCGAACTCCTGGATCTCACCGGCACCGGCGTCATAGACGAAGAGGAAGTGGCCGTGCCCTCCGACCGCCATGTCCGTGTCGGCCGGGCCCGTAGAGGCGGCGACTCCCGCGAGGAGAGTGAGGGCCCCGCCTAGTCCGACTCCGTACGTCGAGATCGTGTTGCTGTGCGCGTTTGTGGTAAAGGCGTACCGTCCACCGTCCGCCGTCGCTACCCAACAGGCCGCCGTCTGGCCGTCCGGAGTCGCGGGTGTCGCTACCGTAAGGGTGCCCGACGGGGCGACGAGGTAGGAAGTCAGGGCCCCCGCCGCCGCATCGCTCACGATCAAAGTCCCATTGTGACCGAATGCGAACCCGTAGGGCGTTAGCCCGTTGGAGGGCGTGACCGTCGGACCCGAGGCGTATCCCCAGTAATTGACGGTGTAGCTGTCCAGCACGCTCGTGTTCTTCTCCGTAACCACCAGGACCGGTCCCGACGGATCGAACGCAATCTGCGCCGGCGCGGTAGAGGCGCTGGTGCTGAGGGACCGGCTGGACCCGGGCAGCGGAAACAGGAGGCCGTGGTCCGCGAGATAGAACCCGAAGATGTTGCCAGGAACGAGGGAGGTTCCCGCATTCAGTACGTAGACTAGGGGCCCATGCACCGCAATGCTCACCGGGAGCGTTCCGTGCGAACCGACCGCGTCGACGAACGAGAGAAGGGGTCCGAGGTTCGAAGGAGAGTTCACGTGAAAGACAGTGATCGTGTTGCTCTCCGCGTTCACCACCAGGAGGTACTGGTGGTCGTCTGTGAGCGCGAGCGAGCCCGAATCCGCGAGACTCACGCCCGTTCCCTTCCCGTGGGTGGCGAAGGAACCCGCCGGGATGAGCGAGCCCCCGGGGCCAACCAGATACGCCACTACCGCGTTGCCGCTTGGGGCATTCGTCATCGTGAACACAGCGCCCTGCGTTCCGATGGTCAGCTCGGTGCTGAGCCCGGAGTTAGGTGTCGTCACCGTGCGGGCAGTGGCCCCGCTCGACACGACGAACAACACGGCGGCCACTATCGGCAAGACCCAGAGCAATCTCGTTTTCGGCATGGTGCTCGGCCAGGCGGACCCCGAGGCATATAGGAAGAGCAGTTTCTTCCCCTAACCTGACCCAAATTCAAGCCGAGTTCGACCCTAATTGCTCCCGAACACGAGCCACTCGCACCCGTAGTGGGTGGTGGCAATTGACCATGCAGCCACTTCTGCCGTCACCTATACCTGAAACATGTGTTCGGCATTGCACAGACGGTGGTTGTGACCCAAATTGCACCTAACGAGTCGTGTACCCTCTGGAAGGGGGCCGGTTTCCGGATGGGAAGAGGCATCGTCGCGCGACCCGCCGACTCTTTGAGGTAGGTTTTCACCTCGTGTGCCCCGGATGCGCGGGGCTATCCGAAGTTCGCAGATCAGGGCCCCGCGCGCAAGCACGCGCTCGGTCCCGGGCCCTCTCGATTACTGGTGTCCCTCTCGCCATTTGAGTGGTTTGTCGCTCGCGCGGCGTCCCGTCTTTCGTCGACGGTTGGGCTTGCTGCCCGTGCGGTAGATGCGACGTGCGGTCTCGTTCTGCGTCTCCGGGCGCTCCTGAGCCATGCTTCGAAAGGTGTCAGGGCCGGGTTCGCGTGTGGAGCGCTCAGCGCGTTGCTCGCGCTTGGCCTCTTCGCGATTCTTGGCTCGTCTTTCCTCCCGTCCCATACTTTGACGTAAGCCAAGGCCGGTTAAAGTCTTGACGGGACTGGGGGAACGCGTTGGAAAACGGTCCCTTTCCAACGGCCAAAGTGGTTGCAAGAGGACGGTTTCCCTGTCCCTGGAATGTGGGTTCGACGAAACCCGCACCTATCTGGCGAGTTCGCGCCTTTCCCCCACAGTGGAGCCCCATGGGGCAATCGCTCGCCGTAACAGCTATGCGATTGGGTTATCACCTATTCAGGGCCTAATATAGGCGAGAGGTAACGAAAAATGGGACGAAACGACGAAATACGATACATCGCCTATGGTATCTGGGAGCGGGAAGGCCGCCCTGAAGGGCACGCCCTCGAGCACTGGCAGAAGGCAGAGAAGACCTGGGCTTCCCTGGACAAGATTCCACAGCAATCGGCCCTGGCAACGGAACGGAAGGGACAATCGGTCGCATCCGCCCCCCGGACGCAGACGCAGAGCGTCTCAAGTCGTTGGCCCAGCTAAAGGAGGCCAAAGACCCGACGCGTGGGCGCCGTCTTTCCCGCGCACTCTCCTTCTATTGGCCTCACGAGCCGGTCCCTCTTCCTTGGTCCTACCACGCTGGTTAGCCCGAACCGCCTTGGTCGAGATCATGGACATTCCCAGGGATCCCCGCGAAAGTGCGCGCGGCGCCATCGCTAGGTGGGGGAATGCGGTTCGGCGATGACAGCACGAGCGCTCGAGTTCAGCCGGGCGCCGAAAGACCGCCTATTGGAACCTGCCTCCGGTGCGTTGAGGGCAGTCGCATCCGCGCCCCCGCTTCGGTCGACTCATTTGTGGAGAATGCGACAGCTCCATTTCCTTAGCCAGGATTCTCGAGTGAATGGCCGCCGAATTCTGCGCGAAGTGCGGTACGCCGGTTGCCCCCGGATCCCAGTTCT